>JBGTIZ010000325.1:0-11247 GCA_041745395.1 Promineifilaceae bacterium (SeqCode) | reverse complement strand
AGATTGGCTGATTCCATGTAAAAGTGCTACGATTTCTGGCATGAGTTGATTCTCTGGTTGGTTTCTTTTTGGTCAAAAAACTTTACCAGAGTTTCAACTCTTTTTCACTTTTTTAGCTCAAATGTTTGGCGAAGGTATTGATGCCCAAAACAATCTTGGTTAGCTTATTCCTCCTCCTTCTGCTCCTGACCGCCTGCGCCTCGCCCGACGACCCCGAGGCCAGCCCCACGCCTATCCCGCCCGCACCCACCCAAATCGCCGAAGTAGTCGAAACGCCCACCAACGACGCATATCCCCCGCCCTCACCCGCCGCCACCAGCTACCCCCTGCCCCCCACGCCGCCGCCTGCCCCCACCAGCTACCCCGGCTACCCCGCCGAAGCGATAGACGAGGCGCAATTTCTGCCCTTTGTCAGCCAAACCGAGCCAACCCCAACCCCCACCAGTACCCTGACCCCCTCGCCCACTTTCACGCCATCCCCCACGCCGACGCCTATCCCCACGATAGATTTCACGGCCGTGCAGGCGGATTTACGTGCCCAAGGGCAAGAGCTAGGCGTGAGCAAATTTGGCTTCCATGTTGGGCCGGGCGGCAATCGAGAAGGCTTGGCTACGTTCATGCGTCGTCATAACGAGGCGGGCTTGCCCTTCTTTCTAAAGAGCGTAGGGGATGCTGGCCCTCTTTTTGAAGCCCAGCAGATGATAGTGGAGACGGGCTTGCCCCATACGCTCGTTTTTCGGCAGGCCAGCGATGCGTTTGACACGCCCAACTATGATTTGCCCCCTGCCCAAGCGGCACAGGAGCATTGGGATTTGCATGTTGCGGCGTGGCCGCCAGAGTTGGACACGGCCGTGGTTTGGCTCGAAACCATCAACGAAGTAGACAAAAACCGCTCCGAATGGCTCGCCCAATTCGCCCTCGAAACGGCCCAGCTTGCTCTGCGGGACGGGCGCAAATGGGCCGCCTTTGGTTGGTCATCGGGCGAACCAGAACCAAGCGATTGGGAAAGCCCTGCCATGCTCGACTTTCTGCGCCTCGTCGGCCAACATCCCGACCAACTCGCCATCGCCCTGCATGAATATAGTTATGTCAATGATGACATCGCCGACGCCTACCCTTACAAAGTTGGCCGTTTTCAGCAACTCTTTGAGGTAGCTGACCGGCACAATATTCCTCGCCCTACCGTGCTAATCACCGAATGGGGCTGGACATACGACAGCAACCCATCCCTCGACCGCGCCCTCGAGCATATTGATTGGGCGGCGCGACTCTACGCTCCTTATCCCGAAATCAAAGGGGCGGCCATCTGGTATCTCGGCCCCGGTTTCCAAGAAATTGCCAACCAGACCCAGCGGCTCATCGACCCGCTCACCGTGTACAATTTGACCAATTACTACGTCATCCCGCCCGCATCCCCGCCCATCGCGCCAGATGGATACCGCCCCTAACGCCATGACCAACCCCCGCTGGCCCCGCGCCATTTTGCATGTGGATATGGACGCTTTTTTTGTCAATGTGCATCTGCTTGACCATCCCGCCGACCGAGGTATACCGTTGGCGGTGGGGGGCAATCCCCACGGCCGTGGGGTGGTCGCCTCAGCCAGTTATGAAGCCCGCCAATACGGCGTCCGCTCCGCCATGCCCAGCGGTAAAGCCCTCAAACTATGCCCCAGCCTCAAATTTGTGCGCCACGACTGGAGCCGCATCAAAGTCAGCTCGCGGCTGGTCATGGATCTGCTCAGCCAATACGGCCCCCTCGAGCAGATGAGCGTGGACGAAGCGTACATAGACATCAGCGACTTAGCCGCCCAAGACCAGCCCGAGCGCATCGCCCTGCTCATTCGGGAACAGATGCGGCGCGAAACCAACCTGCCCGCCTCGGTCGGACTAGCGACCAGCAAACTCGTGGCCAAAGTCGCCTCCGATTTTGACAAACCAGAAGGATGCACCATCGTCAGCCCCGGCGAAGAAGCCGCCTTTCTCGCTCCGCTCCCCGTGCGTGCCCTGCACGGCGTCGGCCCCCGCACGGCCGAGAAACTAACCCTCCTGCACATCGAAACCTGCGCCCAACTTGCCCACACGCCCTTGCTTGACCTAACCCGCCTCTTTGGCAAACAGGCGGAATCCCTGCAACAGCGGGCGCAGGGCATAGACCACCGCCCCGTCGAGTCGGAACGGGGGCAGGCCAAAAGCATCAGCCAAGAGCGCACCTTTAGCGACGACGTGACCGAAGCAGATTTTTTGCTGGACAAATTGGCTGAACTGGTGGAAATTGTGGCCGAGGCACTCCAGCGACGCGGCTTGGTGGCGCACACCGTTTTTGTCAAATTTCGCTGGGCTGATTTCACCACCTTTACCCGCCAAAAGTCGGTCGAAACGGGCATAGACCAGCCCGCCGATATTTTGCGCCTCGCCGCAGGCATTTTTCTGGACTATTGGCCAGAAGGGCAAGCGATGCGCCTGCTGGGGGTGGGCACGAGCAACCTAGAAGCCCCTCACGGCCGTCAGCTAACGCTTTTTGGTCAGGCGTCGTGACAAACAGGGCGAAACAGTAGCGACTAATACACGCGAGGGCTGAGCCTGTCGAACGCTTACAGTTAATCTTCGGCCGTAGCAGACCACGCCCCTCACCATATTGCCCGCTGGCCGGGGCGTACGCGGGGAGATTCGGCGGGCACAAAGTGGGGATTGCCCCATTTGGTGAAGCGGATGAGCCAACTAGCGATGCGCCAGCCTGTGCGAAACAGCCACGGAAATTTGAGCCAGTAGGCGAGCCGCGCCAAGCGCACCCGACCGGGTAACTGCCACAAAATATAATGGTTGAGAATGCGCTCCCCGTAATCATCGTAGCTGAAATCTTGGGCCTTAAACGCGGCAGTGATGGCTTGCGCGGCCACATCCCCATACGCTAGGGCGATGCTAATCCCTTCCCCCACCAGCGGATCAGCTCCTGCCGCATCTCCCACCAGTAAAACACGCTCTTGGGCGAATGGGCCAGCGGGGTTAAACCAGCGGATGGGATGCCCTTTGAGTTGGTAATCGTCGAGGTCGCGCTCCCGGGCGGCTAGCTCTTGTTGCAAGGTTTCTTTGAGGTCTGCTTTGGGCTGGTCGCGGTGGGTGCGGCTATCAAAGAGGCCGCGATTCATTTGGGTTTGGCCGTCTACTAGGCTGGGGAAGTCCCAATAATAGCCTTGCAGGTCGCCAGCGGTCATCTGGCTGAAATCTAACACGGCCGTGCCGTCCCGCATTTCCCACGCCGTTTGCGTGGTCTCTGGCGTCAGCACTTCAATGAGGCGAGCGACATGGCCGCCATCTTCGTTCCACTTGAGCTTCTGGCGCAGGCGACTGCGAGAGCCGTCAGCGGCGACGACGGTTTGGGCATGGTACACGGCCGTGTTGCTCTCCACCACCACATAATTCCCCTCTGGCCGAATATCCACAATCGTTTCCCCCTCCTGCACCCGCACGCCCTGCGCCCGCGCCCGTTGCACCAGCCAATGGTCAAACTCGGCGCGATGCACAATCCGAAAAACAGGCTTGCCCCGAAACGAGTAAGCCACATCCTGATAAACGAGCCGCGCTTCGTAGATAGGAAAATGACGCGGCCCCGTCGTCATGTCCAAGCCGAGCCGTTTGAGCACAATTTCGCCCAGATGGGTAATGCCGCCGCCGCACAGCTTTTCACGGGGATGGGTCGCTTTGTCTACGACAAGCAGGCGGTCCGCCCAGCTTGGGTCTTGCTGGATTAGGTGCAGGGCAGTGGAAATACCGGCGGGGCCAGAGCCGACGATAAGCAGGTCAAGGGATTGAATTGGTTTGGGAGTGGTCATAGTTGGTCAAGTGTTCGTGTATTTTTTCACAAGCAGATGACCCTATTGTACGAGAGGAATGTTGGTAGGGGATAAGTAGAGAGTCTGCTGAAAAAGGGTAAATTTCTCGCAAAGGGATGAAGAACGCAAAGTTTTCTGGTTCTGCGAGATTTTGTGGGGTAGAGTCAGACCCGTGTGTCTGCTCCTTTGAGCTTTGTAATCGGTCAAAAAGTACACAGGTGTTTAGCAATCAGAATTGCTGAATTGCCGAATTGTTGAACGGTTAATGATGTGTCATGGGAACGCCTCGGTTAATCATTCATCAATTCAACTATTCACCCGTTCACCAATTTATCTGTTTCAGCGAATGCCTTGCGTCATCCGTCTCGCAAATCGCTATGTTAAAAATGACCCTTACTTAGCGGTTGATGATGGGGAGGAAGCTGGCTTCATGGAGCAGAATGGCGTCGGTGGTGGAGCGGATGTTGTCATCTGACCAAGGGGCGATGTTGCCTGCTTTGTCTGTGCCGCGCACGCGGAATTGGTACACGGCCGTGTTATCATCTGGCCTAAACGACACATTTTCCCCTTGGATGCCCCCTGCATAATTCTGCCAAACCGTCGCCCCCACCTGCCGAAACTGAAGCGCATAGCTATCTAAGCCCGACAGCGCATCTTGCCCGGCCAAGACCAGCACATAGCCGCCCCGCGCTGGTTTGAAAATTTGGGTAATGGCCGTAGTGGGCGGAGTGGTATCCACGCCAAAGGAGCTACTATTGACGACTTGCCCCACTCGCTCTGGCTCGATGATGCGCCAAAAAAGCTGAGCATAATCCGCCCCTACGTTAACGGTCAGCCATTCCTGCCCAGCGGGCACAGTTTGCGCCACCAAAATTTGGTTGAATTGTTCATCCCTAGCGACTTGCACCAGCACTGTTGTGTCGTGCAACGCTTCCCAAACCAGCTCGACAGCGTGGGTGCGTACCCATGTGCCGGGCGAGGGGGCAATGAGGGTGAGCGAGCCTAAAATATCGGTACTAATGTCGGGGGTTTCGTGAGCGGGTTCAATATTGCCGGCGTTGTCTCGGCCAAGACTGCGGAATTCGTACCGGTTGTCCAAGGAACTGGGGATGACGTTGGCGCTGGTTTGGGTGGTGCTGTCAAAGAGGACAGACCAGGTTGTTTGCCCGATGAGCCGATATTCGATGCGGTAGCTTTGCAGGCCGGAGAGGTTGTCTGTGCCGCTCCAGCCCACCAGATAACCCGTGCGTTCGGGGTTCCAACTGAGGCTGTCCACGGCCGTGGTCGGCGGCGTACTGTCAAGACCAAAGCGGCTGGGTGTGGAGTGAATCGTGCCCACGGCCGTGTTCACGCTCACCTGCCAATAAAGATGGGCATAATCCTGCCCAAACGTATGATTGGCACTCGTGCGCCCATCGTTAAACGTCGCCTCATGCACAATGTTGTTCAGTCCTGCATCCGTAGCGATCCTCAGGCGCGTTTGCCCCACATCTGGCGCGTTGCTCACCCCCCACTGAAACGTAATTGTCCGCCCCGTTTGCCAACTTTCGTCTGCTGGATTGTTATTCACCACGGCCGGGCCAAGATAGCGCAGGCGAATCGTATCAAACCACACATGCTGGTTATCATCCGTGGTCCAATTGGTCAAGCGTAGACGATGATCGCTGTTGGGCGACAAATCAAACGTGCCCAAACTGGTGTACAGCCCCAAGCGGCTATCCTGATTCACGGTGACACCATTCTGCCCACCAGCATGGTAGACTGTATAGCGTGCACCTGTGGTCTCTGTCTCGTTCGTTCTGCAAAAAGGGGTATAAATTTCTACTTCATAGCGTCCCGCGTGCGGCACGTTAAAACGCCATTCGCCCCACGCCGTCGCCTCGGCTGAATTGTTCCGGCCGCGCACAAAATAGCTATGGGAATTGTTGCCACAGCTATAAGGTTCCCCCACTTGCCAACCAAAGCCGCCCCGTGAAAATTGGGAGGACAATTCATCAATGTAAATATGGTCAGGCGTAAAGTTGAGCTTGGTCGCTACGCGGTTCTTTATTTCGGGCAAAAGCTGGTGCGCCTGTTCCCCTGGGCACTCCGTTGTGCCATACGTATCCCGATGCCCCATGAGGTGGGGACGCCCCGAGCGTAGTCCCGCTTGGTAAGATGCGCCGTAAATGTCAATGTTCTTTTGGCTGGCCTTCCACGCTAATATTTCGGCTAGTGAGTTGAGCATTGGCTCGGGGGGGCGAATGCCGGGCGAAGTGTGGTTTGCGTCGGTGAAGGTTCCTAGCAGAGAGACGCCCATGCTGTAATTGTTGGCCGCGCCTGAATGCGTGCCGACTACATCGTCTCCGCCGCGATGCCCTTCATAAATGAGTCCGTGGAGGTCAACCAAATAGTTGTAGCCGATGTCTCCCCAGCACAGCCCCATGGCGTGAAAGTTCCAGATAGCCCGCATCACGGCCGCCCAGTCGGCATTATCGTTGTTGGAAACGGTATGATGCACGATAAGATGGGTGACGTTGTGATAAGCGAGGGGGTCGTTATCAAGACAGGCGTTGCCACAGCCGCTGGGTGGGCAAAAACAGCCATAATCGGTACACCAAGCCGTGCGGGGAATGACGGCTGGTTTGGGGTAGCCGCTAGGCACGGCGTCGGGCGCGGTCAGGGTCTCGAATTCCCCTTGCGCTTGTCGTTGGCGCAGTTCGTCGCTGGTGGGGCCGTGGGTGGAGTCGATGAAGGTGAGTTGCAGGCTGGGGAGGTGGCGGTCGTGGCTATAGGCGCGAAATTGGAGCTGGTCGTGGGTCATTTCCACGGCCGTGACCAAAATCATCTGTCCTATCTGCTGGTCGTCCTCGGGCTGAGTCAGGTCGTGGTCGGTGTGCAGAGGCGTCCAGCCGCCCCACTGGTCATTTTTGCCCGTGCGTACTTCCAGATAAAAGCCCATGCCCGTTCCGGTTTCGGCTGGCCACGCCACGACGAGGGCGTTAAAGGCAAAGGGAGCGGAGATCACCTCAGAGAGATAAAGTCCCTCGGCCGTGCGCTCGAGCTGGTTGAGGTCTTGGCTGGGATAGGTGATGGTTTCCATCTGGGTGTTGCCGTAGGCTTGGCTCTGAGCGGTGGGCTGGGCAATCCAGAAGAGGAGGGGGATGAGCATAAACACGGCCGTGAGCCGCGTGAGGTACTTAAGCTGGACGATCATTGACAAACTCCTTCAGGTACAACATGAATGATGTTTGCCAGTATAGACTGATTAAAGCCAAAAAAAAGAGCGTATCACGCGCTTTTCACCTTGAAGTCACGCGGTACTCACGTTGTTGCTTGGCAGGTTAAGTGTAGGCGTTTGGTCAAAACAACTAGAAAGTGCCATAATGCGGCCATTATACTGTGGACGGACATATATTGTCATTATCGACCAACCATGAGCCAGCTTACCGCTTAACGCTCTCCCCAAAAAACGTCATGACTTATCTCCAAAATGTTTTACTCTGTTTTATAGATGCGGGCTATGCGTGGAAAAACGGCTATGGGGCAACCCTTTCGGCCGCTATTGCTTACTACACCATGCTATCCCTCGCGCCGCTCCTCCTTATTGCCGTGGCTATCGTTGGTTTGATTATCGGCAGGGGCGAAGCGGTGCAAACGGTTATCAGACAAGTCGAGCTATTTTTGGGGGAGGATGTGGCCTTTTTGATGCAGGGCTTAATTGAAGCCACCACCCAGCCCAGTTCGATTACCATTGTCACGGCCGTGAGTTTGGTTGTTACGCTATTTGCCGCCTCTAGCGTTTTTAATCAGATGCAAATCGCCTTTAACATTATTTGGGAGGTCAACGAAAAAGAGGCGGGGATTCGGCTGACCATTGTGCGCCGTTTGGTTTCCTTTGTGCTGGTGATCGGTATCGGGTTGGGTATGGTTGCCCTCATCATTCTAAATGTGGTGCTGTCCGTCGTCGAAGTCATCTTCCAGCAGTTCTTCAATTTAGGTGTTTTTGTGCGCATTGAGGATGATATTTTGGTTTTGGTGGGCATGTTTGTCTTGCTCAGCGTGATGTACAAACTGATTCCCTCGGTAAATATTGCGTGGCGTGATTTATGGTCGGGGGCTTTGGTGGCGGCCGTGCTTTTTACCGTCAGCCGTTATTTGATTACCCTATATTTGCGCCAGAGCGTGATTGTGCCCACCTATGGTGCGGCCAGTTCGCTGGTCGTTTTGCTTGTTTGGGTCTATTTTGCGACCATGATGATTTTGTATGGGGCGGCTTTTACGCGCGCGTATGCGTATCGGCTGGGGTCATATTCGGGAGAGCCATCGCCCATTTTGGAATGGAGCGAGCAGCTGGGGGCTGGTGTCGCTCGGGTGCGCCGCTGGCGCGAGAAGGACAAAGAGTGAGGAGCATCCTGCGCTCCTTTCTTTTCTAAGAGCCGCTTTCCCACGGCCGTGGTCTGGCTATAATCTTCCCCATGCCTTACCTACCACAAGAACTCGTGCATCGTCGCTACCGCATTTTAGCTCTGCTGGGGCAGGGGGAATACGGCGCGGTTTATCGCGCTTGGGATGAGCGGGACGAGCGGGAAGTCGCCCTAAAAGAGCATCTTGACCCCAGCACGGCCGTGCGTGATAATTTTCGGCGGCAGGTGCGCGAGCTAGAGCGATACCAACATCCCCAACGCCCGGCCGTGTTAGACTTCTTCACCATCGAAGACGTAGGGCAATATCTAGTCAGCGAATATATTCTTGGCGTTTCCCTGCAAGAGCTACTCGACCAATATGGCCCCCTCCCCGCTGATTTGGTTGTCCCTTGGCTCCACGCCGCCGCCATTCCTCTGCACGACCTCCACCAAAAAGGCCAGCTTCATCTCAACCTCAAGCCCGCCAATCTGCGGCTGACTCCACAGGGAGACATCTTTGTGGTAGATACAGGTTTGCCTTTGGTCGGCGCCTTTACGGGCACGGCCGCGTTTGCTTCTCCCGAGCAGGCCGCCCAAGGCGAGGTGACTCCAGTCAGCGATGTATACAGCCTCGGCGCGACGCTCTACACTTTGCTGACCAACAAAACCCCGCCGCCCGCCCTGCGTCGCCAGAGCGGCCTAGCCACGCTGGAAGCGGCGCGAGATGTCAATCCTGATGTGCCGCCTTACCTCTCGCTGGTGGCCAATCGCGCCCTCAGCCAGCGAGCGGATGCGCGTTATGATACGGCCGAGGCGTTTGCCCAAGCCCTGCGTAATCCTCGGGGGGAAACCGCGCCCGTAGCGCAATCTAACACGGCCGTGGGTCGTCGCATCCCCTCTAAAAATCAGACCAGCGTGCCCGCCAACCCCCAGCGACCGGCACAGACGGGACGCACTATGCCCACCCGCACCATTTGGGCGTTGGTTGTCGTGTTGCTCCTGTTGGTTATCACCATAGCCAGCATGGGCATTATCAGCCAGCAAGAGTTGGTGGGGGGCAGTGAAGAAGCGGCCACGGCCACGATGCAGTCACAGATTATTTCCGCGCTCACGGCCGTGGCCCCCACCAATACCCCTACGCCGCTCCCCACGCTTGTGCCCACCCCCACGCCCGCTCCCCTCGTGGTCAAAACCGGCCAGCGCATGTTATACGTGCCCGGTGGCGTCTTTCGCTTTGGCAACGATGAAGGCAATCCCGACGAAGGCCCCGCCCGTTTGGTTAACCTTGACCCTTTTTATATAGATGAGACCGAGGTCACCAACGCCCAATACGCGCAATGTGTGGCTGATGAAGGCTGTGCGCCCCCCATACGCACGGGCGCTTCTTATCATGCGGCCTATTATGGCTCGCTCGATTTTGTCGATTATCCCGTCATTTTTGTCAATTGGTACATGGCGCGGGATTTTTGCGACTGGCGTGACGCCCGCCTGCCGAGCGAAGCGGAGTGGGAGCGGGCGGCGGGCTTTGACCCAGTCATGCTTCAGCGCACGCTCTATCCGTGGGGGGATGAGTTTGATGGCACTTTGCTCAATTATTGCGATGTGAATTGCCCGCGTGAGGATAGGGATTTTACGACGAATGATGGGCATCGTGACACGGCCGTGGTCAAAAGCTACCCCGATGGCCGTTCCTCTCTCGGCGTCTACGACATGCTCGGCAACGTCATGGAGTGGACAGCCGACTGGTACGACCGCAACTATTACCGCGACGCCCCCGAACGCAATCCCCGTGGCCCCGCTGAAGGAGACTTCAAAAGCATACGCGGCGGCTCGTGGCTTACCCCCCTAGACGGCCTCAGCATTACCCGCCGCACCTTCTTCGACCCCCTAGTTACTCAAGCCAACCTTGGCTTTCGCTGTGCCAGCGACGTGCCTTAATGGCCCAAGTAAAAACTATTTGAGTTCCATTCCGCGCCACCCTCGTCCTCAAAAATAAGACTATTCTCCCCTAACGTCCGCGCCCCAATCCCGCTAAACTAAAAGGTAACCGTTGCACACCTCAGCCAGTGAGTCCTTAGCTTGCTTTGCGCAACACAGTCTATCCATATTTGAGCGACCCAGCGGCCTGAAAAGCATCTGTCAAATTAAAACCAGCGCGTTCACGCAGTGTTAGATAGCTGACAGGCTGACTAGCTGAACGCTTAAAACAAAAAGCCAACCTCATGACCACATCCACCACACGCTATTTACTAGATGACGCTATAGAAGTCCTCGCTGACTATCCTGATAGCCATCTCGTCTTAGAAATTATCAGCCGTTTGCGCCAAACATACCCCGATGCGGGTTGTGCGTTGCAGTATGAAACGCCCTATGAACTGCTGGTGGCCACTATTTTGTCGGCGCAATGCACCGATGAACAGGTGAATAAAGTCACACCCGAGCTGTTTGACGCTTATCCTGACCCCCAATCTTGTGTGGATGCACCGCGCATGGCTTTAGAGATTTTAATCCGTTCGACGGGATTTTATCGCCAAAAGGCGAAATTTATTCAGGAAACGAGCCGCATTTTGGTGGATAGGCACGACGGGTATGTGCCTGATAATATGCAGGAGCTAACGCAGTTGCCGGGCGTGGCGCGTAAAACGGCCAATGTGGTTTTGGGGGAATGTTTTGACGTGGCGGAAGGCATCACCGTGGATACGCACGTGGCGCGGGTGGCGAATCGTTTGGGGTTGAGCAGTGGCAAGAATGCGGTTAAAGTGGAGAATGATTTGATGAAGATTGTGCCAGAGGAGGAGTGGATTATGTTTTCCCATCTGCTGATTTTCCACGGCCGTGAACTCTGCACCGCCCGCAAACCCGCCTGTGCCCAATGCCCCCTGCAAGACCTCTGCCCCTCCGCTGGCCTCGGCTAAGCTATACTCAGCAGGGTACAAACAAACCTTCACTAGGCAAGACCGCTTCGTCGTGACCTGCGGTCACGACCCGCTGGAAATAGGGGGATTTTTTCGTTTGGGCGTTCGCCCAAACGA
>JBGTIZ010000324.1:0-14008 GCA_041745395.1 Promineifilaceae bacterium (SeqCode) | reverse complement strand
TTGCTCATTATTCGTCGTGGTGGGCAGATCATTGAGCGGCAGGTCTTGAAATTAACCTCGGTTCGATTGCAGATTATTCGACTGTTTAGTCCCACTGTTCAAAATTGTTATTTAGATGGATTCTAAAGTGCGGAATGTCAGCTTTTGAATCCATATCTGGAGGTATTTGCCAATCATGAATGGAAAATTCGTTGAAAAAGCGGAGATGCTGGCTGATATACGGGATTATGACGAGGCGCAGGCACGGTGGGCGGCGGGGGAAGAGTTGGTTCCTAGTGAAGTGACGTTTGCCATCATCGATGGGGCAAACCCGCTTCAAGTGTGGCGCACGCAACGGGCATTGACCCAGCAGGCGTTGGCGGAGCGGGCGGGTATCACCGCTTCTTATTTGTCGCAGTTGGAGAATGGTCAGCGCACAGGCACGGCCGTGGTTTTGCAAGCCCTCGCCACCGCCCTCACCTTGGATGACATCATCACTTCACCACCGTCGGCAACAGCCGCAGGCGATTCGCTACCGTAGCCGGCAAAATCGCCGCCAAAATCCGCCGCTCCTCCTCCCCAAACACCCGCAACACCCACAACCCCAGCGGATAAACAATCAACCCCACCAGCAACCCCAGCCACAAATTGATAAATTGGGCCACCCCAAACATAGCGATTAACATCACGGCCGTGACCAAAACTGGCCGCCACAGCAAATTCAGCCAGCCAATAGAAGGCATCTTCTTCACCAAGTAATAATTAAAAATCCCCAGTAGCAAAATCTCCGAGGCAATCGTGGTCAGAGCCGCCCCCACAAAGCCCAGATACGGAATCAGCAAAAAGTTGCCCACAATGTTAAACGTCACCCCCGCCACAAAAGCGCGGGTCTGGAGCCGCTCCTGCCCCAGCGAAATCAGCACGTAATTGGTCACGCTGTTCAGCCAGCCGAACGGAATCGACCAAATCGTGACCTGTAACGCCCATTGCCCCTCGGGCAAAAACGCTTGCCCACCCAGTAGCCAAATCATGACCGGGGCCATCAGCGTGACCACGGCCGTGAGTGGCAACGAGATCAGCGTCAAAAGCTTGGCCGACATGCGAAAGGTGCGCCGCGCATCCTCCAAACTGCTCTGCACCTGCCGCGCAATCACGGGGAACAGGGCAAACGTAAAAAATGACGGGATGATGTTAAACGCATTGATATATTTGTACGCGCTGTTGTACCACCCCACGACCGCCTCTCCCTCGAGCTGGCTCAAAATCAGCACATCAATTTGCCAATACACCGTCGCCAGTAAATGATTCAGCATGAGCGGGTAGCTCAGGTGCAACATGCGCCGCTGTAGCCTCCAATCAATGCGCCACGGCCCGGGCAGGGCGTAGCGTCGCGCCACCGTGACCAGTAAAATGATTAACGTGATGGCGTTGACCAAAATCGAATTGGCCGCCAGCCCCACAAACCCCCACCCAATGAGCAACACCACCACGCCAAAGCCAATCTTCAGAATGGTGGTGACCGTGGTCACGGCCGCAGGAATCTCGGCCTCCTCATGCGCATAAAACAGCCCCGTCAGCCCTTGCCCCATGCCCGACAGCACCATGCCGCCCATCATGAACATCACGGCCAGCACCAAATTGGGATTTGATTCGACAAAAACGAGGTAGAGAAAAATGGGCACGGCCGCGAGAACGCCTGTGAAAATACGCAAAACGGTTGTGTTGAGCAGATATTCACTGGCGCGGGATTTATCCTGCGATACTTCCCGAATGAGAAACGCATTTAGCCCAAAATTGGAGAGAATCTCGTAAAAGCCGGCAATGGCGATGGCCGTGGCAAACGCGCCCGCCTCGGCCGGCCCCAGCAGGCGCAGATAGAAGGCGGCAAAGAGAAAATCGATGCCGCGATTAAAGAGGTTAAGCATCATGGGGGCGACGCTGTTTTTGGCGATGCTCCGCGTGTTGGTTAGCTCTCCCTGTGGCCGATAATAGCGCCGCCAAAACCAGACCACGAAGGCGAAAACGAGCACAACCACGGCCATGAGGGAGGCCAAGCCGCCCAGCCAGAAGGTGTAGGGGCTGTACCGAAAGCGCACGGTCCAGTCGCCCGCTTGGGGCAGGGGCACGGCGCGGAAATTGCCGTTGACGCGCACCACGTCCACTTGGATTTCCTCTTCGTCAGGCGTGCCTGCGGGGCGGATGAAGGCGTTCCAGCCGGGGAAGTAGCTGTCGTTGAGAATGAGCCAGCTTGGTTCAGACACGGCCGTGTCTATCACCACTTCTCGATTGCGATAGCTGGTAATCTCAGCCGGGATGGGCTGAGCGGGCTGGGGCTGATTGCCGACCAAAACGGGGGACACGGCCGTGCTTTCTTTGTCCAGCAGTGCCACATAGCGGGGGTCAAACTGGCTCATCTGGGCCAGAGAGTCGTCGGGGGTGTCAGTCCACAACACGGCCGTGTTTGGCAACGCATACGCTCGCGGCATCACCGCCAAATTCTCATACACATTCAGCGTCCCATCCGACCACGCCAACGCCAGCTTGGGCAAATCGAGCGACTCCTCCGTGATGATATATTTCACCCCCAGCAAATCGAGCAGAGGGGAGTTAATCGCCTGCCAATCCCCCAGCGGCTGAATCCGATTAAAGCTTAGCTCATTTTGCGGCTCGATGGCCTCCATGTAGCGTACATATTGCCGCGCAATAATCGAATCATAGCCGCGAATATCCTGCCATCCCACCATCCAGGCCGTGTTGGCATTGAGCGGCTTTGTGCCCTTGTTGTCAAACGTGGTCAGCCGCCACAAATGGGCGTCGGGCTGTTCTTCGAGCCATTGCACCAGCGGGGGACGAAACTCGAGTAAATCGGGGTCGTTGCTGGCGTTAAAGCCGTGCCCCACCAGCCACAAATCAAAGATGAGCAGGGCAATCGCCAAGAAGGGCCAGAGCGGTTGCTGGGTGCGCGGCAGATAAAGCTGGCTCCGACTGAGGCGCAAAATCAGCCCCGCGCCCGTCAGCATCAGCCCCAAATGCAGGACGTTCCACAATTGGTAGCTATAAAAGGCGCGGGTATGGGGAAAGGCGTCGGGAGCTTGCGCCAGCCCGAGAAAAACGCGCTCGATGAGGGGTTCAAGGGGGGTGTAAAAGAGCCAACTCACGGCCGTGATTAGCAAAATCCCTGTCCCCAGCCAGAAGGTGACGCTGGCCGCGACGTTCACGGCGTCGGGGGGGCCAAAGAGAAGACACGGCCGTGTCCAATTCGGCCAACGCAACTCAAACGACCAGCCCCGCGCCTGCCACAGTTCTTTCTCCCGCCGCGTCCGCGCCACATAATCCATGCCAAACCCCGCCAGCACCGCCACCGCCACCGACAGCGGAAACACCCAGCGAAACGGCGAATGCAACTGGTTAATGCCGGGCAAGCCATAATACAACAGGGCATACAGCGGCGTGCCAAAAATAAAGGCCAGCGACAACAGCGACAGCACCACAAACAGCCCCACGGCCGAGCGGCGTCGCCCAAACTGTTGCGGAATATCTGGGTCTGCCTTGCGCATGACTGATAAAATGCCCAGCCCCGCCAGCACCAGCGACATCATCCCCAGATAAACGCCCCCCTCTACATAATTTTTAATCCCCCAATTTGAGGTAAATGCCCCGTGCGGGTTCACCACGCCCCAATGGTTCGTCGAGAACGGCTCCCGCGCCAGCGTAAACGCATCTCGATAAAAATGGTCAGCCGGATTGCCAAAAAAGTCGGGCAAACCAAAGGTCAGCACCCGGCGCACGGGGAAACCCCAACTCCGCACCTCCGTCAGCGTGGCCGACCCCTCCCGAAAATTGGTCACGCCCACTTCGTAAAAGGGCACAAACTGAATAGACCCCAGCAAAATGCCCAGCGCGACCGAGGCGCACAGCCAGCCAAACGGCCGCACCACCCGCACCAGCGTCACTTTGCTAAAGAGAGCCGCCTCCGTCAGCCCCACTGATTGTCGCCATTTGGGACTCCCCACCCGCGACAGCAACCGCCACGCCGCATAAAAGGCCATCACCAGCAGGGTGTAATAGGTTATTTCGATGTGCCCTGCCAAAATTTGCATCCCCAAGGCAAACGCGCCCAGACCCACCCACGGCAACGTTTTGCCCGCCCCCTCCAGCGAGGTGCTGACGCGCACAATCATCTCCAGCGCGAGCAAAATCAGGGGCAACCATATCGCCGCGCCAATCATCATCGGGAACACGGCCGCGCTAACCAGCATAAAGCCCGCCCCTTGGAAAATAATGCCCGCCACCAGCGCACTCAGCCGCCTTTGCCCCAGCGCACGGCCAAAAGCGTACATAAATGCCCCGCCCAGCCATAATTGCGATACCGTATACCACCCATACGCCGAAGCCAGCGGCAACAGATAAAAGAGCAGGCCAAACGGATAATAAGCCGCGTTTTGCCCCGCCGCCATGAAGGGCGCCCCCGCAAACAGATACGGATTCCAGAGCGGAATATCTCCCTCGCGCAAAATGACGCGCAGGTAATATTTCCAGTTGTAATTTTGCAAAATCAGGTCGCTGAGCAGGCTGTTATCGGGCACGCCCACGCCCAACGCCTCCGCATGGGTGCGCCACGGCTCCCACTGGAACAAATTATCCACGGGAAGCATCGTGCGCCCCCCCACGGTCACATCCCAGTACAGCAGGAGCGGCAGGATAAGAAAGCTGGCGATAATCGCGCAGTTAAGGAAAAAACGTTGTCTGGGGGTCATAGGGGAGGGGAAAGTGAGAAGTCGTGCAACTTCTCACTTCTTAACTTCTTACTTCTTACTTTTTGCTATGCGCTAATGCTTGGTCAATATCCGCCACAATATCAGCTACATGCTCGAGGCCGACGGAGATGCGCACCATGCCGGGGGTGATGCCCACCGCTTGCCGCGCCTCTTCGGTCAGGGAGCTGTGCGTGGTGCTGGCGGGGTGCGTGGCGATGGTGCGGGAGTCGCCCAGATTGGCGGTTAGGGAGCAGATTTGCAGGGCGTCCAAAAAGCGGCGACCTTGCTCAAGCCCCCCTTTGACCTCGAACGTGACGATACCCCCGCCGCGACACATTTGGCGTCGCGCCAATTCGTATTGGGGATGGCTGGGATGATGCGGATATTTAATCGAGGCGACCTGCTCATGGTTGACCAAGAACTCGGCTAGCTTTTCTGCACTGTCGCAATGCCGCTCCATGCGAATGGTCAGCGTTTCCAAACTGCGGCTGAACAGCCACGCATTAAAGGGCGACAAAGATGGCCCCGTGTGGCGCGTAAAGTTAGCGAGTTGCTCAATGTAGAATTTTTCACCGACCAAAATGCCGCCAATGCCGCGCCCTTGCCCATCTATAAATTTGGTGGCGGAGTGCATAACCAGATGCGCCCCGAGGGCGAGCGGTGTTTGCAAAATGGGCGTGGCAAAAACATTGTCCACCAGTAGGATAATGTCTCGCTCATTGCAAAATGCCCCCAACCAAGCCAAGTCTATCAAATCCAAAGCGGGGTTGGAGGGGGTTTCGACGATGCAGAGGCGGGTATTTTCTTGCACCAAATCCGCCCATGTTTCGGGCTGAGTGATTTCGGCGTAGGTGTGGCTAATGCCCCAGCGGGGCAGGATGTTGGTCAGAAGCTGGTGGGTGGAGCCAAAGACGGAGCGGCAGGCCAAGATATGGTCGCCGCTGTTGAGCAGGCCCGCCAAGGCGGTAAACACGGCCGACATGCCGCTGGCGACGGCCACGCCTGCTTCGGCCCCTTCTAGCTGGCACATCTTGTCTACAAATTCGGTGACGTTGGGGTTGGCGTAGCGGGTGTAGATGTACCCTTCTTGCTCGCGGGCAAAGAGGGCGCGGGCTTGCTCTGCGTCCTCAAACATGAAGCTGGAGGTCATGTAGATGGCACCAGCGTGTTCCCGGTGGGGAGACACGGCCGTGCGGGTGTGTACCATTTTCGTTTCTAGCTGGGTTTCGTCTGGGGTCATCGGTCTGCCTATGTAGTGCGGGTATGGTGAAAACAAAATCCCCTGCTGGGGAAATCCAGAAGGGGATGATAGCGGTCAGACACGGCCGTGGCAAATTACCTGCTTAAGTTAAAAGGAAGGCGTGCCCAGTGATGATGACTGAATGAGACCAGCCGCCAGCCAGTTGAAATCCTTATTCTTTACCCCCCGACCTGCTTCACCGCCTTTTCAATGCTCTTCTTGGGGCTAACCTTCACCTGCACATCTTCAAAATTGCCTTCCGCGTCAATCACAAAATGACTGCGGATGATGCCCATATAGCTTTTGCCATACATCTGTTTTTCGCCCCACACGCCATACGCTTCCGCTACCGTGTGTTCAGGGTCAGAGAGCAAATTATAGGGCAAATTTTCTTGCGCCCGCCAGCTGGCGAGGGCTTCTACGGGGTCGGGGCTGACGCCTAACACGGTGGCGTCGTTTTCTTGGAACAGCGGGAAATTATCGCTCAAGCCACGCGCTTGTATGGTGCAACCAGAGGTGTTCGCTTTGGGGTAAAAGAACAGAATGACGCGCTGGCCGCGATAGTCGGACAGTTTAACGGGCTGGTTTTCGTCGGACAGGAGTTCAAAGTCGGGGGCTGGTTCGCTAGATTGAAACATGGTTTTTCCTCGGAGGTGGGCAAGGTTCAGGATGCAAGGGGCAGGGCTGAAGCTTGGGGGTGGATAAGCTGTTCTGTATGGTTTAGCAGAGTAATATTGGTTTTGTGTTAGTTTGGGTGAAGGGGAAGGTGACGTGACCGACGGAAAGACTGACAGACTGCGCTCCTCTTTGGTATCATTAGACAATTGTTTAATCAGCCCACCCCATCCCACTCAGCGAGGAACCATATGACTGCCGAAACACGGCCGTGGACGGCCACCGACCTATACGACATGCACCTCATCACCGACCTGCGCCTCTCCCCCGACGGGCGGCACATCATCTACACCCAACAGCGCGTAGACCCTAAAACCGAGAAAAAATACAGCAACCTCTGGCTGGTTGAAAGTGATGCCAATGGTCGCCCCTCCCGCCAATTCACCTACGGCGACCAAAACGACAACTCCCCCCGCTGGTCACCCGACGGGCAAAGCGTCGCTTTCCTCTCTAACCGCACCAACGAAAAACTCGCCCAGCTCTATATCATCCCCCTGCACGGTGGCGAAGCTCGCCCCGTGACCGACACCAAAGGGATGATTGGCGGCTTTGAATGGTCGCCCGACGGTACGAAATTTGTCATCACCCTGCTGGAAATGGACGATGATGTGAAAGAGCGGGAAGCGGACGAGCAAAAGAAAAAGCTCGGCGTCGTGGCGCGGCATATCACCAATCTGACCTATAAATTTAATGGTCACGGCTATCTGCCCCAGAACAAATTCCATCTCTGGCTAGTGGACGCGGAAACGGGTGAACTGACGCAACTGACCGAGGGCAAATTTGCTGAAGAATCTCCCCAGTGGTCGCCCGACGGATCACACATTTTGTTCCTCTCTGACCGGAGCGACAACCCGCAACAAGGGTTGATTACCGATGAAGAAGAGATGTACGTCATCCCCGCCGAAGGGGGGGAAATGCGCGAAATCAAGGCGCACGATGGGCGTAAATCTTCGCCCCGCTGGTCGCCTGACGGCCAGCATATCGCCTACCTGGGTGCGCCCGAAAAGCCCGGCAAATGGTGGCAAAATAATGAGCTATATGTTGTTTCAGCCACGGGTGGGGATGCGCGGAGCCTCACGGCCGTGCATGATTGGGATTGCGCTCCCAACACCTTGGGCGACTTCGGCAGTCCACCCGACATGATTACCCCCACTTGGTCAGCCGATGGGCAAAGCATTTTCGTTGTGGTCGAACGGCACGGCGGCGAATTTTTAGCCAAAATCCCGCTGGCTGAGCCAGAAAAGCCCACCATTTTCTTAAATGATGGCTTGGTGAACGGCTTCATTAGCTTGTCGCAGGCGCAAGACAGACTCGCCTTTTATCGCGCCACGCCTACGGATCCGTGCCAAATTTTTGTGCAGGATTTTCCCGAGGGAGAGGCAAAACAACGCACGGCCGTGAACGAAACCCTCCTTACAACCCGCCAATTCGGCGAGCTAGAAGAAGTGTGGGTTCCTAGCGCAGACGGCTACAAAGTTCAGGGCTGGATTCTCAAGCCGCATGGTTTTGTCGAGGGGGAGAGCTACCCGGCCGTGTTAGAAATCCACGGCGGCCCCCAAACCCAATACGGCCGCACCTTCATGCACGAATTTCAGTACTTGGCGGCGCAAGGGTATGTCGTTTTCTATTGCAACCCGCGCGGCGGCCAAGGGTACGGCAACGCCCACGCCAGCGCGATTTACAATCAGTGGGGCACAGTTGATTTTGATGACCTCATGGCCTTTACAGATTATGTCAGCGGTCAGTCCTATGTGGATAGCGACCGACTGGGCATTGTGGGCGGCAGTTATGGCGGCTACATGACGATGCACATCCTCGGCCGTGACCAGCGGTTCAAGGCGGCCGTGCCCCAGCGTATGGTCAGCAATTTGATCAGCTTTTACGGCTCCAGCGATATGAACTGGGGCGCAAAATATCTGGTCGGACTGGAAGGCAACCCGTGGGATAATTTAGAGGATTATTGGCGCATGTCCCCCATCAGCCTGATTGGCAACGTGACCACCC
The DNA here is from genome assembly GCA_041745395.1 of Promineifilaceae bacterium (SeqCode). GTDB lineage: Bacteria > Chloroflexota > Anaerolineae > Promineifilales > Promineifilaceae > Hadersleviella. The sequence goes on along the minus strand of JBGTIZ010000324.1, from coordinate 5,353 downwards.
CCACGCTGGTCATCCACTCCGAAGCGGATTATCGCTGTGACAAGGAGCAGGCGGAGCAGGTGTTTGTCGCTCTCAAAACGCGCGGCATTGATACGGAAATGGTGCTGTTCCCCGACGAAAACCACGGCCTCTCGCGCGGCGGACGCACGGACAGGCGCGTGGCGCGTCTGACGCACATCAGCCGCTGGCTGGACACCTATTTGCAACCAGAGAAGGTGCAGGAGGGTGAAGAAGAGGAAGGGCAGGGGGAGTGAGGGGTTAAAAGTGAGAAGTGAGAAGTTCGCTTCTCACTTCTTGCTTCTCACTTTTAAGCGGCTCCGTTTGCTATACTATGCTCAACAAATCTGACCTGTTTCTAGCTAAAGTCGAGGTTAATATGGCTACCAATCTCCTAACGCCACCCGTGGCCGATACTGTACGCCCCACCGTTTCTTACGAAACTTATCTAAAAACTAGTCCCGAGACTGCCATCACCGAATGGGTAGAGGGGGAGGTTATTACTTATATGCCACCGATTCGCCGCCACCAGACCGTTCTTGATTTTCTGAGCTATCTCATCAATACCTTGATTCAGCTACGAAATTTGGGGCAAGTTGTAACCGCGCCTTTTGAGGTCAAGCTGTGGCCGGATGGCCCTAGCCGTGAGCCTGATTTGATTTTTGTCAGCCAAGAAAATTTAGACAAGCTCGACGAGAAGCGGTTTAATGGGGCGCCTGATTTGGTGGTCGAGATTGTGTCGCCGAGCAGTGTGCGTGAGGATAAAATCCGCAAGTTTCAGGAGTATGAGCGGGCTGGGGTGCGTGAGTATTGGTTGATTGACCCGCGCCCTCATCTGCAAACGGTGGAGATTTTCGCGCTGAATGAGATGGGGGAGTATGAGCCTGTCCCCGTGACTGAGGATGGGGTGGTACACACGGCCGTGTTGCCCGGCTTCTGGCTCAACGTCAACTGGTTCACTCAGACCCCTCTGCCCAAGGCCCAGCGCATCGCCTACGAAATCATGCTCACCCTCGACGGCTTGCCCCCCGCGATACGCACCGCTTACCAAACCTTACATGACGCGCTTGCCGATTAACCATGCCCCCACCTCCTAAACCAACCAGCACCCCGCCCGACCTCACCTCCTACACCCATTGCCCCGCTGACGAAAATATCGGGCTAGACCCAGTAGCCATTGGCTTTCTGAATGGCCGTCCTGACTACCCGCAGGGCAACGCCCCTGCCAAGTTTGCGGCGCACCTGCTCCGTTTTTGCCAGCCAGAGCTGGCGGTGTGTGGGGGGCAAAAACCACGGCCGTGTCCTCTCTGCCGCCAACCCATCCCCGCCTGCGGCACGGCCGAAATCCGCGTCATCGGCGACGAAGATATCTTCGCCGCCCCCGACCTCATCCACCATTACGTCACCGCCCACCAGTACCTCCCCCCCGATGAATTCATTCACGCCGTCCTCCACGGCCCCCAGCCCGAAAGTGCCGAGTACCGCGCCCTCATTCGCGCCCTGCGGTAAAAGAAGTGCTGAGCGATGAGTGCTGAGTGCCCTGAAAAAAGGTCAAAATCTCTCGCAAAGGCACGAAGAGCGCAAAGTTTTTCTCGAGGAGTTTTTCTCTTTGCTTCTCTGCGTCTTGGCGAGAGCCTGTTTTTTCAGGAAGCTCAGTGCTGAGTGCCTCGCTGGTCGAGCCAACTAACAGCTTATAGCTTACGGCTAACAGCTAACAGCTAACAGCTAACGGCTTACCGCTTCTTCTGCTACAATTCCCCTCATGACACGCCCCAAAATACAGCAATTCAACTACAAACTACATCCCGACATCGTCCACGACGACGCCGATTGGCAAAAACGCCAGCGGCGGGTTGATATAACTGGGCATGAAGAAGCGTTGACGCAACTCATCACTGCCCTTGCTAGCCACTCCCAGCTCACCAGCAAAATTTACCACCAAACCATGCGCGACTATGCGCGGCAGGGCACGCCCTGGCTCTCTAAAGCCAAGCTTCTTCAGGCTTACGAAGAGCTGTGCGCCCGAGGCTATCTCGAGTACGATGAGGAGTGGCGTACCCATTTGCAGATGAAGCCAGTACGCAGTCAGGCGGGCGTGAGCGTGGTCACGGTGCTGACCAAGCCGTATCCGTGCCCCGGCAAATGTATTTTTTGCCCGACTGATATTCGCATGCCCAAAAGCTATCTGCACGACGAACCGGGAGCGCAACGCGCCGAGCGATACGCCTTTGACCCGTACGAGCAGACGGCGGGGCGGATTCGTGCCCTAGAAAAAATCGGCCACACGGCCGAGAAAATAGAGCTTCTCATCTTGGGTGGTACATGGTCTAGCTATCCGCGTGATTATCAGGAATGGTTTGTCAAACGCTGTTTTGAGGCGATGAATGGGGTGGAGTCTGAGAATCTGCTGGCGGCGCAAGCGTACAATACCACGGCCGTGCGGCGTAACGTTGGCCTTGTGGTCGAAACCCGCCAAGACCATTTGGACGTAGACGAACTGCGCTGGATGCGCTATTTGGGCGTGACCAAGGTGCAAATCGGCATTCAGAGCATGGATGAGCGCGTTCTCGCCCTGAACATGCGCGGGCACGACGCCCAAGCCACGCGGGACGGCTTCCGTCTGTTGCGCTTGGCGGGCTTCAAGATTCACGGTCACTGGATGCCCAATTTGCTAGGGGCGACGCCCGAGAGCGACGTGGCGGATTATGCGAGCTTGTGGTCAGACACGGCCGTGCGGCCCGATGAACTCAAAATCTATCCCTGCATGTTGCTCGACAACGCCGAGCTATACGCCTACTGGCAGAGAGGGGAATATCAGCCCTACAGTGAAGAAGAAGTCATTGATATTTTGGTGCAATGCAAAGCGATCACCCCCGCCTACATGCGCCTCACCCGCGTCATCCGCGACATCCCCACCACCAATGTGGTCGAAGGGTTCACCAAAGCGAATCTGCGCCAAATTGCCCAGCAACGGCTCAAAAAACAGGGCAAAACGTGCGCCTGCATCCGTTGCCGCGAAATTCGGCATGATACCGTTACCCTAGACGACCTGCACCTCGACATCCAAACCTACGAGACGGACGCCACCACCGAACATTTTCTGAGCTACATCACGGCCGATAACCGCATCGCTGGTTTTCTGCGTCTCTCCTGTCCCCACCCTGACCAAGAGTTACCTTTGCCCGAGCTAGTCCACCACGCCATGATTCGGGAAGTCCACGTCTACGGTCCCGCCCTCTCGCTGGGGGAAACCAGCAGTGGGGAAGCACAACATATCGGCATTGGCTCCCAACTGGTAGACAAAGCGAAGGAGATGGCCGCCGAGGCTGGCTATCAAAAGTTGGCCGTTATCAGTGCCATCGGTACGCGGGAATATTACGCCCGCCACGACTTCGCCCTTGACCATAACGACCTGTATATGACTTTTAATTTGACATAACAAGAAGAAGTTCGACTTTTTCAAAAAGTTGAACTTCTCATCTCTAGAGAATGCATCACTCGGAGAAATCATCTATGGCTACTGCTACCCTTGAACAAATCCGTCCGTTGGTTGACCAACTGAGCTTGCATGACCAAGCTCGTCTACTTGAATATCTGACCCCGCGTGTTACTCGCGCCGTTGTTTTGACACCTGCTGAACCTGCAACACATCCTACTTTGGACATAGAGGCGTTACCGCCAGCTTGGCAAGCGTTGTTTCGTCTTGGTGATGAGCTTGGTCAACAGGAAATCATCTCTAATATAAGCATGACCACGGCCGTGGTTTCCAGCCGCCGCTGAAATATACAAATAGAATATGTACACGATAGATGCCAGCATTTGGATAAATAGCTTTGACCAGCAAGAACGCGGTCATGAAACGAGTCGCCATCTTCTGATGGTGTTAGGTCAACAGGGTATACAAATCAGTGCCCCGTATCTGCTCCTGCCTGAAGTTTCAGGAGCCATTAGCCGCACACGGAAGAATGCCGAACAAGCACAAGATTTCGCTTTTATGTTAACCCAATTACCTAACCTCACTTTTCTTGCATTTGATGAGTTATTAGGCGAACAAGCTTTGCAACTTGCCGCAAAGCATAAGTTACGTGGGGCAGATGCTGTTTATGCGGCTGTTGCTCTGAAAACAAACCATATTCTTGTTAGCTTAGACAATGAACATCTGTCCCGTTTGACCAATGTTCTGACTGTTCTAACACCGGCAGAAGTTTTGCAGACATTATCTGCCTAATCCTTATAACACGACCACATAGAGATGATTTCACAAGAAGAAGTTCAACTTTTTCAAAAAGTTGAACTTCTCACTTCTCACTTTACCCACCATGCTAAACCTCTACGTATTCACCTTTCACAAAGACGGCAAAATCTACCGCGCCCTCTCCCTGCTCACGCCAGAGCAAGTCGAAGAAGTTGGTTTGCTCACCGAAGCGGTACTGGGCGACGTGAGTGCCCTCTTGCCCAGCATGACCCCAGACCAGTTTGAGCAAAATGAAGATTTTGTAGCCCAATTGCATGACATTGTACGGGAAGTGGCCCCCCAACTGCCCGCGCTACAGGCGCAAGCCAAGGCGCAGGCTACGGGGCGCGTGGTCGTCGTGGATGAACGAGCCGCTGGACAGGCCGAGGCGGCGGAAGATATTTTGGGCAGTTTTGAACTGGTGCGCGGGGAGCTATTAGCGGAACGGTACACGCTCAATCCCCATTATCGTTTGCTGACGGATAAGGGGCCGCTCCAACTGCCTGCTCTGCTGGAAGAGGCGTTGTGGGCGAGGGTAAACACGGCCGTGGACAAATACCGCGCCTGATTAGCAACGAAAAAGCGAGTACAGGAAACAACCATATGTCCACCACCAAACAAATTCTAGTCATTGATGACAATGCCATCGTGCGTGAGGCGGTCGAAGATATTCTCGAATCAATTGACATCACCGTCTGGTCAGCGCAAGACGGCCGTGAAGGTATCACTCTTTTTCAGGCCAACCACCAACTCATTAATGGCATCTTGCTCGACATGAAAATGCCCGGCCTTAGCGGACCAGAAACCTTGCGCCAACTGCGCCAGATCAACCCCCACGTGCCCATCATTCTCTCCTCTGGCTACAGCGAGGAAGAAACAAAAAAAGCAATAGCTGACCAAGAGCCAGCTATCTTTTTACCCAAACCGTATAGTTTTGATGAGTTAATCGCCACCATAGAGGCTTTGCTTGCCTCGGGCGAATGAGGGCGTGTTGGACTTCAAGAAATTAGGCATGGTTCAGAAGTCCCTTCAAAGTTATCTGTACACGTCCGCTTCGTCGTGGCCGACGGCCACGATTCGCTGGAAAAGGGGGTTTTTTCGTTTGGGCATTCGCCCAAACGA
>JBGTIZ010000323.1:0-23476 GCA_041745395.1 Promineifilaceae bacterium (SeqCode) | reverse complement strand
GGGTACGACCATTTCTGACCGAGTGTTGTCTAGAAGATCATGGGACAGCCAATCTGGGGCAGAAGCGACGTCATCTACTTTGATGACTTGTTTCTCACGAGCGGCGCGAGCCACTAGGCTAATGGGGGCATCGAGGGGAATTTGGAATCCCTCATCACCCAGTTGGGTCAAAATTGTGCCTGTAGCGGCTGCAACCTGTAAATTTTTTCGCTCTTTATCAAGTAGAAAGACGATAACATGAGCATAGTCAAATCGTTCTTGTACCTGTTCGACTAAGGCTTGCAATAGTTCATCTACTTTGAGAATGGCGTTGAGATAACCACCTACGACCGCCACGGTTTCTAGTCGAGCAGTACGTGCGGCCACTTGTTGCTCTAGGGTGTCTACAAGTTGACGTAGCTCTTTGTCCCGTACTTCGATTTGCTCCGCCATGATGTTGGCTCGGCGACCGATTTTGTTAATGTCTACTTGTTTGGCTGGGGGAATCCGATGCTCATAGGAACCAGAGGCAATAAAGTCCAAGCTATTGGTAAGATTCTCGAGGGGGGTTGTGAGGTAACGATTGAGTAGAGTTTGGGTAACAATGATGACGGCTACCAAAACGACAAGCAACACGGCCGTGGTGGTGCTGATAAGATATTGACTAGCTCTGGCGATAGCCTCCGTACTATAAATGACTTGTACTTGACCAATATTTTGGCCAGCGAAAAAAATTGGGCGTTCTTCGATAATATAGTTGGCTTCCACTTCTTCGTTTTCCACGGCCGTGGTACTATCTTGAAATCCAATACGCCCCCCTTCGTCCCACACCGTTACTCCCACAACATCCGCCGTTTGCAAAAACACCTCTGCACTCTGCTTCACTGTCTGCATATCTACATTCCATAGTGGCACAGCCAGCACGCCAGCCAAGCGCTCTGTTGAGGCACTTGCTTCTGTTTCCAAATTTGTGCGCACGACATCCAAAATCAGCGCGTAGCTAATCATGGCTACCGCTACAGTAACCACAAAAATGGTCAGAACGAGACCGAGGATAATATCACGGGTGATTGTTCGTTGTCGGTATTTATCGAGCCAAGCAAACATAATAGTGTCCGTATCGCTCCGACTACGCAGAGTCAGACAATTGTGTTGGCTGACAAATGGCGCAATCAACCAGAAAAAGTTGAACTTCTCGCGTGGTTGTTTCAGGAAAGCTGAATGTTTGTGCAAGTCACGAATGGGGGAATTACACATACCAACTTGGTTCTTCAGGAATTCAGGGGGTTGACATCAAATGATGCGCAAAACGCAATGTGTGACCAGAGAAACCCGCGCATCACGCATTTGATTTCAGACCAAACCCCATGAGATCCCAAAGAGCCACCAACTTTTGGTATAAGTGATTTGTGACCAGTGCGGAGCTATAAAATTTGTGTGTTGGGCGTTGTGATATATCTGTAATATGTGCAGTAGAGAGACTGTGACAGCATCGTAGCATAAACATATCTGTGAAAAAAGGGGTATATTGGCCTATGTTCGGAACAAAAAAGCGGCGGCTTTCTAAAGAGAAAGCCGCCGCTGAATAGCATGTCATCGGTAAATTATACGACCACGGCCGTGTTTCTCATCACCTCATCCATCACAAACGAAGGCTCCCCCGCGCCAATCAGCTCGGCCGCGATTTTGCCGCTGGCCAACACCCCGGGCAAACCCGCCCCAGGATGCGTGCCCGCCCCCACAAAATAGAGATTGGGAATATCTTCAGAGCGGTTGTGCGGCCGGAACCACGCCGACTGGGTCAAAATCGGTTGCACCGAGAAGGCCGCGCCTTGATAGCTATTGAGCGTGTGTTGGAAATGGAGCGGGTCAATATGGTGCAGGGCCACGATGTTCTCCCGCAGGTCAGGCAGGTAATTTTCCTCGAGGAATTGCAGAATTTTGTCCCGATACGGAATGGCTAGTTTCTCCCAATCGTCGCCCGAGCCGAGATGAGGCACGGGGGACAGCACGTAGAAATTCTCGTGCCCGTCGGGGGCGATGCTGGGGTCGGTTTTGCTGGGCATGTGCAGGTAAAGCGAGAAATCATCGGGCAGGAGCTTCTTGTTGAAGATGTCGTTGAGCAAATATTTGTACCGTTCGCCCAAAATGATGTTGTGATGCTGTAGCCCCGTTTCGTTGTAGCGGCGTTTGGTTCCAAAGTAGATGACAAAGAGGGACATGCTGTAGCGGGTCGCCTTTTTATAGCGGAAGTCGGAATTACGCAGGCCGCGATGCTGTTTGTCTACCATATTAAGGTAGGTGAAGGCGACATCCGCGTTGGAGATGACATCATCGGCGGGGTAAACGGTGCCGTCTGTGAGGCGCACACCCGTGGCACGGCCGTGGTCAACCGTAATCTTGTCCACTTCTGTATTGAGCATGATGCGCCCGCCTAGCTCCTCAAACAACTGCCCCAGCCCGCGTACAATCGCCCCCGTGCCGCCCATCGAATACCAGACGCCCCATTCCCGCTCCAAATAATGAATAAGCGCGTAAATCGAGGTCGAATCGAACGGATTGCCCCCAATCAGCAGGGGATGAAACGAGAAACAGCGGCGCAAAAATTCATCCTTGATGTATTGCGACACGTAGGGATAAACGCTTTTGTAGGATTGCAGACGGATAAGGTCGGGCGCGACCTTGATCATGTCCGTAAAGTTGAGAAATGGGGTTTCGATAAGGGCCATGCCCGATTCAAAAATAGCTTTGGTGGACTTAATAAAGTCCAAGTAGCCCTGCTTATCGGCGGGGTTCCACCGCTCTATTTGCTCGAGAATAAAGGCCGTATCGCCGTTATAATCAAAATGCTTGCCGTGGTGGTCATAAATGCGATAGAACGGGTCGCACGCCACGAACTCGACGCCGTAGTCGGCCCGGCTTTTGCCATTGATGTTAAAGAGGTCGTCGAACATATAAGGGGCGGTGATAACGGTGGGGCCGCCGTCAAAATGGAAGCCGTTTTCTTCGTAGACGTAAGCCCGACCACCTAGCTTGTCTCTTTTTTCAAGCATGAGCACGTCATGACCTGCGGCTTGTAAACGCACGGCCGTGCTTAATCCCCCAAACCCACTCCCAATTACAATAATCTGCTTGCGCTTACCCATTTTCATTCTCCTGAATTAGTTGCTGTCTAGCTACCTGACACTTTTTTTGCAAGCTTATACCAGAGGTAGTTGATCAAAAATATGCACTCTCTGTGAACAGGATTGTTTGATATTGGTCGCATATTGGCAACATTTGGCCTAATTCGTTGCTTCATCACGCTAGTTAAGCGAGAAGAGCTTATCAATCGAATAGGCCTACCTCTGGAAAACAATTTTAGAAAAAGTGTCAGGTAGCTAGGTTGCTGTTTGAAATGGCTCATGGCGTGTGGTCGCGTGTCTTTCTTGACCCACGGCTTACCCACACATGATCCACTGCCTAGAGGCAAAGCATAGCGTAATCCGCTCTGCCTGTACACCTTTTGTCCAACTTTTTTACAAAAATCATGCTTGCGGGGCACAAAAAACGGCTCTCTTGCTGTTATCAAGAGAGCCGTTAAGGTTACAGTTATACTCAAGCAAGTGAATTAAGGTCGTCAATAACTATCAATCACGCCTAGTCCACCCACTTCTTACTTTCTTTCCTAGGGTACCGGTACGCTGGCCGTGTTGTTATAGAACCAGTTAAAGGCATGCGTGCCGTTCACGCAATCAAAACGAATGGCGATGCGATAAGAGTTGGCTAACTCAGCCGGAATCGTAAATGTCTTGTCTTGCGTGCCGCCCGCATCCGTGGCAAACGCGCCCACGCCGACGCCAAACCCTAGCGAACCGTGCGCCCCCATCTGGGTCGAGCAGGTTGTGTTTGGGCTGAGATCATAGAGGCGAGCGGTGACGGATTGGTTGCGCACCACGTTGGAAATCGCCATCGACGGATAGGTGGTAATAGGTGGGGGGGGGACAACTGGCCCTGGGTCTGGTGCGCCAGGCCCGCCCGTGTCGCCGTCACCAATGACGGGGGGTTGTGGAGCCACGGCCGTGCTGTTGTTATAAAACCAGTTATACGCATAATGACCCATGAAATCATTCTCCAGCCGGACGGCGATTTGCCCTGAGCCAGCCAAATTAGCGGGCACAGCAAAGGAAAAATCAACCACGCCGCCACTGCCAGAATTAACAATAGTCACAACCGTGCCGTTAATGGCGCGGGTTCCCATCGGCCCCATGCGGACGCGAAAGTCGGTATTGGGGGGGAAATTGGCGGTGCGAATCTGTACGGATTGGTCACGCGCCACGGATACAATGGAAAATGTGGGAATCGTTTGCGCGGCCGTGTTGGTCGGCGACACGGCCGTGAACAACAATGCCAAACAGAGGGCAAACAACCCAAACGTTGGAACTGCCCAATAGGCACGAACATATCCTAAGGGCTTTTTTATGGCCTGAATTAACACGAGAACCTCCTCTCTGATGGGGTAATAAAGCTATTCTTTGCTTTTGGGGGGGACGATAAAACGGTGAAGCATAGCGTTGCCATCTGTGTTGGCACCCTACCACCTGTAACCCGATACAACATTTTTTAACATTCCTATTATAATAGAATTTTCTTATGTAAATCTATAGAACAAATATTCCAATCTGGTCGAGTTGGGTGGCCGCAATTACTGCTTGATTTTGTGTTGACCCATCCCGCCGCCTCAAGTAAGCTTCCTGCGACCAGACAATTAGCTCAACCAACCAACGGCAAACATGAAAAAGTAGACTTGTATAGAGACGCTCCATTCACCATTAGCTATTCACCATTCACCATTTACCATTCAAAAAATGTCCCCTCATCCCCCCACCCCCGAAGACGAACAGGTCATGCGTGGCCTCAAGATTTTTTATACCTTTTTGGTTGCCCTGCCGTGGGTCTGGCTAGGCATGTTGACGCTTTTTGTGCTGACCACGGCCGTGTCCCAAAACGCTTGGCCCAGCTACGGTCAGCCCGACCCCAAAACCATCCCCCTGCTTTACTGGCCCACCTTCCTCCTCTTTCTGGCCACGCTGGCTTCCTTTCCCATCTGGCTTATCATGACCCTTTTCGCCCTGCGCCCCATCTTCCCCATCGCCCTCGACAAACAAAGAGTTGCCACCTATCTCGTCGGGTTAGCCCTCTTCTTCCTGCTTATCATCACCGACGCGGGCGGGCTTATCACATGGCTGATTGATTGAGCGCAAGCGTTCAGCTAGTTAGGCGTGTGCAAGCAATGAGTAAACAACGCTAGTCAGAGCGGCCACGGCTAACTACAATGTCAAATAAACATTTGCCAGCTAACCAGACCCCCTTTAAGGAAAAAATTTATGCAGGCTTCTATTCCTTCTAGCCCCGCTAGCCCAGAAGACAAAAAAGGATCGCCGCTCGGCCGTGCGCTCGGCTATTTACGCCTTTATATCCGCCTCACCAGCCTGACCGTGCTAGCCATGGTGCTAGCCACGGCCGCGCAACTGTTTGTCCCCCAACTCATCCAATGGATGATAGACATCATCAATGTGCCCCCTCAAAACGACGCCGCCCTTTTGCAAGCAACGATGCAAGCCCTCCTTTTTACGGGTTTAATCATTGTGTTTGCCTCTGTGGGGCGCGGGCTGTTTGCCTACGGACAAACCTACCTCTCCCAAACCCTGTCGCAAAACATCGCCTTTGATTTGCGCAACGATATTTTTACCAAAATCCAGCGGCTCAGCTTTAGCTACCACGACAAAAACCGCACCGGCCAGCTCATGGTGCGCGCCACCGATGACGTGGAGCGGCTACGCATTTTTATCGGGCAGGGCGTCATTTTGGCTCTGCAAGCCCTTCTGCTCATGGTGGGCACGCTCATTTTGCTCTTTGCCACTAATTTACGGCTGACGCTTTATATTTTGCCCATTCTGCCCATCACCTTGGTGCTATTCATGGGCTTTGGGCGGATTGCCCAGCCGCTGTTTCGAGAGGTGCAAAAGCGTCTGGGGCGCGTGAACAACAGCCTGCAAGAAAATATCGCGGGGCTACGGGTAGTCAAAGCGTTTGCTCGCGAACCGCATGAACAAGCGCAATTTGATAATGCGCTCGAGTCACTGCTCGACCAGCGGCTCCGCATCAATCGCATTTTTTCGGCCTTGTTCCCCTTTATTTTTGTCATCGCTAATTTGGGTCAGGCGGCCGTGCTTTATTTTGGCGGGGTGCAAATCATCGAAGGGGCACTGACTCTCGGCCAGTGGCAAAAATTTAGTCTTTACCTGATTTACCTCTTCTTCCCGCTGGGTCAATTGGGCTTTATTATCTCGCTGATGGCGCAGGCGTCGGCCAGCGCGGAGCGCATTTTTGAGATTTTGGACGCCCATAATGATGTGGAAAGCAAGCCCGACGCGCTTGACTTAGCGCAGGTGCAGGGGTATGTCACCTTTGAAGATGTGTCGTTCCGCTATTTTTCGAGCAGTGAATTGGTTCTTTCGCAGATTAGCTTCACGGCCGAGCCGGGACAGACGATTGCCTTGCTTGGCTCTACGGGTAGCGGTAAGAGTACGATTATTAACCTGATTCCCCGTTTTTATGATGTGTCCCACGGCCGTGTTCTCATTGACGGCCACGACATACGCGACCTCACCCTAGACAGCCTGCGTCGCCACATCGGCATCGTCCTCCAAGAAACCAACCTCTTCAGCGGCACCATTCGGGAAAACATCGCCTTTGGCCGTCCCCAAGCCAGCGACGACGAAATCATCGCCGCCGCCAAAGCGGCCGCCGCCCACGACTTCATCACCGAAACCCCCCTCGGGTACGACACCCCCGTCGGCGAGCGCGGCTCCACCCTCAGCGGGGGGCAAAAACAGCGCATCGCCATCGCCCGCGCCCTGTTACTCAACCCCAACATTCTTATTTTGGATGATTCGACCAGCAGTGTAGACCTCAAAACAGAGTATGAAATTCAGCAGGCTCTCGACAAGCTTATGCACGGCCGTACCAGTTTTGTCATCGCCCAGCGCATTAGCACCGTACTTAATGCTGACAAAATTCTGGTGCTGGACAAAGGCCAAATCGTTGGCGAAGGCAATCACGAAGAGCTACTCGAAAGCAACGCTATCTACGCCGACATCTACTACTCTCAACTCGCCCCAGAGAAAAAAGAGTAACGAGTGCTGAGCGATGAGCGATGAGTAGGCTACACTCATCGCTCATCGCTCGTTGCTCATCACTGAGAAAACTATGTTCAATGACAGTGACCGACTCCTTGGTACAGAAGTTCGCAAAGCCCGCGCTATTGGCCCCACCCTGCGCCGCCTGTGGCATCTGTTTGCCCCTTACCGCCTTGTCCTCATCGGCGCGTTCCTGCTCATCTTGCTCAGCACCGCCATGCAGGTTGCCATTCCTGCTCTGACAGGACAAGCCGTCAACTGCTACCTCGAACCTCTTTCAGACAGCAGTCTGGGTGAAGCCGCCGCCGCCGCTTGCTGGTTCACCACGCCCGATCCTGCTTGGGGGGCAACCGAGTTGGCCGCTGGCTTGGGGAGCTTAGTTCTCCTCATTGTCGTTCTTTATTTAGTCAGTGCCGCCCTTACTGGCGTGCAGTTTTACATGATGGCGTGGGCTGGGCAACACGTTTTACGCACGCTCCAAGCCCGTATTTTCTACCAAGTTCACCGCCTCACCATGAGCTATTTCACCGAGCATGAGGCGGGCGACGTGATGAGCCGCTTGACCAATGACGTGGACACCCTGCAACAAATCATCGGTTTTGGGCTGGTGAGCGTTATGCAAGGCATTTTGCTCCTCATTATGATTATGGGGGCGATGCTTTGGATGAACGTGCCCTTTGCCGTGATTAGCCTAATTACGTTGCCGCTCATGTTTTGGGCGACCGTCTGGCTTTCGACCCAAGCGCGGCGGGCTTTTCGGCAGGCGCAAGAAGAAATCGGCTCGATTAACGCTGACCTGCAAGAGAGCATCTCGGGCGTGCGCGAAGTGCAGGCGTTTGGTCGGGAAGAGGAAAATATCGCTGATTTTCGGACCAACAACGCCGCCAATCGGGATGCGAATATCCGCGCCCAAGCGTTCTCGACCGCGCTCGCGCCTACGCTGGAGGCGCTCAGTTTTGTCAATATGGCGATTGTGGTGGCGGCGGGGGGCTACTTCATTTTGAATCAGGTCAACTTTTTGGGCACGGCCGTGACCTTGGGGTTAATTGTCGCTTTTGTCGCTTACACGCAACAGTTCAACCGCCCTGTTCAGCAGATTGCCATTCTGTGGACCAATATCCAGAGCGCGATTGCGGGCGCGGAGCGGATTTTTGACTTTATAGATGAAGAACCTGCTTTTGACGAAACGGCCACCGCGCAGGCCATTCCCCCCATTCAGGGCGAGGTGGTTTTTGACAATGTGTGGGCGGAATACAAGCCGGGTGAACCGGTGCTAAAAGGGGTCAATTTACACACACGGCCGGGTCAAACGGTGGCGATTGTCGGGCCGACGGGCGCAGGCAAAACGACTATTTTGAACATGATTCCCCGCTTCTACGATGTCTCCGAGGGAAGCGTGCGGATAGACGGCTACGACGTGCGCGACGTGACCCGCACCTCTTTGCGAAGCCAAATCGGCATCGTTCTGCAAGACGCTTTCCTGTTTAGCGACACGGTGATGAACAACATTCGCTACGGGCGTTTGGACGCCACGGACGAAGAAGTGATGGACGCGGCCAGGCTGGCGCACGCCCACGCCTTTATTCTCAAGCTAGAGAAAGGGTATGAGACGGTGCTGGGGGAGCGAGGTGGGGGCCTGAGCCAAGGGCAACGGCAGTTAATCAGTATTGCCCGCGCCGCGCTGGCTAATCCGCGCATTCTGATTCTGGATGAGGCGACGAGCAATGTGGACACGCGCACGGAGCGGGAGATTCAGGAGGCTTTGGATTTGCTCATGGCGGAGCGCACCAGCTTTGTGGTGGCGCATCGGTTGAGTACGATTCGCCAGGCGGATGTGGTGTTGGTGTTAAAAGCAGGGGGGATTGTGGAGCAGGGCACGCATGAAGAGCTATTGGCTCAGCGTGGCTTTTATTTCGAGCTGTATATGAGCCAGTTCCGGCGGGAAGAGGTGGGAGAGGCGGGATAGCCCCAAAAAAGGCAGAAATAAGAGGGAAGAAGGAAGGAACGGGGCGGATTTCCTTGAGAAAATCTCCGCGCTCTCCGTGCCTTTGCGAGAGGTTTAAACTTTTTTCAGCGGACTCAGGTGACCCACCCATCTAGAAGTTCAACATTTTCAGAAATGTTGAACTTCTTCTGTCTTTAGTACCCAAGACAGGGCCATTAGGAAAGTGATGATGAAGAGGGCGATGCCGGGGAACCACCAGCCCCAAATGGTGATAGTGAGGCCCAATAGCAGGGTGATGGTCATGCCTATCATGCCCCGGTCTGTTTCTGGCCCACGGCCGTGGTCTGACTTCTCTATCATCTTCCATATCGCTGTGCCCCCGACTAACCCCACGACAATGGTGAACAAACTCACGGCCGTGAGTTGCCCCCCCGTCACCAAAGGCACAGGCAAGACGGGGATGCCACACGCCGCCGTTTGCCCCGGCAAGGGGTTGTTGCGCAAAACAACGACCCGCGCCAATATCATCCAGTCCCAAGCCGCATCAGAAGCGTGAATAGGCAATACGATTTGCTCGCTCTGGCCGGGAGCCAGCGTGGTGCGGAACGTTTCTTCCCGGGCCAACAAGATACTGCCGTCGGTCACAAAAGTATAGGCGGTGCGCCGTCTTTCGCGGTCGCTGGGGTTTTCTAACACGGCCGTGATTTCATTCGTCTCCCCCGTGGTCAGCAACAGCGGACAGCGCAACGTATCCAGACCCGTCTCCCCCAGCGGTGTCGTCTCAAAACGCGACGCTTCTAAATGCCCCGCCAGTAGCACCCCCCAAAACAGAAGCCCCCATATCAAACCCATTACAAACAACCCCATAGCGAGCCAGCGATAAAACACACGATTTTGTAGTTTAAGCATCATTGATGAGACTCCTCGAAACGATTTTCGTAAGCGTTTAGCGTCTCAGATGCTGATAAGCTGACACGCTTCTACCCTAATCACGCCGACTGCGGGCAACGATAATAATAACCAAAATAGCTAAGAAAAAGGGATGCAAGAGGCCGCCACTGTATAAACCCAATTGCGCCAGCAAAAAATACAGCCCGAGAGCAATCAGTAAAATCGCGCCCCAATTGCGCTGACGAGGGTCTTGCACCGCCTTCTTGACTTCGCCCGAGAGAGAATCTCCCAGATCGCCCAAATTGTCCTGCCAGCTAATATTCTCTTTGGTCAGGGTCTGGCTTTCGCGGGGCATGATGATCAGCAGAAGCAGGTATAGGACAAGTCCAGTTGCGCTGGCTAGGGTGAGTAGGATGAAAGAGAGCCGGATTAGGTTGGCATTGAGGCCCAGATAGGTCGCCAGGCCACCGCACACACCGCCAACCACGCGGTCAGTTTCACTACGGGTTAATCTTGCTGTAGACATTGTTTACCTCGTTTTTTTGCGTGTCGTCTGTTTTTTTGCGTTACTTTGAAAATCTATACGCACGGCCGTGGATGGGGGTTGCGCTTCATTAACACCGTCCGAACGCCTGCCAACGGCTTAAACCGCGCTAACAGAATTCACGGCCGTGTTTAGCCCCATGCTATACTGCCTCGTGCAACAATTGAGGTATCAAGAGTGAAAAACAGAGCGAGTAACAGTACCTTGTTCAGCCCAAACCTGTCAACCAAGTCCAAGCAATATCTGGCAAAACTGATGGAGTGGCGTTTATTGCGCTGGCTGTTGGGCGTGGCTGTGCGGCTTTTTGCCCCGACCCATCGTGTGGGTGTAGGGGTGATTTTGCTCGATGACCACGGCCGTGTGCTTTTGCTCAAACACGTTTTTCACCCGACCGCGCCGTGGGGCATCCCCGGCGGCTGGCTAGACCGAGGCGAACACCCGCTCGCGGGGGCCAAGCGTGAATTACGCGAAGAAACAGGGGTGACCACGGCCGTGTTTGGCCCCCTCATCCACCTACGCAACGACCAACCACCCAGCCACATCGGCCTCGCCTACGTCGCTTACCTACCCGACCCTGACAGCACAACGCTGACCCTGAGCAACGAAATAACCGCCGCCCGCTGGTTTCCTGCTGACGATTTACCACGGCCGTTTTCCAAATTCAGCCAAGAAGCCATCGTCGCCGCGCTTAAAATAGACCCATCCAACCACGTGAAACATGACACCTGACAGCGAGTAAGAAGTAAGAGGTGAAAAGTAAAAAGTGGGCAACTGGTTGCCCAGCTACTTCTTACTTCTTACCTTTCACTTTTTACTCGTTTACCTGACCTCCTGTCGTACCGTGTGCCCTGCACCCCCAAAACACTATGAACCGACGCAATGACCCTGGATTCTCACAATGGATAAGTACCTTCATCGTTATCGCGGTGGGCTTTCTGCTTATCTACAAACTCGTAGAATACAGCAACGTGCGCAACTACATGCCTGCCGGCTTGCGCATTGCTGGTATCAATGTCGGGAGCCTCAGTGAAGAACAAGTCCGCGAAATATTAACCAACCGCTACCTCGATGCCCCCGTTGTCCTCTATCATGGACAAAACCGTTTCGAGCTGAACCCCCGCCAAGACGCCGAATTCGAGCTAGACTTTGAAACAATGCTGGCCGAAGCCCAATTCCAGCGAGAACAGCAAGATTACTGGGCAGGGTTTTGGGGCTACCTGTGGGGGCGTCCCGTTGAAGTAGAAGAAGTGCTCCTCCGCGCTACCCACAACCGCGACGTGTTGACCCGTAACTTGCAACTGATAGCCAGCAACTACGACCAATCCCCCCAGCCACCACAACCCGTGCCCCAAAGCCTCAGCTTTTTGTACGGTGAAGCTGGCCGACAAACCGATTTATCTGGAAGCTTGGGCGATGTCGAAGCCTCCCTCTATCGTCCCACGGGGCGTGAGGCGTACCTCGTTGTTCAACCAGTTCCCCCCCCACGGCCGAATATCAATCTGCTTGCCAACCTCATCGTCAATCATCTGAGCAATTTTGGCGGTGTCGCTAGCATTTATATTCACGACCTGCAAAACGGGGATGAAATAAACATTAACACCGATTTACCCATGTCTGGCATGAGCATGCTCAAACTGCCCATTGTGCTGGAAGCGATGCGCGTGTTAGACCCCCCGTTTACGCTGGAGCAAACCAATCTAATTAGCAACACCTTGCTCGAATCAGGTAACGAAAGTGCCTTGGCTTTGCTTAACACCATTGCTGGACAAGAAAACCCTTATTTAGGGGCAGACATGACGACCGAGTCCATGGCTAGATTGGGCTTAGCCAACACCTTTATGACCACGCCCTACGGACTAGACCCACGGGCCAATCGCCGCTCCAAAGAGACCCCCGCCAACAGCAGTCCCCGCAGTTTCACCAATCCTGACCCCACCATGCAAACCACGGCCGAGGATTTAGGCGCGTTGCTTTCTATGCTCTATTATTGTGCTGAAAATCAGGGTGGGGCACTTATTGCCGCTTTTGGGGGCGACATTTCGCCCGCTGAGTGCAGCGCGATACTCGATGTACTTAGCCAAAACTTTATCGGTAGCCTCATCGAAGAAGGCGTGCCGCCCAATACCCGTGTCGCCCACAAACACGGCTGGATTAGCGATACACATGGGGATGCGGGCATTGTGTACACCAATAACGGCGATTACATCGTGGTCATGTTACTGCATCAGCCCAACTGGCTCGAATGGGAAGTCAGCTCCCCGCTCATGGCGGATGTGGCGCGGGCTACCTACAACTATTTCAACTTTGACACCCCCTATTTGGGGCAACGTTTAGGAGACGGCTAATGAGTGGCTATTACCGAAGCTCATACACAAGCTCGAATAACGGTGGGGGCATCATTAGGCAATTTTTGCTCTTGCTGATTGTGGGGAGCGTGTTGGGCTACCTGCTTTATCAAGGGTGGCTCTTTATTCAGGTGCGCGACACCTTTCCAGCGGGGACGCTGATTGGCAATGTGGAGGTGAGTGGCCTTAGCCCCCAACAGGCGTATGAGCGGGTAGACGGCGCGTATCATCGCCCCGTTATGGCTCTCCACGGGGAGGAGACCGTCGAGGTGTTGCCGCTTGATGTTGGGTTTGTTATTAACACAGAGGGCATGATTGCCGAAGCGACGGAGAAGCTCACGGAAACGCCGTATTGGGAACGATATATCGCCTTTGTCTTGACCCAGCCCTTAGAACCGCTAACGGTGCGGCTCCGCGCTAGTCACGACCCCACGGCCGTGCGTGAAATCATCGGCCTTATCGCCAACCTGCTCGACCAACCCGCCGTCTCTCCCCAACTCCTGACCGACACTGGCTTTATCCAGATGGGTCACGACGGCTTCCGCACAGACATTGAAACGAGTGCCCAAAACCTCGAAGAAGCCCTCTATCGCCCCAACCGCCGCACGGCCAACATGATAACTGAAGCGGAGACAGCCTCTCAGCTAGACAGCAACTTTTTAGAGGAGCATCTGCGTGCCCAGTTACAAGGGTTTGATGGTATTGGGAGCCTCTATATCCTTGACTTACAAACAGGAGACGAGGTTGCCATTAACGCTGACGTGGCCGTGTCTGGTCTTAGCATGGTCAAAATCGCCATCATGCTCGAGACATTTCGCCGCGTTAATATGCCCCTCGATTTTGACACTGACAAGCTCCTGCACGAGACGGCCATCTATTCAGGCAACTACAGTGCCAACCTCTTGCTCGACATTGTGGCTCAGCAAGACAATGCGTATCTGGGGGTAGATTTGCTGACTGAGTCCATGCGCCGCTTGGGTTTAGAAAGCACCTTTATCGCCACGCCCTACGAAGAACCCCCCCGGCCGGGTAAAAGCACCTATTTCACCCCCGCCAACAGCCGCACCGACATTTACATGCGTCCCGACCCCGCCATGCAAACCACGGCCGAGGAAATGGGTCTGCTCCTAGCCATGATTTATGATTGTTCCAAAGGGGGAGGCACCTTACTCGTCATCTACCCTGATGAACTCACGCCCCAAGAGTGCCAATACATCCTTGATTTGCTCGTGCTGAATATCGAAGGCAACCTCATTCGCTTTGGTGTGCCCCACGACGTACCCGTCGCCCACAAGCACGGCTGGGCGTACAACACGCACGGCGACGCGGGCGTCGTTTTTTCGCCCGGCGGCGACTATGTGATTGTGCAATATGTGCATCAAGACAGTGATTGGCTCAATGCGGGCGTCAGTTTTCCCCTGCTCCGTGAACTGTCGCGCAGTGTGTATAACTATTTTAACGTGGACAATCCGTATGTAGACCACAAGCGGGCGCAAAAAGCGGCGGGCAAATACGCGCTGGAATTGGTTACAGCGAAAATAGAAGCCCAAGCAGAAGCACAGCTAGAAGCAGAGATGGAAGCAGGGGCGAGTGACGGGTGACGAGAGCTGAGAGCCGTCGGCGCTGGCTAGTCGGGATCATTGGTTATGCGGGGGTGTTGTGGCTCACGGCCGTGGTTTATGGCCGCGCTCTTGATCTGCCTTTCTACTTCGACGACCTCGACCACCTCCCCTACGTCGCCCAAAACTCACTCAGCAACATTTGGCAATCGGCGGGCGGCTTCCCCTATTTTCGCCCGCTGGGGGCGACCGTGTGGCGGCTCAGCTACCTGCTGTGGGGCGAGCATCAACCCGTGTGGCTCCACGGCGTGAACCTGATTTTGCACGCCCTGAATGGGTGGCTGGTTGGCTGGCTGGCGGGGCACATCTGGCGGACTGCTCAGTCCCGCCCCACACCCAGCGCGGCGACGGGCGACGCATGGCAGTCACATTTGGTCGCGACACTAGCCGCCATTTTTTTTGTACTGTTCCCCTTCAGTTATCAGGCCGTGCCGTGGGTCGGGGCGATTTATCATTTGTTGGCGACCACGCTGGTGCTCACGGCCGTGGTCAGTTATCAACAATGGCGCACCAGCCAGCACCACGGCTGGCTTCTCCTCGGCCTCCTCGCCATTTTGCTTGCCCCCTTCGCCCACGAAAACGGCCTCATCGCCGCCCCCCTCATCGCCATTTATCACCTCTTGAGCCTCACCCGCCCCCCTTCACAATTCCCAATTCACAATTCCCCATTCACCATTCCTATTTGGTTCACCCCCTTGCTCATCTGGTTCTCCATTTGGTGGCGCGCCCCCAAAGCGCGGGGCACGGCCGAGATGGGACTAAACCATCTGGAAGCGTTCGGGCAAAATTTGGCTTATTTTGCCCAAGGGCTGGCCTTCCCGTTTAGCTGGCTGGGCGGATGGTTGCGGGACAGTTGGGGCTGGAACGATTTGACCACGGCCGTGTGGCTCATCCTGCTCGCTCTGCTTTTCGTGACCCTGACCGCGCTGGTTTTGCGCCAGCAACAAGCCTCTCTTGCCCTGCTTCTCGGGTTCCCCTTAGCTTGGTGGTTGCTTGGCACTTTACCCGCCCTGCTCCTGCTCGATTTTGCCTACGTTATTAGTGCCCCGCGCCTGCTCATGCTCTCCAGCGTGGGCGCGGCTCTGCTGTGGGCGATTACGGCCGTGGCCTGGTTTGCTTGGGCAGAAAGGCAGTGGGCGACACGCCGTTCCACGGCCGTGGTGGGCTTCCTCAGCGGCGCGGGGCTGGTCGCCCTGGCTATCCTGCCCGCTAGCTGGTTCATTCAGGGGCAGATGACTCAGCACGAGCAGTTGGGGCGCGTCTGGTGGCAATTGGTCGAGGTCGTCAACCAGCATCAGCAGATGCCCGCCGAGCGCGGCGTGATTTTCCTCAATTTTCCCGGCAATATCACCCTGCCCACGACGTTTTACCCCCTCGGACACGAAGGCACTGTCTTTAACGTCAGCTACATCCCCCCCGAGCGCATCTATGAGGTGAATAGTGGACGCGCCCTAGCCAGCCCGCTCTATTTTCGCCGCTATGACGATATTCGGCCCGAGGTGACTTACTTTTATGGCGTCCTCGACCAAGGGCAGGATTGGCCCGCGTTGCTGATGGATGCGCGTTACCAACACACGGCCGTGTTCAATACCCAGTACACCCCAGACGACATCTGGCTGGAACCCGTCGGCGGCTGGTTAACCAATGCGCCCCGCCCGTCCCGCCCGCTGGCCGTTTTCCCAGAGCATGATTTATGGCTGGTTGAGGGGTCTACCACGGCTGTGTCGCCCCACACCGTGGCCGTCACCCTGCACTGGTTCGCCCCCACGCCGCCCGGCTACGAATGGACCACGTTTGTGCATTTGCTCGACAAAACCACGGGGGAACTGGTCGCGCAAGCGGATGGACACGCCTTGGCCAATACGTTTTCGATGGGGCAATGGTCGGAAAATTTATCGCTGTGGGATGAGCGGCTGATTTGGTTGCCAGAGGGGGTGACGCCCGAGCAGGTGTCCACGGCCGTGGGGCTTTATAATTGGCAAACGGGGGAGCGGCTGGGGGTGCAAATCAGGGGGCAAGAGGGGTTGGACACGGCCGTGGGGCTACCGTTCACGCCCTAGGCTTCCCCAGAAGTTCAACTTTTTCGAAAAAAAATGGCTTAAAGATAAATCTTGGGAATCCGCCGCTGAATTGGAAGCGTTACTCATTCAGTTCCGCCTCGAATACAATGATCGGCCTCATCAAGGACTTCCTGTTCGTGGGCTATGACCCAACGAATATGCTAGGCGTCTTGAGGTTGCGCTGTGTGTTACTAATCCAGTACCAATGCAAATTGACGAAATTTCCCCCGACAAATTACAGTCTTTCCCCAAAATCGGTTACTATGGAGCCAATATCCTTGCTGTCTAACCGCTACCAGTGCTAGAGGTAACGATGACCCTCCAATCTGCTCCTGTCCGAACCAAAGAAAGGCTGACCACGGCCGTGGATCTGGCCCAAATGCCCGACGCCGCCTTGTATGAACTTATCGAGGGAGAGTTAGTCCAAATGAGTCCGACCAAACGCACCCACGGCAAACTCGAAAGCCTTTTTGATTACTATCTGCGTCATTTCCTGAGGCAAAACGACCTTGGCGAAGTGATGGTTGGTGAAATTGGCATGTTCATTCGACGCGACCCTGACACGGTGCGCGCCGCCGATGTGCTTTTTATCTCCCACGAGCGTTTGGCCGCCGAGCCAGACGGTGACGGCTATCTGACCGTGCCGCCCGAACTGGTCGTTGAAATTTTGTCCCCATCCGAATCATGGGGCATGGTGCGGCGCAAATTGGCGGACTATTTCGAGATGGGCGTGACCGTGGTCGCCATCGTGGACGCCGAACACGAAACCGTAACCCTCTTTCGCTCCCCCACCGAACTAACCGAACTGCATCGAGACGATACCCTGACCCTGCCCGATATTTTGCCCAACTTTACCCTGCCCTTAGCCGACTTGTTTATCAAATAAACTACTCAGTGCGCTTCGCACCAGTATCCAGCCCGTAAACTCATCACTCAGAACTTTCCCCCTATGAACTTCACCACACAACAAACAGAACGTTACGCTAATTTGCGTCGCCTCAATCAGATGCAGACGCTTGACCCCATTGATTTTGAATATTATGTTGGCTGGCTGTATGCGCGGGACGGCTACAACGTCAGCGAAACGGTTGCCACGGGGGATGAAGGGATTGACCTCATCCTGACCAATCGAGTGGGGCGCAAAATTATTGTGCAATGCAAGCGGTATGCGGGCAATGTGGGTCAGCCAGTTGTGCGCGATTTATATGGGGCGATGTTCCACACGGGCGCGAAAGAGGCGCATCTGGTCACCACGGGTACGATTTCGCGCCAAGCCGAGGAATGGGCGGCGGGCAAGCCGATTAAACTGGTGGATGGACATGATTTGGTGGCGTGGGCGAATCAACATCGGCGGGATGGCATGGAGAGTGGGCGCAGTTGGCTCCGCTGGCTGGTGGGGATAAGTGCCGTGCTGGCTTTGCTCGTTTGTGTGGGGTCGGGGGCGTTGGTGGCGTATACGTGGCAACAGCGCAACACGGCCGTGTTACCACCTGCCCCCACACTCGTCACCAACCAGCCGACCAGCGAAACCGTCGCTACCCAACCCCCGCTCGCCCCCACCGTGACCCTCGCGGGAGCTAATCCCGCCCAACCCACTCCGACGCCATCCCTTATCGTCGCCCAAGCCGTAACGGCGGCCGATATTTCTGTGCCGCGCTTGGCCGTGCCGCCCACGCTTGACGGGCAACTGGGCGAATGGACCAATCGGCCCGGGATAGCTATTCCCTTTGTGACCGAACAAGATGGCTGGGATGGCAATCTCGATTTGGCGGCCGTGTGGTGGCTCGGCTGGGATGACAATAATCTTTATGTGGCCGTCTATGTCGAAGATGACCGGCATGTGCAAGCGCGAGAGCCAAAATTTGCTTATCTGGGGGACAGTATTGAGCTTCAGATAGATACTGATTTGCGGGGGGATTATGGGCCACAGGTTAGCCCTGATGATTTTCAATACGTGATTTCGCCGGGGGATTTTGCGGGGCGACCGTCAGGGGCGTTTCGCTTTCGGGGGAATAACGAAAATTGGCCAGTTGATGCGCCTGGCACGGCCGTGCGTGTGGCCGCTCGTCAAACAGAAGCGGGTTACACACTCGAAGCCATTATTCCGTGGTCTGACATGAGCATGACGCCCTCGCCGGGCATGGCGCTAGGGGTCGCGCTGAGCAACAACGATATTGACGACCCTACCAGTGGCCGACAAGAGCTAATGCTCTCCCATGTTTCTACCCGCCTGTGGCGCGACCCCAGCAGTTGGGGCACGATGACGCTGGAACCGTAGCGAGAGTGAGAGACGAATTACAAATTACGAATGACGAAAAGAGCGGGCTTTCTCGAGAAAATCTTCGCGCTTTCCGCGCCCTCCGCGGTGAAATTGGCCTTTTTGCAGTGGACTCAGAAGTAGGTCGCCACTTCTCACTTCTCACTTTTTACTTTTCACTTGATTACTGCTGTACAAACTGCGGCTGTTTTTGGGGTGAGGGGCGGGCGCCGTTGGATGTTGTTTGGGGGATGGGTACGGGGGCAAGGGTCAGGGAGAAGGTGAACATTGTGCCTGCACCGTGAGAGCTAATTACTTCGATGGTTTCTTCGTGCGCTTCGATAGCCATTTTGCAAAAGGTGAGGCCGAGGCCGTTGCCGCTCGAGGCACTGCGCCCAGTGGTGAAGCGGTCAAAGATTTTGTCTTGAAGCTGGACGGGGATGCCGGGGCCGGTGTCGTGAATGGTGATGTGGAGCTTATGTCGGGAGTGATCCACGGCCGTGCTAATCGTCACTTCACCCCCCGCTGGAGTAAACTTGAGCGCGTTATCTACCAAATTTTGTACCACGCGCTTGATGAGCGGCGGGTCAGCCATTACCTGCGGCAACGTTTTCGGCACCAGATTATGCAGGCTGACTTCGTAGTAACGCGCCAGCGATTGCTGGACATTGAGCACATCCCCCACCAACTGGCTCACATTAACGGGTAGCAAATTCAGAACCATCTGTCCATTTTCAAGCTGGCTGATGTCCAGAATGGTGTTGACCAACTCTTGCAGGCCGTGCGTGCCGCGCCGCATAATTTTGAGCAACTCTTCACGATCGGTGGGGTCGGTTTCTTCACTGAGCATGTTCAGACAGCCGGAAATGGCGGCGATGGGGTTGCGCAAATCATGAATGGCGGTGTGAATGAGGTCGTCGCGCAGTTGCTCGAGCAGGCGTTCATGGGTCACATCGCGCAAGATGAGCAGGCGGCCAAGGGTGATTTTGTCGCTCATGACGGGGCGGTTGAACCAGTGCAGATGGCGTTTGCTGGTGCTGAACTCCCCTTCGGTCGGTGGTTCGTTGCCTGTTTCGATGTGGGCCACTTCGCGGGCAATGATGTCGGCGAATTGGGGATGTTGGGGGGCTAATTCGGCTAACACGGCCGTGATAGGTTGTCCCCGCCACACGGCCGTGTTGAGCGGCAAGCCCAGCAAATCCATCACCGTCTCATTGACAAAAGTCACTTCTCCCCCCAAGTTAATCAAAATAACCCCGTCATCATTCGACTCCATCAGGGCCATCAGGCGCGTTTGCTCAAAGGCAAGATCTTGCTGGAGATGACGTTGATACACGGCCGTGGTCAATTGGTCAGCGATGTCATACAGCACCCCTTGCTCATGCGCCGTCAGCTCATGCGGCAACAGCTCAAACAGACTGAGCGTGCCCAGCACCTCCTCTTTGCCCAACGTGAGCGGCACGCCCACATAACTGCGCAGGCCGATGTGGTTCATGGCGCCAAACGTGTGGGGATATGTCTGGGCTAGGCGGGGCACGATGGGGGATTGCTGATGGGTAATGTCGGCCAGGGCGAGGGCTTGCCCTTGCTCAAAAACGTATTCGCATAGCTCATGCGGTAGAGGCGTGTTCGCCAGCAGGTCTAAGCCTTGTTCGGCCAGCGTTTCGAGGGTGCGCGTTTGGGGGTCATAAATGGCGATGCGCCCCGCCCGAAAGCCTAGCCCAAGCATGGTGATGTTTAGCACGTCGGCCACGTTTTCACGTAAGTTTTTGCTGTGGCTCAGCCGGGCGGCGACCTGATGCAAGACATTGAGGCTGACCAATCTTTGGCGAGCGATGTGGGTCAGGTGGGCTTGTTGCCACGCTTGGGCAAATTGTGCGGCTAAATCACGCCACAGCCGCACGGCCGTGCGGTCAAAATCATGGCTGGCGGAGCTATGCACCAGCAGGACGCCTAAATTGGCTTCGGCGGTGGTGGCGGGCAACAGGGGCAGGGCGAGGCAACTTTTGAACTGCGCGGCACGGCCGTGCAGGTGGTCAGGAAAGTCCCGCAGGTCGTGCATTAGGTGGGTTTGCTGGGTTAGATGGGTGGGGCCGATGATGGGCGTCTCAAACGAAAAAAAGTCGCCTACCAGCGCGGCGAGGTCATCACTGGCGGCGCGGACGCGCAGGATTCGTAGATTGGGGTCGGCAGTCAGAATGAGAATGCCTTCGCCGCTGGTTTGCTGGGCGAGGGCTTGCACGGCCGTGGTCGCTAACGTTTCGGGTTCGGGCTGGCCGCGCCACTCTTGGGGCAGTTGCGCCATTTGTTGCCAATAATGACTATCGGCGAGGGCTGTGGCTTCTGAATGTTGGGCGTCTTGCCAGCGGCGAATGGCAAAAATGACCACCCCCACGGCCGTGACCAAGGCGACCACCAGCAGTTTTTCGATTTCGCGCTCGGGGCGGGTGCTGGCCCAGTTGAGAAAGAGATCGAGCCAGCCGCTGTAACGCGCTATGAGTAAGACCAACACGGCCGTGGTGAATAGCACCAAGCTGTCGGTCAGGATGCGGGATGATGGCACGATTAATGGTTGTGATGGCTGGTCGCTGTTGCTCTGCATGGATGGTATTGCTCCTCCATGCAGTATAGCCACACGGCCGTGGGCGAGGGGTGAAAGTGTTGTGAATTATGGGGATAAAAGGGACGGGAGAGAGAATGAAGAATAGAGGACTGGCTTTAGGGGTTAGCTCAAGGGTAGGTGGCTTCCTTAATGGCTTAAGTGCAATACCTTTCAAATAAGGATTTTGAGCGTCAAAATCGCCATGGTTTTTTCAACTGATTACTCTGGTAGCAAGATTCTAAAAACGGTTCGATGCTCACCGATTTTCGCTTATTTGAAAGGTATTGGGCTTAAGTGTAGAATTTCTCGTGGATGGGGTCAACAACAAGCCCAATTGCCGAAAAATATGGCTGAAATTCAATTTGTGCAAAAAAATGGTCGAAAGCCCAGTAAATATGTAGAGGCTAATCTGATGACGATTACAAATATAATGCGAGATGTACTTGTTGCATTATTCTTCCCATTTGGGTTCATTCTTATTGACAGATGGCGAATATATCTTAGGGAGGGGAGGTTCCGCATTAGTTTAATCTCTGTCTATTTTTCCGTGATTGGTGTGCTAAGCATAATGGTTATTTTTACGACCAACAGTGTTGATCGTTTAAGAGAATTTCAGGCGAATGCAACCTTTGCTTTTTGTGTCTTGCTGATCATTTGGTATATCCTTAAATACATTTTTAGCGTTATCAAAACCACAAAATTTTGACGCTCCCTCTCTTGTGGACAGATCAGCAGACCAGCGACATTGTCATGGTGCGCAAGACGTACCTATCGTGCATCAAGATATCGTTTCGCAAATTTAGCAGTTTTTCACTGGTGAATGGGTCAAAAAACGAAACGATGTCTTGATGTATTACACGTACCAACTGGCGGGCAAGTGATTGCCACACGGCCGTATGCATCCCTCCCCCCCAGAGAATGACTTGCTCTGAATAGCCAAACACGGCCGTGTTTTGTTAACCCACGATGTCACCACAATTACCCACTATGCTTATGAACGCATTCGTCGGGGAGAGAAAATGCCCAGAGTCTTTGAAGTAAATCGCCAAATCCCGCTAGCCATCGTCATCGAAGATGTGTTGCAAATCGGAATAGTCGTTATTGTTGTAAAAGGATTTATGAAATGAAAAAATTATGGTGGTCATTGTGGTTGGGACTAATATATGGAGCTAAAGCAGGGGTATTAGGAGCATGGTTTTATATCTTTGCCCACGCGATATTAAGGTTAACTTTGGTAGATCCTGAAAATCCAGTTGTTTTGATGGCTAGTTTTATAGGCCTTTATACAGGTGGAATTATAGGTTTGTTGTTGGGTGTTTTTTTGGGCTTAATTAGTAGCCCTATTCTTTCTTTTTCTAAATTAATTGATCATGCCCCGCTTTTTGGTCTAATACTGGGAGCCGCAACAGGATTAATAATAGGTGTAGAACCATTCCCGCTTGAAATAAACGCAGAACCAAAGTTTATAACGATAAATCAATACCATGTAATTACAAGGCTGTTAGCTATGCTATCTGGGGCATTAGCTGGTTATTATAGCGGCATGGGATTTCGTTCAGTTTGGTCTAGCTAAACTCAAATCATGTTGATAACTATAGAAACGGATAAAATGAACCTCATCCTAAATTAAGCCGAGGTCACTGCCACATGTTATGTCCAAATTTTGCAAAATGGAATCAAACCGCTGAAGATATCCGCAAACTTTCTATCCATGTCGATCATGCGCGTAGTCGTGAACGCTTTCAAGCACTGTATCTAATCGGAACGAAGCAAACTAACGCCACCAAATGGTCAAAAGAAATTGGACGAGATGACCAGACGGTGATGGACTGGATTCATCTTTACAATGACAAGGGTCCAGATGCGTTAATGTATAAACGAACTGGCGGACACCCCCTTTTTTAGCCAGGCACTGAAAGAGGAAGTAGAGACCCTGTTACAAACCCAAACGCCCCAAGAGGTCGAACTACCCGGATATCGGTGGACATTAAAAAAGTTAGTAGCCTGGATTCAGACCAAGTGTCAACGCCAAGTGAGCAAGAATACGGTACGC
>JBGTIZ010000322.1:0-15606 GCA_041745395.1 Promineifilaceae bacterium (SeqCode) | reverse complement strand
GTCGGGCCCCCCCCCCCTACGAAAAAAACACCCTTTAGAAGAGCCGAGCCGCCGCAGGCGGCGAGGCGTGTGCCCGCTGTAACTGTAAAGGTAACTTGAGCTATGCCTACTTTTCACTTCTCGCTTTTTACTTTTTGCTTTTCACGCCTCAAAAGGGACGTCTGCACGGCCGTGTACCCACCCCCACCACAACCCCCGCCCATACGCCCGCAGAGCCGCCCACTCCCCTCGCCACGTCAGCCAGAGCGCATTGCGCCCCGCGCCAAACAGCTTGAAGGGCACAATGAGCAGGAGACGCCACCCACGGCCGTGTTTACGAAAATACCGCCCGCCACTCTGCCCCATCCACCACGCATAACGCGGCGACCATTGCCCCCCGCTACTGCTCGACACCGCGTGCCACACCTGCGCCGCTGGTTCCAGCCCAATCGCCAACCCCGCCGCCAGCACCCGCCGACAATAATCCATATCTTCGTAATAAACAAAGAATCCCTCATCCAGCAGACCGACCTGCGCCAGCGTCTGGCGCGGGAGCAAAACGGCGCAAAACGGCACAAAATCAAACGTTTGGCGCGTCGCCCATTGCCCTGTGTCAAACTGGTTTTGGTGGCGCGTGGTCAGGTCGAGCAAAATGGGGCTGACCCGTTCGCCCACCGCCCAGATTCGTTGCGGGTCGTCGGCGTAATAAATTTTGGCCGTGACCACGCCCCAGTCGGGGTTGGCCTGCGCCGCGCTGACCAGATGGCGCAGACTGTCGGGGGCGAGCAGAGTGTCGTTGTTGAGCAGGAAAAAGTAGTCGTAGGCCGGAGAGATGTTTTGGGCGTGGCGCAGGCCGCTGTTGTAGCCCGCCGCAAAGCCGAGGTTGTGGTCATGGCGCAGGTAAATCAGGTCGGGGTAGGCGGTTTGCACGGCCGTGGCCAGTTCCGATTCACTCCCATTATCCACCAATAAAACAGTCAGCGCGTCCGCTGGATAAGCGAGTGCCTGCACCGTCGCCAGACAGGCCAGCGTCTTTTCAACCTGATTCCAGGCCGTGATAATCAGGCAGACCCGAGGCGCGTACTCAGCCAAAAGCGAACCCATCTTCGATGCCTTGCGCCGCGCCCCAGCAGTAAATTAGTTTGGTTGCCCAGACGACGGGCAGACTCTGCCAGTAGGGCCAAAATTTATTCTGGGCATAAATTTTGGCCGTGATTTGGGTCGCAATAAGCGGTGAGAGCAGGCGCAACCAGTGGGGATGTTGGGCAAAGTTGGGGGTGCTGTATTCGCTGGCGTAGCGCACCCGCACGCGAATATTGTTGTGGCCTGATTTGCGCCAATGGTGAACCACGTCAGCCCACTGGGTGCGGGCGGGCGCGTGCCTGACCACGGCCGTGGGGTCAAAATAAAGCGGCACGCCTGCCCGCCGCATTCGTATCGTCCAGTCGCTATCCTCACCCGCCGCGCCCGGAAAAGATTCATCCATATCCCCCACCTGCGCCCACACCTCGCGCCGCACGCTGAGGTTGAGCGTGGGCAGTAAGAAGCGTGACCCAGCGGGCTGGCTTAGGGCAAATTCGTGAAACATGGCCAGATTATCGCTTCGTGCCCAAAAATTGGGGTCGTCTATCTGGATGCCGCCGCCGATGACGGGGTGGCCGGCGGTTTGTCCACGGCCGTGGGTTTCTACCCAATCTGCCGCTGGCCGACAATCTGAGTCTAAAAAGAGAAACACATCCCCGCTGGCCGCCTGCATCCCTCGGTTGCGCACCGCCGCCGCACACATGGGTTCGCCCGTATCCACGAAGCGCACTTCTGGAAAATCGGCCGTAACCCCAATTTCATCCCGCCCCACGACGATGATTTCGTCAGGCGGCTGGCTTTGCAGGCGCAGAGCGGCCAGCGTATGGGTCAGGGTGTGGTTATTGAGCGTAGGGATGATGACGGACAGTTTCATGGGGAAAAGGGGCTAGGGGCGAAGGGCGACGTATGTCAGATTCTGTTTAGCTTTTTGGGTCTTTGAAAATTTGCGGGCTAATTAACAGCCGTCTTGGCTAAACAAGCCGCATCCAGAGAAAGAAGCACATGATACATGACACGTGACACGTGACACATGATACCGTTGAAAAACCCACGAAACCCAACAGGCTTTGGTTTCTCACTGGGTCATGACAAATTGGAGCAGGAACTGCTCGATGGTGCGGGTGGTGTCTGCCCAAGTGGGCTGTTTTTCGTAGCGGGCGCGGGCGTTTTGGCTCAGTTCGGCTAAGAGATGGCGATTGTTGTGCAGTTCGTTGATGATGTCGGCCAAATGCCGGTCATCGTCGGGCTGGATAAGAAAGCCTTCACGGCCGTGGTCAAGCACTTCATGCGCCGCGCCGCCCGTCGTAGCCACAGCGGGAACCCCAAAGCTCATCGCCTCGAGATAAACAATGCCAAACCCTTCATAAGCGGAGGGCACAACCAGTAAATCGGCCGTGCGGTAGCGCACCGCCAGCTCTTCATCAGGCACAACGTGCCAAAATTTCACCTGTTCGGTCCACTGATTCATGGCCGCAAACTTTTGCATAGCTAGGGCGTAGCTCAAATCCACTTCTAAACTGCCAACCACATCCAGATGCCAGTCCACATCACGCAGTCGCTCCAACGCTTTGAGCAAAAGGTGTAGCCCTTTGCGCGGCGCGACCGACCCCACAAAAAGCAGGCGCAAGGGGGGCAACGGGTCAGTGACCTGTGGTAACGGCCGTGGCTGTTGTTCCCCAAAACGGTCGGCCGCAGGATAGGCGACCACGCTAGGCGGCATATTATTGCCGCGCAGGTCGGCCACCGTTTTTTGCGTGGTTTGGCTGTTAAAAATGAAGCCATCCACGCCACGCAAATATTGTTTTTCGATTTGACGATAGAGCGCGTTGAGCCATACGGCGCGGGGTTCTAGTGAGCGCAAATGATGCACGATACTGATAATGGGGTAGCTGACTCGCCGTTTGAGTTGCCGATTGAACCACACTAGCGAAGGGTGGTTTAGCTCGTCTTGCAGGAGAATATCGTACTCGGCCGTGTAGAGCGTTTGGGCTAAATCGGCCGAAAAATTGTCGCGTAAATGGGTCAAATAATTTTGCCAAGGCAGGGTTAAAACCTCGACCGCGTGCCCTTGAGCGATGAGGTGTTTGACCAGTTTGCGGTCGTATAAGAAACCGCCCGAAACGATGTCTAGCGAGCCGTAGATGATGAGGCCAATTTTCATGTTTTTTACTTGTTTACTTAACTTTACTCGACTGAAAAAGTTGCGGACAGTGGTTCACTGCGTCGAATAAGTGGCACGTCGGTCGTGGGGTCGAAGCTGTCTTGCGGGTCGTTGGATTGGTAGAGCATGGCGAAGAGGGTAGTGGCGGTGACGGGCGTGTCGCCTAGTTCGATAATGACGTTTTGGCTGACGCCAGCAGGGAGCCGGGTTTGGCCCAGAATAGCCCCAGCCACGGCCGTGTTTGCCTCATTGGGGGCGCGAATCACCACCCAAACCGCCTGCTCGGCCGCCACCAGCGGAACCATGACCTGATTATCTGCCCCCAGCGTTTGGTCAGCCGTAATGAGATACGTGCCTACATCAGTGTTAAACGGCACAAAAAATTGCTGACCGCTCGATAGTTGTGGCTCGTCGGGGCCAGGAAAATTAAACGTCTGATTGTCATTGCCGTCCATGTGCAACTTCAGCATCATTTGGGGGGTCACGGCCGCTTGCGTCACCGACACGGCCACCGAGGTCGAGACGCCATCGGGGACGTATAGAGACCCGATGATAAAACCGGGCTGGCCGTTCTCTTCACTCTGGTACACAACCACAAAACCGGGGCCATCGCTGACCACGCGGGGCACGATAACCCGGCCGTTTACCACGGGCTGGTCAAGCGACGTGATTTGAGCCGGCAGGCGCACCGTTATCTCTTGGGTAGCGGGCACACCCGCAAACATGAGAGGGCTGTCGGTCGCTTCAAAACGCCCTGGCTCCTCGCCGTTGTCCCGATACAAAACGGCGACTAGATTATTATGAGCGTCGTGCCAGCGCAGATAGAGGGGAATTTGTTCGTTTTCCCCGGCCGTGAGCGGCACAAAAGCGATAAGGGTGTCCCATTCGTCATCATCATCATTATCGTCATTATTATTGTTGTAAAGAGCGAGCCAGCCATCATCAGGCATCACCACGCGCTCGACAAGGAGCAGGCCGTTGGTCGTGACCACCTCTTGGCTGATTTCGATGATTGGCTCGATGGCTTGGTTTTCTATCTGGAATTGGGTGATGAGGAGCAGGTCGTCCACGGCCGGGTCAAAATCATCTTCATCAGCACTAGGCGCGGCGTGTAGGGCAACTTGCAGGGTGTCGCTCAGGCTGGACAGATCGGCTGGCTCGATGGCGACGGTCAGGTCGCTGGTTTCGCCCGCGTCCACGGCCGTGTAGCCCAGCAAATCACCCTCCCCTAGCTCTTGACCGCTGGCGCGATAAATAGCGACGATGCCGTCCACGGGACTTTGCACGGCCGTGAGGCGGAGCAGGCCATCTGGGCCTAAGATTTGGTCATCTACCTCAAGCAGGGGCGGGATGGGCGTGGGGGAGGGGGTGGCCGTGGGCGTAGGGGTGTTGGTAGCGGCGGGGGTGGCCGTGCTGGTGGGGGGGAGGGTTTCAGACACGGCCGTGGGGGCAGGTGTCTCCTCTGCTTCGCCGCCGCAAGCGACCAATAAACCCGCTATGCCAAAACAAACTAGCCAAAAGAAAAAATAACGTTTCGTGCGCATGATACAGTCTCCAAAGGGAATAAAGCCGTATCATACCCCGTAAGCCATGCAGACCCTAAAGGTTTCACAAACCATTAGCTTCAAAGTGCGAAGACCCTACATCCCTTATTCCCTCACTCACGCCAACAGCGGCAACTCAATCCGCATTGCCGTCCCCTGCCCCTGTTCTGACTCAACCAAAATCCGGCCATCATGCCGCTGAATAATGTCGTAACTAATCGCCAAGCCCAACCCCATGCCCGTCTCTTTGGTTGTGTAAAACGGCTCAAAAAACGCGTCAATTTGCGCCGCTTCAATGCCTTCCCCTTCATCAATAAACGTAATGGCTACCCACGGCTCCTCATCTTGCTTAAACTGCTCTAGGCGCACCTGTAGCACCCCGCCCTCGGGATTATGCGTCATAGATTCAATGGCATTCAGGCTGATGTTCAAGAAAACCTGCTTGAGCTGGTCAGCCACCCCCAGCACCTGACACACAGGCGAGTCAGCCACGGCGGGTTGCCAATCCCAGCGCACGCCATGTTGCTTCAGATGGGGGGTAATGAGCATCTTGAGGTCGCTAATCAGCGGCACGAGCGCGACGGGCTGGCTGGCGGTGCTGTGGCTGGGGCGGTACACCTCGCGTAGCTCCAGCACCAGTTTGGACAGGCGGTCTACTTCGGACAGGGACATGCGCAAATAATCTTTGATAGGCGGCTGATTGGGAACCCGCTTCTGGATAAGAAAAAGGCAGTTGCGAATGGTTTGCAGAGGGTTGTTTAGCTCATGGGCGACGGTGGCGACCATGCGCCCCATGGCGGCCAGTTTGCCGCTTTGGATAAGCTGTTCGCGGGCGGTTTGCTCTTTTCTCAGGGCGTTTTGGGCCGTTTCGTATAATTGGGCGTTGTTAATAGCGATGGCGGCCCAACTAGCCACGGCCGTGAGCATCCGTAAATCATCCTCAGTCAGCCCATAATCATCCATGTGCATGGCCTTCAACACCCCAATCGCCTTTTCCTCCACGATGAGTGGCACAGCCAGCACACAGCTAAACGGATACAGGTCACGTTCTTGATTGTCGAAGTGATACATGGCCGCTTGCGTCTCTGCCCGCGTTTGATGCCATTGTACCTCCTGCGTTTGCAAGGCTTTACCGACGATACTAGCGGTAATGGGCACACGCAAGCCTAAAGATTCGCTGACGCCTGTACCAGCCACGCGTAACACCAGATCATCCTTTTCTGCTAGAAAAATAGCGACGCCGTCTGGATAGAGTGGTGAGATTTCCGCCACTAATTTGTTTAGGACTTGGTTGAGATTAAGCTCGCGCACGGCCGTGCGGCCGATATAAGCCAGCGAAGCCAACTCCTGCGCTTGACGCGATAACCTGTCCCGAATGCCAATTTGCTCGGTTACATTGCGCTGGATGCCGATAAAATGGGTCACCTGCCCCGCTGGGTCAAAAATAGGTGAGAGGGTCAGTTCATTCCAAAAGACGGAGCCATCTTTACGATAGTTGCGCAGAATAACTTGGCATCGTTCGCCTGCCGCCATTGCCCGCCGGATTTCGGCGCGTTGCGCGTCATTTTCACCGGGTTTTTGCAAAAAGCGACAGTTGCGCCCCAAAAACGCCTCTCGACTATAGCCGCTCATGCTCACAATGCCGTTGTTGACATAAACAAGCGGTTTGTCGCCCGTCGCTTCGGCAATGGTGATGCCGTCAATGCTGGCCTCCACGGCCGCTTGCAAGAGGCGAATCTTTTGGAAGGTGCGCTGTCGCTCGGTGATGTCGTGGGCCATGATGACCACCCCCTGATGGCTCTCCGCCACGTAGCGCAAATAAAAAGTGGTCAGCAAAACGGTGATTTGGGAGCCGTCGGGTCGCCACAACGTGCGCTCTTCTTCCCAATGCGCCCCTTTTTGGAGTCGCGCTAGCACCTCGGGACTAGGCCAAAGGTCGGGTAGAAAGTTGGCCAAAGGTCGATTCATGACTGCGGCGGCGCGGTAGCCAGAGATGCGCTCGGCCGTGTGGTTCCAACTGCGCACGAGGCCGTCGCGGTCGGTGGAAATAACGGCGTCGTGAATGTTATCGAGCAGGAACGCTTGGTAGCGGCGTTCTGTTTCGTTTTGGATGCGTTGGGTGACGTCGCGGGCGTTGACCAAGTAGCCTTGGATGTGTGGGTCTTGGGTGAGGTCGCGCAGGATGTGTTCTAAATACACGGCCGTGTTTGTTTTATGCCGCATCCGCATCACAATGGGCGTGTTTTCATCCGGCCACACCATTTTCTCCACCCCATCCCCCAGCGGAACCCCCACCACATCAATCAAATCAAGGTAATTCTGCCCTATGATCTCTTCAGGCGTGTATCCGAGCATGGCGGTGATAGCCAGATTGACAAACCGCACCGTAAAATCCGTTTCCAGCACCAGCGTCATATCGAGCAAATTGTGGAGCAGTTTTTGCGTGTAATCGTCCTGTGTGGGCGGGGTCTGCGCTGGCGCGGGGGCGGGGGGTATCAGGCAGAGCGTGGCCGCTTCGCCTTGATATAGAATGGACACGGCCGTGAGTTGCACCAGACACATGTCGCCCTCAAACGTGATAAGGGTGATTGTCTGGTGCTGAGGCTCCGGCAGTTCCCTGTCTAGCACAGACAGCAACTCCGTAGCCGTGGCTCCCGGTAAAAGCAGGTGCTTGAGCTGACTTTGCTCGAGGTCGGCAGGCGTGTAGCCCGTCAGCAAAATGGCCTGCTCGTTGGCCATGACGATGCGACCGTCACGCACGACAAGCAACGGCAGGGGCAGGTCAGTAATGGGGGTGGTCTGATTCATGGGGTTGCGACCTCAGGGGGGAAATTGGGGAGATGACCGCCAGCGGCCAGCCTAACGAAGTTGTTTAAGAAAATGAGATGCGGTCACAACAATGATCTCTTTGTCTCGGGGTAGGTGCGCCCCACTTTGGGGAACGGGGCGCACCTTGGAATCAAGATTTTTAACGCTGGGCGAGGGCGTGTGCGCCCGAAACGCCCGTCGCATATTGCTTAGGAACAGCCTGCCCTAAATTTGTCTTTTTATCAATGCCTTTGCCATTTATGCTAGACGTGTCCGTTTATGGCGTAAGTGATTGGTCACGAATCAGCAACACTCCTTCTTTTTTGACAAAAAGGCGTATTTTCTCAAACGATAGTGTAACTAGCTTCGTCGTGTCGGGGCCTGCGGCCACGACACGCTGGAAAGAGGGTATTCTTTCGTTTGGGTGAACGCCCAAACTAAAGAATACACTTATGACAGGCGAGCCGCCGCAGGCGGCGAGGCGTATCAAGGCGATGTTACCCCCCTGAATTCCTAACGAACCGCAACTTTACGCAAGCTCAGGACGATGTCTGTATCCCCCACAGTCGCCGTTTCCCGATGCGCTTCCCCAGGGGCTTCGCCAGTGGTGATGCTCGCGGCCAGCACTTCTTGACGCAGATAATCGCCAAAGTTGTCGAAGGCGGCCTGCACATTGGGGTCAAGCATGGGTAGGTCCACGGCCGTGTACCAGACCGCCACCCTATCCGAAATCTCTAGCCCCGCTTCCTTGCGCATATTGTTCAGATAGCGCACCAAGTCCCGGGCATACCCTTCCTGTACCAGTGCCGGGGTCAGATGAGTCTCCACGGCCACCGTCACGCCGCGTTCACTTGCCACGGCCGTGTCTCCCTGTGCCTCCGTCTGCACCAGCACATCTTCATCCGTCAGGCTGATTGTCTCCCCTTGTACCTCAAGAATAAGAGCCTCACCCGCCTGCAAAGTGCGTGCCCCGGCCGTGGGGTCAACCCCTTCCAATGCTTGGCGAATCTTCGGGAACAGCTTGCCAAACTTCGGCCCCAGCACCCGATTATTGGGCAGGAGCTTGTAGTTCACCAATTCCCCCACTTCCGAGACGATTTCGATACTCTTGACGTTCATCTCTTCCGCAATCACATCCGCCAATTCCAGCAGGTCATTTTCCGCCTGTTGACTACCGACATTGACCCGCGCCGTGGCCAGCGGCTGACGCAGTTTCACATCGGCCGAAGCGCGCGCCGCCCGACCGAGACTGGCTGTCGTAATTGCCAGACGCATCTTATCCAGCAAACGCTGGTCTAAGTCGGCCGCATCCGCCTTGGGGTAAAGGCAATGATGCACGCTCTCGGGCGCGTCGGGGTTCACCGAGCGCACCAAATTTTGGTACATCACCTCGGTCGTGAACGGAATAAACGGCGCGAGCAGTTTGGCAAACTTAACCAAGACCTGATACAGCGTAGCATACGCCGCCGCCTTGTCTGCATCCGCCTCACTGCGCCAGAACCGCCGCCGCGAACGGCGCACATACCAGTTCGACAAATCATCCAGCAAGCTCTCCGCCGCCTGCGTGGCGCGTTCCGCGTCGTACACGTCCAGCGCGTCGCGCACGGCCACAGTCGTTTCGTCTAGTCGCTCCACAATCCACTGGTCGAGCATGGCGTTGCCCGCATCAGGCGATGAGGTCACACCCTTCTCGGG
Organism: Promineifilaceae bacterium (SeqCode); assembly: GCA_041745395.1. Classification (GTDB taxonomy): domain Bacteria; phylum Chloroflexota; class Anaerolineae; order Promineifilales; family Promineifilaceae; genus Hadersleviella. The sequence goes on along the minus strand of JBGTIZ010000322.1, from coordinate 6,336 downwards.
TGTCCAGCCGTCCAAAACGGCATATTGCACAAAGAAGCTGTACACGTTCCAGAGCGGAATGAGGAAACGGCGGCGCGTCTCATCCCCAATGCCGTACCCAAAGCGCAAATTTTTCTCTGGTTTGCAGGAGGCATAAAGCCAGCGCATGGTGTCCGCGCCCATTTTGTCCGCCGCTTCATTGAACTCAATCGAGTTGCCCCATGATTTGTGCATCTCACGGCCGTCTTCGGCAATCAGGGTGCTGTAGCCGAACAGATTTTTGAACGGGCCACGATGCGCCAAAACGGTGCTTTGGGCTAACAAGCTATAGAACCAGTTGCGGAACTGGCCGGGAAAACTCTCGCTAATCCAGTCGGCGGGATACCATTTTTCCCAGTACGCTCGGTCGGTGCTGTAATGCAGGGTGCTGAGGGCGACGATGCCCGCGTCGAGCCACGGGTTGCCCACATCTTTGATGCGCGTGCCGATGAGGTCCGGATTTTCGGGATGGCGGATTTTGACCGCGTCAATGTAGGGGCGATGGGGGGTGTGTCCCTCGAATGTCTCCCAGCCCTCGACGGCCAGCTCTTCTAGCTCTTCGTAGGAGCCGACCACATGGAAGGAGCCATCGGGGAAAACCCAGATGGGTAGAGCCAAGCCCCAATACCGCTTTTTGGAAATCATCCAGTCGTGCATGTTGCGCAACCAGTCCATTTCCCGGTCATGCCCAAAGCTAGGATACCAAGTGGCGTCGTCTACGCTGTCCATGATTTGGTAACGCAGGCTCTGCGCTTTCTCTTCGGCGGTCACTTCTTCGCGGGGCTTGTCGTATAGCTCGCCCATGCTGATGAACCATTCATCCACGAGGCGATAAACAAGTTCTGTGCCGCAACGCCAGCAGTGAGGATAGCGGTGGCTGTATTTTTGCTTGCGGTAATAGACGCCCTTTTCTTGCAGATTGGTGAAGATGTCTTCGGCGATGCTCAGCACTTCGCGCCCAGTGAGCCAGTCGAAGCCAGCCACATAGACGCCGTTTTCGTCGAGAGGCGCCACGATGGGCAGGTTGTGTTCTTTGCTGAGCTGGAAGTCTTCTGCGCCACAGCCAGGGGCGATATGCACGATGCCCGTACCTTCTTCCGCGCCGACATCTTTCCAACTGATGACGCGGTGGGTGTAGTTGGCTTCGGTAAAGGCGGTTTGCACGGCCGTGAGTTCATCAAAAGGCCCCGTATATTCCCAGCCTAGCATCTCTGACCCTTTCAGCGTGCCGACCACCTCATAATCACGGTCTGCTTTGCCCAGCATCGTCTCTTTAACGGTCGGCTCCGCCATGTAATAGACCCAGCCATCGCTCGCTTTGACCTTGGCATAGGTCAGTTCGGGGCCGACGGCGGCGGCCACATTGCTGGAAAGCGTCCACGGGGTGGTTGTCCACGCCAGCAGGGCTTCATTTTCGCGCCCCAGCAGGGGGAATTTGACATAAACAGATTCGTGTGTGACCTCACGATAGCCGTCGGTCACGATTTCGTGCTGGCTGATGCCTGTGCCACAGCGGGCGCACCATGGCATGACGTCTGTGCCCTGATAGAGCCAGCCGTTTTCGTGCACGGTTTTGAGGAATCGCCAGATTTGGTAATTGTTTTCGTCGCTAAAGGTGAAGTAGGAGCCGCCGACATTGGGCATGCCTAGCTGACCGACCACCTGCTCGGCCGTGCCCGTGACTGGCCCTTTTGGCCCTTGAATGGTCACCTGCTTTTGCGCGTCTTCTTGCAACGCTTGGCGGAGCATTTCTAGCTCCTCTAAGCTATTCCAATCCATCCAGTAGCCGAGCCGCTGGGATTGTGCGGTCTGGACACCCGCATATTTTAGGACACGCATTTTGCACAGCTTGATAAATTCAGCTAGCCCATATGCTTCGATGTCTCGCTTATTTTTGAAACCGAGTTCTTTTTCGACATTGACCTCAACCCATAGCCCTTGGCAGTCGAACCCTTGTTGCCAGCGTAGCTCTTTGCCCTGCATGGCGTGATAACGGTTGTAGAGGTCTTTGTAGGTGCGCCCCCACGCATGGTGGACGCCCATGGGGTTGTTGGCGGTGATGGGGCCGTCGACGAAGCTCCAATGGTTGGGCGCGTCTTGGCGTAGCTGGCGCAGTTTGTTGAAGGCGTCGGTGTCGCGCCAGAAGTCGAGGATTTCTTTTTCTTGTTGGACGAAGTCTACTTTGTTGCTTACTTCTTGGAAGGTCATGTGGTGTGGTTCTCCGAGTTAAGTCTTTCAGTCTTTCAGTCTTTTAGCCTGTCAGGGGAGCACACGGCCGTGGAGACAAAACCACGGCCGTGGTTGGTAATTCGGTTGAATGGTATAAGGCAGGGTGCAAGGAACATCATCTAGCTCAAGGCGTTTGTTGCGCTAATTTTTCTTGTAACCAGAGGTTTGCCAAAGTTTCGGCGGAGACGCCTTGCTGTTTGGCAATGAGTGTCAATTGCACAGCCAAGTCTGCGGCAACCCAGATTCGTCGCCCCCGATGTCTTGGTGGCAGATCAACTTCTACGTCAACGGGTTCTAATAGGCCTTCATAATCAGCCGTGCTATGTGTATCCCAAAATTCGCCAGCTTCCTCTAATGAGTGAAACTCTGCGGGTATCTCTTCTTGGTTGTTGTATTGTTTATCGGCCATATTGTTTCCGTTCCTTACGAGCCATATCCCGTGCACTAATAACTAAAATTCGTCCGTCACTTGGCTTGTATACGAAGATGGCAATCAGGTATCGTCCAGCTTCGGTTTGACCTAATACTTGATACAAATGCTCCCCATCAACTTTACCGCGTCCAATTTTCTTAATCTGGCAGTATCTGTAGAGTATTTCTTCGACTTCATATGGTTCTACACCATGTTTGTCAATCAATTTCTCAACAAATTGAGCCAACCAAATAAACCCTTTAATACGTATGGTCATACTACTATACTCGTAAGGTAATGCTTTTTTATGGTTATATCCAACTCTTCGCGCTGGGTGTGCAACACTAGCATTTCCCGCTGAGGGTTTTGGGCATGGAGCGTAGCATACGCTTGCCAAGCTTCTTGCCCATCTTCAAATTGATTGATAATGGCCAGCTCATCTATGATGCGTTTGCCGTCTATGGTGGTGGCGTTTAACGCCTCTACCAAAAGCCATTGGTGAGGGTATGTTGCGCGTGCTTCCTGCCATTTCATAATGGTTCCTCCATGCAAGTCAAGCTATTTCTCTCGGGCAAGAACGGCTAATGGTGCAGGGTTTAAGGAGCTTTATGGTGTCTTTGTATGGCAGAGTATCGTGTACCCCACCTAGATTTGTCAACTGACGACGAACCAATCTGTAAAAAGTGCAAACATCGCCGAGTAATTTGGGCGGCTATTTGGCAAATAGCTGACCCACGGCCGTGGTATATCCCTCTGCCACCTGTTCCGGCTGACAGTGGGTTTGAATGTACGTTTGCGCGGCCGTGGCGATGGCTTGCCGCTGATTCTGATTATGATGCAGGGTAGTGATGGCTTGTGCCAAAGCTGGGCCGTCGCCCACAGGGATTTTAACACAAGCGGCGTCGGGCAGTTCAGCATACCAGCCGTGGTCAAAAACGATGAGCGGTTTGCCGAGCGCGAGGGCACGCACGGCCGTGGCTGAAGTCTCCCCTAGCGTCGGCTGACGCAAATTGATAATCACGTCCGCCGTAGCCATCCAGCACGAAAAATCTGTCTCCGAAGCGACGCGCCCCAAGCTGATAACCGCCTCATGCAGATTAAACTGGTCGAGTAGGGCGGGCAGAGCCACTTCTTCATGCACCGCGCCAATCAACAATAAATAAAGCTGAGGTTGCGTTTGGCGCAATTGGGCGACCGTTTGCAAAATGAGCGGCAGTTGTTTGTTAGCCGTGACCTCGCCCGCGCAGGCCAATATAAACGCTTCGGGCGGCCACGCGGCGGGGCGCGGCAGAGGGGTAATCGTTTGCCCCGCCAGTTGGTCAATGAAGGGGACGCGATAGACAGGTGGGCAGGTGGGATGCTGGCGGAGCAGGTCGCGCACATAGTCGCTGTGAACCAAAAGAGCCAAACTGGCATCACGCACACGGCCGTTTAAGGGCGTGCTGAACGGCTCTTGCCGCGCTTCTTCTCGAGCAATTGCCCACGTGGTGCGCGCCCCAGCCACGCCCTCGTTATACACCATTTCGCGCCAAAAGCGGACAAAATCGGACCGCCCCGTGGTGTGACCCGCTACAAAATGATGCAGGCCGTAATCATGCAGAACGACGAGGCCCGGATATTGGATGAGGGTATCGTAGATGGCGGCATGGTGCAGGCTGTTGCCCATGTGGTAGAGGGGCAAATCAGTTTGCCAGCGGCGAGCGGGGTAGTCGCTGATGGGGTAGGTGGGGAATTGCTGGGTGAGGGGCGAGGACACGGCCGTGGGGTCATCCACAAACATCGTTATGTCAAATTGAGTGGCTAAGGCAGGCAATAACTGCTGACTATAATCGGCAATGCCGGACGGGGCAGGCGGCAACGGGCTAAAGTAAGCCAACTTGAGGGGGCGGCTCATGCGTCGTTTGGCGTCCCCCACTGCTTGATTTTTAGCTCTAGTTCGGCTAGCTGGCGGCGCAGAGCGACCAGCTCCGCATCTTGGCGACGGATAACCTCGACCAGATGATTGATTTCCACGGCCGTGCGTTGGTCTTGATGCGCCAGCGCATCGTTAATCTCATTTTGTTGCGCGGTCAGGTATTGCCCATACCAGCGGGCGGCCATGTTGAGCCAGCCGGTGCGCAACCGCGCCACCAGCGGCACGGCCGAGCGAAAGACAAAGCTGTCCTGCACATGCCAAGAGCGTCCGGAGGGGGAAAGGGGAGAGTTAGTCATAAGAGGTTTTTCAACGGTATCATGTGCCACGTGTCATGTGTCAGGTGCTTTTTTGTCTGGATGTGGCTTGTTTAGCCAAGGCAGTTGCTACTTGAATAGCGCACCAGACACTACAGCACCCATCGCGCCGGTAAAGAAACCAAGCCGTGCGTCTCTGGTTGCTGGGTGTAAACGACGCGGAAGGTGTACGCTTTGTCGTGATAGTCGTAGGTTTGCACGCCTTGCTGGTCTTGCACAATCGCGCTGAGGTGGTAGACAGCGGGAAGCAGGGAGAGGCGTTCGATTTCATAGCGGATGAGTCCACGGCCGTGGATAACGCCCGTACTCACCTTGGCCAACTGCGTGTTGGGGCTGTTGACCTGAATGCCATCCTCCCGAAAAATGCTCAGCGCAAATTGGGGATTAGTAATAGGCTCATCCGCCTCATACTCAATCTCGATGGTGAGCGGGTCATGGCTGGCAAACTGCTGGCTGGGCTGGTTATCCCCATCCAAAAAGCGCACCGCTTCGATGCGCACCTCGCCCGACCCCCAGCGACGACGGGTATCGGCCGTGCCAAACTCCCGCACCATCCTTTTCTGCTCCATCTCCCGCGTAAAATTCAGGTATTGCGCTAGCACCTCACGCGGGTCACCATCCGCCATTTTTGCCCCTTTGTTAATCCAGATGAGCCGCTCACACAAATTTTGCATGGAGCGCAAATCATGGCTGACGATAACGATGGTCATGTTGGTGCGCTGGAGGGCATGAATGCGGTCAAAGCATTTGTTTTGAAACGCCTGATCTCCCACGGCCAAAATTTCGTCAATGAACAAAATATCGGGCTTGACATGAATGGCTACGCTAAAGGCGAGGCGCATATACATGCCCGATGAATAATGTTTGACGGGCATGTCAATAAACTCTTCCATCTCCGAAAACTGGAGAATATCATCAAATGTCTCCTCCATTTCGGCTCGGGTAAGGCCGAGCAGAGCACCATTGAGGAAGACATTTTCTCGCCCGGTTAGGTCGGGATGAAAGCCTGCGCCTAGCTCTAGCAAGGCACTGACCCGCCCGCGCACGCTGACGGAGCCACTACTAGGGTAAATAATTTGGGTCGCCAGCTTGAGAATGGTGCTTTTGCCACTGCCGTTGGTGCCGATAAAGCCGACTGTTTCGCCCGGTTTGATAACAAAGCTCAGGTCATCCACGGCGCAGACGTGTTGCCGCGCTGGGCGGGGCTTGCGGGAGACGGTGGCGATCAGGGTTTCTAGGATGGTTTGAGGGGTTTCACCAGCGAGGGTGAAATGTTTGGTGACGTTTTGGAATTGGATGGCTAGGGGGTCGTTGCTCATGCGTTATCGCCTCGATGAAAAATGACACGGCCTTTATTGTAGCGGTAGAGGGGTTTGTGAGGCGAAGTTTTAGGGGAATTGTTTAGGGTGTTGGGGGAAAAAGGAGGGGGGGACACGGCCGTGGAAAAG
>JBGTIZ010000321.1:0-7584 GCA_041745395.1 Promineifilaceae bacterium (SeqCode) | reverse complement strand
TCGTTTGGGTCAAACCCCAAACCCAAAAAAACACCCTCTTTACAGCGAGGCGTGGCCGCAGGCCACGCCGAAGCGAGTGTGTAGAAGTGTAAAGGTAACTTTGAAGGAGTTTCTGAACCATGCCCAAATCAATCAATTGTGACCGTGCCGAGCCACACGGCCGTGTCGGGCGGTTGCGTACCGTCTGATAGCGTGACGGGGAGCCGTTCCAGCGTGACGGGATGATACAGCCCCGCCTTGAGCGTGTACGTGCCCGGCGGCAAGGAACTGTCCAACGTTAGCGGATGCCCATCCCGAATGATGTCCCCAGGACGCCAACCTTGCGAAGGATACTGCCCCGACATGGGCGAGCCATCATGCCCACTGACCAACTCCCCCGCTTCGTTGAGCAAATGCACAAACACTTGGTAATTTTCGGCTGGATATGCGCCCTCCCAATGCAAAAAGACGGTTAGCACCTTGCCCGGCTGAGCCTGCCCTTGCAGGTCATAACTATGCAGAGTAATGCTCTCGCCCAGCGTGGCTTGCACGGGCAAGGTGTTCATGGGCAACGGCTCCCGCGAGGGCACAGCGACGTAACCGATGGTCACTTGATCTACGGCGTTGGCGTCGTGCCCCGCATACATCGGCCAGCGGGCTAGACTCTGCTCACTGCGCATGGCGACGTTCACGCGATGCGCCCCGACGGGAATCTGCTCGGTGGTGGTCATCACAAAGCTCTCGCTGATGATTTGCCCCGGTTCCCACCAGCCCAGCGGGGTGCTGTGCGGCGTCTCGACATCGACGCTGGCATAGGGGAGACCGTTGAGCGGGTCTAACACCTGGGCAATGGTCTTGAAGGCGCGGGGCAAGCGTTGCTGGGCTTCGTAATAAAGGGTGACGCGCACGGCTTCGCCTGGCTGGATGCTCTCGGGGGAAAATTCTGTGCCTACCAGGTTGAAGCGGTTGTCTACGTTGACATGCAGGCTTTGGGGCGATGCTGGCTCGAGGTCGGGGATGTGTTGCCAGATGGTATAGGGCACGGCCGTGTCACTACTCTGCGCCTGCCCAAACTGGGCGACGACCTGATACCGCTCTTTGAACCACGGCGTGCCCGTCACATATTGCCAATCTAGCGTGCGCGAAGTTACCACAAAGGTGGGCGTTTTTTGGCTAATGGTATCCAGCAGGTTGGCGGCTTGGCGGCTATTATTGGCTGGCGTGGGAATCGGTACATGGTGGCGGTCTTTTAGCACAATAGTTGACATAATCACATCTTCGCTACTGCTGTGCGTGATTAGCCATGTACCCACTTCCCGTTCCACGGCAAAGGTACTGCTTAGCTGGGTAAAATTATGCGCTAAAAAAGCAACGCTCAACACGGCCGTCATGGCACCCACCCACAAAAGTATAGGAATTATGGAACGCCACATATTATTCTCCATCGGTAATGGTTATCCCCCAACTGATGTTGTCTGTGCCCCGGCCGCCGACGAGGGGCACACGCGCCCCCGTGGTGGGATCATACAGCCCAAGGCTGATGTGGTACGCGCCGGGGGATAAGTCGGGGGGCAGGATGAGCGAGCGGGTTTCGGTGATAATGTCTCCTTCACGCCAAAGGCGGGTGGGAAAATCGCCGTTGAGTGGCGGGCTGTCCGCGCCCGCTATGTAATTTTTGTCGCTGTCGAGTATCTGAAAAAAGATGGTGTAATCTTGGCTGGGGGTGCTGATGGCTTGCCACTGGAGGGTGACGTCGAGGGTTTGCCCGACCACGGCCGTGTCTGCCCCCTTATAATTAAGTTCATACCCCACAAAACGAATGCCGTCCTCTAGCAAAACAGGAAATAGTTCACGGGGGGGCGGTGGGGCTTGGCTGGCCACTAGTCGCGCTTCGCCGACGATAACGAGCGGGATTTCTGTGCCGTCGGGGGCGAGAGCGGTCATCACGGCCGTGTTGGCCGCTGTCGTGGGCGTGGCCGTCTCGTCAAATGGCTCCAGCACCCCGACCGAGAACTGCAAGCGACTTGGGGCAATCGCCCCCGGTTGCACCTGCACCCGATACCTGTCTTCGTAAATCTCGCCCAGTTGCCAGCGGCTGGTCGGCCACAACCCCCAGCCGGGGTACCGGTCGCTCTGCCCCACGGAGGTCAATTCACGGCCGAGCGCATGTACCGAGGTGACGTAATTTTTGCTGGTCGGGGCGTCTATCGTCCAGTAAAGCGTGATTTCAACACCCTGTGGGTCGCCCACGAGCGTACTGGGAAGCTCCGCTTCGGTAGCGACGCCGACCAGATTGAGGGTGTGCCCGTCGCTGGCCTGAAAGCGGATGGGGCCGAATTGGTGGGGGTCAGCTACGGCCGTGAGCGGTTCAGGCAACTGATAGTTGGGCTGGATAATAAAGATGGGCAACAGGAAGGCCATGAGGCCAAAAAAGGTGACGGGCAGAGTGACCACGGCCGTGTGTCCGCGCCGCGCCAGTTCCGCCCACTGCCACAAACCGCCCGCCCACAGCACATTTATCGCCGCCAGCGCGGGGAAAATGAGCCGCCCCTGAAAAGAGTAATAGATAATTGTCCAGCGCACGAGCAAAACAAACAGAATAAGCGGCAAAATGACCAGCAACCACGCTCCACTCGAGATAAAACGCCGCCCCCACGCCGCTATCGCTTGGTCGTCTTGCTTAGAGGCGTCTCGCCCGATGCGCCCCAGCCAGCCGAGCAGGCCCAAAATGAACAAGCCGCTGGCGAGGTTGTAATACCATTCGGGCGCACCAATGTTCACCCCGCCAAACTGTCCCCAGTAGTTGCGATAAAAGGTGCCAAATTCAGCCAGCCAAGCCACGCCCGCAAAAGTGGGATTCGGCCGTGTGCCCATCGTTTCGATGAAGACATTCATGGCTAAAATGTCGCCGTACAGGGCAAAGTTCCGCGCCAGCCACGGGAGCCACAAGGCCATCGCCACCCCAAAGGTGAGCAAGCCGCCGCCAAATAAAAGCGACCAGCGACCCGTCTGCCACGCCCGTATCGCCAGCAAGATGCCCGCCAGCAATAAGAGCGCGGCCAAGCTCATTTTGGTTAGCAGGGCGAGTCCGCAAAGGAGGCCGAGCAGAGCGTAACGCGGCCACTCACGGCGCGGGTCGGGCGGGTTGCGCCACGTTTCGACCAGTAGAATCGTGCCCGCCGCACCCAGAAAAAGGGCGAGGGTGTCGTTGTTGACGGAGGCGGTCAGGAAGATGAACATGGGGTTGAAGGCGACGAGACCAGCGGCGGCGAGGGCGGGAGTAGCGGGTAGAAATTTGCGCCCTAACACGGCCGTGAGCCAAATCGTGCCCAGCCCCAGCCCCAGCCCCAACAGACGAATGAGATACATCGCCTGCATCGTGCCCGACTGCGTGACCCCAGACAGCTCTGGCTGGGGTAACATAATGTTCTTGTTGTGGATTTGGTGGGGATTACCGACAAAAAAGTGGGTGTTAATCTGATGTAACTGCTCGAGGTCGCTGGTGTCAAAGGGGAGCGTGGCGAGGGCCATGATGGCGTAATAAAGAGGTGGTTGCGCCGCCTCGTTGCTCCACAGGCCGGGGTCGGCGGGGTCTAGCACGGGCAGTTGCCCCGTGGTTTGCATATATTGCACCACAGGATAATGCTTGTATTCGTCCGACGCTTCTAGCGGCGGCGTCGCCCACGCATAAAGCAAGCCTAGCAAAAAGTAGGCGGCGCACAGGGCGACGAACAAGCGTTGGTGAGTTTGTGTCCAAGTCATAAAGAAGTGCTGAGCGATGAGTGCGGGGTGGGTGGCAGGCCAGCCTATTTGTTCCTTGCTCATTGTTCATTGCTAATTGACAAAGTTGCTAGCGGCCAACTGTCTAGCCCGTCAGCAAACGTTTGTCGTTCGAGCGATTGGGTATTGTATAACCCGACAAAGAGCGTGCCATTTTCCACGGCCGTTTCTAGGGGAATGTTTAATTCGTGCGTATCTAAAAAGCTCTGTCCTGTTTGCCAATACAGGGTGGGACGCTGGCCGTTGACGGGGATGCCGTCATGTTGCGTGACCATCAGCCCATCCGCGCCCAGCAGATGTACAAAGGCGGTGTAGCTCTCGCCCACGTCGCTTAACGCTTCCCAATTTAGGGTAACGCGCAGGGTGTCGCCCGGCGTTAGCCGGAGCGGCTGGGTCAGGTCAGCAGGCACGCCATTCACGGTCACAAATGCCTGCTGGAGGGTGAGTTCGTCGCGCAGGGTGCGCTGAACGGGATGGGCCACTTGGGGCAGAGTGCGGGTCGGGCGATAGGCGAGCAGGTCGAGCCGCTGATAGGTTGCCATTTGCTCGCGCAAGGTTTCAAATTCGAGCCATTCATAGGCGATGTCTTCGGGGTCCCAGCCAGAGCGATGGGCGGGCACAAACCAGAGGCGGTCGTACTCGGCGGCGAGTTGGGCGAGTTGGGCGCGGGTTTCAGCGGGGGGTTGGTCGGGATAGCGGGGGGCGATGGTGCGCGGGAGGGGGATGTCGCGCAGGTAGTAATCAAAGCTGGGGTCGGGAAAATGGGCGATAAAGACATCCGTGGCTGGCTCGACTTCGCGGGCGAGGTGGGCGGTCATGTCGCGGTAGCCCCATGTTTTGCTCACGGCCGTGTCGAAATATTGTTGATTCAGGCTCACGGCCGTGGTCAGCATCCAGCCCAACAAAATCAAGCCCGACAAACCGCGCCAGCCCCGCCCCTTCTGCCACAGCACCAGTAAGCCGACGCCTATCAGCATCAGCCACGCGGGCGCGGCCACGGTCACGTAAAAGGCGTTAAACGTCGAGCGGCGGAAGAGGATAAGGAAGATACCCACGGCCGTGAGCAGAAGCCATGAGACAAACAGAATACCCGCCCCAGCGGGGAGCGGCGGCGCATTCCCTTGGGGATGTTTCTTAAAAAGTGCCCAGCCGCCGAGCGCGGCCACGCCCGCTAAAATGAGAAAAACCCAGCGTGCCCACCACACGGTCGTCACGCCTCGGCCAAGGCTTAGCTCCACGCCGATTTGGGTCAGAAAAATAGCAAATTCAGGCGTAGAGGGGTCGGCTAACTGCTTGCCCGCCAAGCGGAATAGCATGACCCACACCCACGGCAAAAACAGGACAAACGCGCCTACTCCGCTCGTCACCCAAGCGGGCAAAAAGCGGCGATGGGCGGGTACAAAGAGCAAAAATAGCCCGTGCGCTAGCAAAGCAAAAACGGCGTAATAATGACTGTACATCGCCAGCGCGGCCAGCACGCCATAAGGCACCACAAAAGCGCGGCCAAACTTGACCATTGACCGTTGACCGGTACTAGCTAGTGACCATTTTGCCACCTGTTGCACCAGTACAACGGTGGCAAGGGTGGTAAAGAGCATGGCGAAGGTGTACTGGTTGCGCACATCTTGGCTGAGCCAGATGAGGGAAGGGGACACGGCCGTGAGCAAAACCAGCAACATCCCCAAACGACGCCCTGCTACCCAACCGCCCAGCCGCCACATGGCCGGAAGCAACAGCAACCCCGCCAAAGCAGACACGTAGCGGAGCGCGTATTCGCTTTCCCCCGTTAGTTGAAGCCACGCGCCCACTTGTAAATAATGAAGCGGCGGGTGCGGGTCAGCCTCTTCGATTAAAAACGGCACAATCTCGACCAGCGGGCGATTGGCAAACAGCCAGCTAAACGCCTCGTCTCCGCGTAGCTCTTGCGTCCCCAAATTGTAGGCACGTAGGGCAAACGCCGCGAGTAGCAGAGCGATGAGAAGCCAGCGGTGGGTGGTGGTTGTTTGCATAGGGGGGAGGTTGGTTTGGGATGGGTGGTGAAAAGTGAAAAGTAAGAAGTGAGAAGTTGGCCTCTCTAACAGCTCATCAGGCGCACGCCTGCTACTTCTAACTTTTTACTTGAGACTTTTGACTGTTTGCTTACTTCCATTATCAGGCGATTCCCGCCTGTTGTCACGCTTTCTAAAGTTCACACGGCCGTGCTTGACGAATGAACTCCTTTGCATGACAATCGTCTCGACCGCGCTACTCTTATTGAACAGAGAATATAGCTGTCTGTATGTCAGGAGAGAGGTACACAATGATTGATTTTGGACGCGAAGTTTGTAGCCGCTTGGGGGTCGCCTCCCGGCGGGAATGGCTGGTAACAAACGGCATTGGCGGCTTTGCCATGGGCACGGTCGCGGGGGTGCTAACTCGCCGTTATCACGGCCTGCTCATAGCCGCCCTCACCCCACCCGTGGGGCGCACCCTCATGCTGACGAAGCTGGATGAAACGGTTGAATATCAGGGACATTATTACCCGCTTTATGTCAACCGCTGGTTTGGCGACGCCGAAGGAGTGACTGGCTTAGAAGAGCCGCACGGCCATTATAATATCGAACGGTTTTGGCTAGATGGCACGACGCCGCACTGGACATTTGCGTGTGGCGATGCGGTCATCGAAAAGCGGATTTGGATGGCGCAGGGGGAGAATACGACTTATATCCAATATTTCCTGCGCCGCGCCAGTGGCCCGCTGAAGATTTATCCCAAGGCGTTTATCAACTATCGGGATTATCATAAAACGACGATTGCTGAGGATTGGGACACGGCCGTGGAGCCCACCGCCAACGGCATTCAAATCATTATTGACGACGACGAAAAAGAGACCACGCCGCTCTATTTACTCAGCACCAAAGGGGAAATTTACCCCCAATTTGAGTGGCACGAGGATTACTACCTCAGCGTCGAAGATTATCGCGGCCAGCCCGATGTCGTCGAAGACCATCTGCACATCGCCGACTTCTCTATCACGCTCGCGCCGGGCGAGAGCGTGACCATTATCGCCAGCACCAAAGCCAACCCCCTGCTCAACGGGGATACGGCTTATTTGCTCCAAAAATCGCACGAGCAAAGCTTGCTTGCCAAAGCGGAAGCGCGGCACAGTGATCTTGACGCGCCTATGCGCCAGCTTGTGTTAGCCGCTGACCAGTTCATCGTCAAACGCACTATGCCGGACGGCCGTGAAGGGCATTCGATTATCGCGGGCTATCCGTGGTTTAGCGACTGGGGGCGGGATACGATGATGAGTATCCCGGGGCTGACGATTTGCCACGGCCGTGCGGAAATCGCGGCCAGCATTCTGCGCACCTACGCCCACTTTGTCAACCAAGGCATGATTCCCAATCGGTTCCCCGACGCGGGCGAAGAGCCAGAATACAACACCGTGGACGCCACGCTCTGGTATTTCCAAGCCATCCGCACCTATATGGAAGCGACCGACGACCGCGCCTTTTTGGCCGAGCTATATCCCACCCTGCAAGAGATTATCCGCTGGCACCAAGAGGGCACGCGCTACAGCATCAAAGTTGACGAGGAAGATGGCCTGCTCTACGCGGGCGAAGAGGGGTCGCAACTGACGTGGATGGATGCCAAAGTGGCGGATTGGGTGGTCACGCCGCGCACGGGCAAACCAGTCGAGATTAACGCCCTGTGGTACAACGCGCTGGCCTCAATGGGTCGCTTTGCGGAATGGCTAGAAAAACCGGCTGACCAGAAAATCTACTTGGCTCTCGCTCTTGAGGTCAAGAATAGTTTTTCTCGTTTTTGGTATTCACCAGGTGG
>JBGTIZ010000320.1:0-10870 GCA_041745395.1 Promineifilaceae bacterium (SeqCode) | reverse complement strand
AGGCCACGACGAAGCGGGGGGTAAAGGTAACTTTGCAGGGGTTTCTAACCATGGCATTCTTGCTGAACGCTTACGTGGTTGTGTCTAACGGCTGAGTTTTGTACAATCCGCTCCAAGAGAGTACCGTGAGTTTATTCATTGACGTCGTAAAACTACACGACGCAAGGAGGGTTTGTGGCGGATCATTCATACCAACTTTATGTACGTCGTGGCCCCATGCCGGGGGAGTTTTTTATTCTGACGCTTCCCACCATCATCATCGGCCGTGATCCATTATCTGACATTCTGATTCGTGACCCCGAAGTCTCACGCAACCACGCTCGCTTGATACTAACTGAACACGGCTACGAAATTCAAGATATGGGCAGTACCAACGGCACGTTTATCGAAGGAAGCCCTCTGCGGGGTGAACCACATGCGCTTAACCCAGGGGAATTGGTCACGCTAGGGAGCAATGTGGTGATGGAATACCAGCGGCTAGAAATGTCGAACTCAGATCCGTTAGCAACCATGCTGACGGGTAATATGAACATTTCGCCAGACCGCCCTTTACCACAGGCAACGGGTCGTTTAGCGGAGGAAGATGCTAGGGAGAATAAAGCTGAAGATTTCTCTGCTTTTGATCTTTTCAATGACGCGGCCGCCGTCAATGAAAATGACGCTGTCCAAGATTTTGCTGGGGATGATGACGAAGATTATTTTTCGTCTGTCCCCCAAAGCTTGCCGCAAACAGATTATTTTGGAAAAAACGACGAAGCCTTTTCACGACCCTCCTCTGCCCCAGCTTCTAGTCGTGACCATGGTAGACAGAGCAGTAATCAAGCCAGCCAGCCGCCAGAACCAGCTAAGAAGAGCAATACATTGCTGACAATTTTGGCAATTGTTTTGATTGTGCTGGTAGCGTTGTGCTGTTTCTTCTTGGCGATGACCCTTTACTTTTTGTATGATGCGAATCTGATTGGATTGGTTCCGCAAGTGTTGACCACGGCCGTGTGACCACCTCATCACCCCTTCAAACAAAAAGAGGCCGCGTTTTTATGCAGATGCATAAAACGCGGCCTCTTTATTTTTAAGAAAAACCCCTACGTTGGGCTGGTTACTTCTGGTCAATAATAATGACCGGCTCAGGATTCTTCTCCGTTAAGACCAACTCCCCATCATCAAAACGGATCCCGTTCATAATATCGTCCACCACATTCTGCGGTGACAAATCAATAAACATCTTCATACCCAAAAGAAAGATACCAATGTCATCCAGTTGACCCATGACAGGGATGACATCTGGCACAAAGTCAAGCGGTGAAATGATATAAATCACGGCCGCGACAGGGATTAGTTTGAGAAACAGCGGCACATCCCGCGATGCAAACATCTTGACCACGAGGCGTAAATGTTGCCACATGGAGCGGGTCAAGCCCGTCTGCTTTTGTACCACTTCCACATCCTGCGAAATTTGGTCTAAATCTAGTTGGTCGCTCATCAAAGCCTCTCTTGTGGACAACGCCACTACTTATTCGTATCTAAATTACCCTCAAATTGGGTTTGGTTCTAGCGAAAAATCACGTAAAACATGACCCGTGACACGTGACACTCTTTTAGACACCCATTGTACTATACGAGTCACCCAGAGAATCGTTGCGCCAGATAAGCGTTTGCTCATCGTTGGCCCTCCACATAGCGGGTCAGGCCGGGCAAGATACTGTTAATATCGTAACTGCTCCATTGCGCAATCCCGCCAGCCGTAAAAACGGTGAATCCCACCACATAACCATCTTGCCGCACGCCCACATCATACCAGGCCAACTGGTTAATAAAGGCTTGCTCGGCCGTGGGGCCCCAGCCCTGTTGCACCCAATAACTGCCAAAATCACGCCAGCCTTTGCCGTCTGGCCCGGGGCGACCACCGATGATGCCATCTACGCCCGCCTCCGTAATGGCAAGGGGGATAACCAGATTAGCGGGAATAAGAAACTCTTCGTAATACCAGCGGTAGCGAAATTTCAACGCACCACGGTTTGCATAGCCGGGGTAGCCAGGGAGCGGCGAACCGTAAAGATAGGTTAATTCAGGCGCACCATACTCATGCAGGGTCAGAATCCCTGCGTATTGCCGAGCGGTCTCAATGGCTGGTAGAAAAAGGGCAAATTCGTCTAGCTCGGGTACGCCCGTGGCAAAACCACCGATGGCTCCATTTAGGTTGTGCATGGCTAGCTGGCGCATCCGCTCGCTCTCGTAGCGGGCATACCAACTCATATTGCGCAGACCAGGATCCGGTTCGTTCCAACCTTCCCAATAATCTACACCGGGGTTAAGACGGTAAGTGGCTAAATGTTTGTTAATGTAATCACGCGCCGCTTCTTCGGGCTGACCGATGTAATTTTGGGTGTAAATATCGTCCACACGGCCGATAGTCATTGTGCGTGGTGAGGCGGTTTTGACCTCTTGCAAAAAGCCTAAATCGCCGACTGCTTTCATGACGGCGGGCTGACCGCGCCGCACAAATTCCATAATGCCAGGGTCATTATTTTGCACAACGTGCAGGCCAAGTTTGCTTGGGCCGAGTTCGTCCGTGGGGGGCAGGATGGTCACAATGTATGGCGTAGCGGTCGCGGTGGGGGACGGCGTGGGGGTGGGTGGCAGGGCGGTCGGGGTGCGCGTGGGCAAAATGGACACGGCCGTGGGGGTGCGTGTCGGGCGAGGCATCGCCTCATCCTCCCCCACAAACTGATGCCCATCCGCATCTAGCGCAGAGGGCGTCCACGTCGCTGGTAAACTTGTGGCATCGTCAGCATCACCCGCCTCAACCACAGGCACAGCCACCAAAGCGGCCTGT
Organism: Promineifilaceae bacterium (SeqCode); assembly: GCA_041745395.1. Classification (GTDB taxonomy): domain Bacteria; phylum Chloroflexota; class Anaerolineae; order Promineifilales; family Promineifilaceae; genus Hadersleviella. Next base: position 8,037 of record JBGTIZ010000320.1, on the reverse strand, counting down.
GTCGGCAAAACCGCCAACTCTAACTCAGGCACGGCCAGTTGCCCGCCCGGCTGACAAGCGACCAAAACCAAAATCAGACCCAGCAAACCGTACAAAATGGCCGTTTGCCACTTTTGCATCAATTGTTTTAGTAAATCAAACACAAATAAGACCTCTTTTTGTAAGCGTTCAGCGTCTCAGCCAGTCAGCACTTCAGCTTGTTTTTCCCGACACAATTTGGTCATATTTGAGCGGCTGAGTTGCTTAAAACAGGAAGCGAACCATCAAACAGTTTGTTATTGAGCTGAAAAAATCAAGTTTGTCACTAGCGGACTAGCTAAACGCCTACCTCCATCTTACCACCATTTACCCTGCCGCTTCTATCTGTTGTGTTGCACCGTGTAGGGGCAATGTTACAATTCTTTATAACTTAGCGACCCGTTTTGTTGACATAACTTGCGAGCAGTATGAATATTTTCTTCATTTTCAAAATTCTAGCCGTTGTTTTTTGTCTGGCGATGTTTATTCGCCGCGCCAATTGGGTGTGGGGGATTGGTTTGCTGACGGTGACCACGGCCGTGTTTCTCGACACCGTTTTCTCCGCATTCGGCACCGACGACCTGCTCACCCAGAGCGGCTTCTTCTTCTACATTATTGTCGGGCTACTCGTGGGCGGGGCGGGGATTTGGCTCTTTGGCCTGCTCTGGCCGCACCTCAACACGGCCGAGGGACAGCCCTTTCGCCCGCGCCTCAGCACCAAACGGCCGCCGCCCCCCGAAGCGTACACCAACGAGCTAGACAACAGCGTCGGGCTACCCCGGCGCGGGGTCAGCATGGCCAACGAAGCCACAGCCTATGACCGCCAGCAATTATACGACCAAATCCGCTTTAACCTGGGGCCAGACGATGTGTACGACCTCATTTTTGACCTTGAAATGAACGAAAATGATGTGTTAATGCCGCACGCCACCTTCACCGAAACGATTATCAACATCATGGATCAGGCGCAAGCGACGGAGCGTATGGGGGATTTAGCCTTGGCGGTGGAGCGGATTCTGACCCCCATCCCCGCCGACCACATGCCCCGCCTCGACCGCCTGACGGCCGAAACGCCGCCCGCTATTTTGCGCCGTTATCTGTTAACCTTTTATTTTGTGGACCAAATTCACACCCTCGCCAACTTTCTGGATGTAGAATGGGCACAATTAGGGCACGACACCAAACAGACAACCGTGCGCACCTTTTTACTTTACATCATGCGGCGCAACCGCCTGCCAGAGCTAATCGAACTGATGCAAAATAACGCCGCTATACCCACCTCAACGGAGTAAGCCCGTGACGTTTCGCCGCATGTTGCCCTTCATCATTTTGAATATTTTGGTCTCGGCCGTGACCGTGCTGGGCATTTTGTTTTGGTGGCAAAGCCAAAATGCAGAGGAGCAACTAGCGTCGGGGGAACAAAGAGTTATCGAGATGATAGACCCCGCCGCCACCATCACGGCCGAAGCCGCCGCGCTAGCTTTGGCCGCCCAAAACGTGGACGAACCCGTCCCGGCCGCCATAGGGGAAGATAATCCCGAAGAGGCGAGTACGACAACCGATGACGGTATGGAACTGTATGTGATTCAGGCGGGGGACACGCTAGGGCGGCTGAGTACGCTCTATGGCGTGCCGCTGGAGGATATTTTGCTGGTGAATGGGCTGGATAATCCCAACATTTTGCAGGTGGGGCAGGAGATTCTCATCCCTGTGGGGGGGATTCCCACGCCGACGCCCACGGCCACCCCCACGGCCGTGCCCAACATCGCCCCCACCCCCATTCCTACCGAAGCCCTCAGCCAAGGGGAAGTCATCATCCAAATCAACGAAGTGGTTGCGCCAGGCGTCCTCAACGCTGAAGCCGTGTCCATCGTCAACTTGGGCAGTCGTCCCGTTTCCCTCGAGGGTTGGCAACTGAGCGACGCTGAAGGGCGCAATTTTGTTTTCCCCGCCATCACCCTTTTTGGCGACGGCGCGGGCATTTTGCTCCACACCGAAGCAGGACAAAGCACGGCTCTCGACCTGTACTGGGGACTAACCGAAGCCATTTGGCAAGCAGGCGACAGCATAACCCTGCGCGACACAAACGGCACGGAACAAGCCAGCTTTACCGTCCAATCATCGAATCAATGAGTAATGAATAATGAGCAATGAGTAAAAAGGTTGGTTGCGGGGGAGAGGTGTCCACTCTGGGCATGTTTTCTCTTGCGAAAACTTTGCGCTCTTTGCATCTTTGCGAGAGATTTGACCTTTTTGCCGTAGACTCAGCCTAGAAAAAACAGATGACTATTACCCGTGGACTTATCACCCCGAAAGGGGAACTATTTGCCTATTTACGCGATAACCAGCTCTTCACGCTCGATGATGAACACACCGGCTATCTGGAAGGGGCGCAAATCGTTGACCTCGCCCACAGCCCCATCTGGCGTTTGCGCGGCGACGCGATTTTTAACCTCGATTTCAGCGAAACCATCGGCTATCTATCAGCCGAACGTCGGGAGTAGAGCGGCGTCACGTCGCCCTTCGCCCCTCGCACTTTTTTAAGGAGATTTCATGCGATTAGGCGCACATACCAGCACGGCCGGGGGCGTCCATCAAGCGTTCGCCCGAGCGCAAGACGTTAGCTGTGATTCCATGCTCATTTTTACCAAGAGCAATCGCCAGTGGAAAGCCAGCCCCATTAGCGATAAAGATGTCGAAAAATATCAAGAAGCGGCCGAAAAATACGCGGCTATTTACCCCGTAGCGGTTCACGCCAGCTACTTGATTAACCTCGGCTCGCCCCAGCCTGACCTCTGGGAAAAATCGTACCAAGCTCTCAAAATAGAAGTGGAACGAGCGGCGCGATTCTCGATTCCCTATCTTGTTTTTCATCCTGGGTCGCACACCAAAGCGGGCGTTGAGGCGGGCTTGGAAAACATTGCGCGAGGGATGCGCCGCCTGTTAGCGGAAACGGACGAAACAGCACCCGACACCTTTATCTGTCTCGAAACGATGGCGGGGCAAGGCACGAATATGGGGGACAGCTTTGCGCAGTTGGGCACAATTATCAGCGAATGTGACGGCCATGAGCGGCTGGCGGTCTGTTTTGATACGTGTCATGTGTTTGCGGCGGGATATGATATACGCACGGCCGTGGCCTATAACGAAACAATGCAAAAATTCGACGACGCCGTCGGGCTAGAGCGCATCAAATGCTTCCACTTCAACGACAGCAAACATGAGCTTGGCTCCCACAAAGACCGCCACGAACACATCGGCCAAGGCTTCATCGGCGAAGAAGGCTTCGCTAACTTTGTCAACGACCCCCGCTGGGCAGACCATCCCGCCCACCTCGAGACGCCCAAAACGGAAAAAGACGAAAACGACCAAGATGTAGAAATGGATCCTGTGAACCTCGCTACCCTACGTCGCTTGATAAAATAAAATGTGTCACGTTTCACGTGTCATGTATCACGTGGCCTTTATCCCTTGCACCCTGAATCTTGCACCCCGAACCCTGCCCCATGCTCGTAGACGCCCACCTCGACCTCGCCTATACCGCCCTTGAATTCGGCCGTGATTTGCGCCGCCCGCTGGCCGAATTGCGCCAAGCGGAACAAAAACAGCCGACTAGCAACGGTATCCCGACTGTATCTCTGCCCGAGTTGCAAAAAGGGGGCGTGAATCTCGTTTTTAGCACAATTTTTTTGGAGCCTGTGAGCAAACGAAGTGCCTTGGCCTCGCAAAAGATGAATTACCACACGGCCGTGGAAGCGCATCAAAAAGCCCACCAGCAACTCGACTATTATCACCGTCTGGCCGACGAGCTAGAGCAGGTGGTGCTAGTGGGTGACACGGCCGTGCTTCAAGACCTTCTCACCAGCCAAGAAAGCGACACCCCCCAGCTTGGTCTCGTGCCCCTCATGGAAGGCGCGGACGCCGTGCGCCATCCCGCCGAACTCGAGGAGTGGTGGGCGCGGGGCCTGCGGCTTATTGGCCCCGCGTGGGACGACACTCGCTACGCCTCGGGCGCGTGGCGCGGCACGCGGGCGGGGTTCACTTCTGACGGTTTTCTGCTCATGGAGGTCATGGCCGACCTCGGCTTCATCCTCGACCTGACCCACCTGAGCGAACTGGCGGCGCAAGAAGCACTCGAGCGGTACGACGGCACAGTCGTTGCCACGCACAGCAACTGCCGTGCTCTGGTAGATCACGTCGGCCAGCGCAACCTGAGCGACGCCCATATCCGCCTGCTGGGCGAACGGGGCGGGGTGATGGGCATCGTGCTTTACAATCGCTTTCTGAAACAGGGGCACATGAAAGGGGAGCGGCGGGAACTGGTCACGCTAGACCATGTGGTGGCCCATATTGACCACGTATGCCAACTGCTGGGCACGGCTGACCATGTGGGCATCGGCTCTGATTTTGATGGGGGCTTTGGCTGGGCAGATATTCCATCTGAGCTAAACAGCGTAGCGGATTTGTCTCTGCTGGGGGATAAATTACAGGAGCGCGGCTACACGGCCGTGGATATCAGCAACATTCTCGGCCAAAACTGGATACGCCTCCTGCAACGCACTTGGGCAAAGTAAAAAACGAGGCTCTTTGGGAATTCACGGGTTTAATCAGCAACTGTCTTGGCTAAACAAGCCGCGTTCAGAGAAAAGCCACATGACCCATGACACGTGAAACATGACCCTGTGTTAAAAACTAACAGACTGACCTGCTATAATAAAGCTAGAGAGGTGAAAACAGATGAACCAGCGACTCGTTTTACTCCTGCTCAGCCTGATAGTTATCCTGACCAGTTGCACCAACTTCAGCCCGAATCGCCTCGGGACACTCCAGTCAGACCCGCTCCAGGTCGACCTAGCGGGAGCCACCAAGGCCACCATCGAAATTTATAATGGCGTGGGGGATGTGCGTCTCGAGGCGAGCAACACGGCCGTGGACAGTCTGCTCACTGGAATCCTGACCTATAACGTAGCCGATTGGAAGCCACAAGTCAGTCACACCCACACCGACCCGCAAGAAGCGTTGCTCACCATTCGCCAGCCAGAGCTACTCACGGGTCTAGGCTTTGAAGACATGGGTACCCTGCGCTACGATTTCGATTTAGCTCTCAATCCCAACATCCCCACCAACTTAAGTATCGAAATGGGTGTGGGCACGGCCGACATTAACCTCGCCCAGCAACACCTGAGCCAGCTCACCCTCCGCATGGGGGCGGGCACGGGGCAAGTTGATTTGTCGCAAATTAGGCCAGCGAATTTAGATGTGTTGGTCATGGGGGGCATTGGGCGCACCACACTCCTGCTCCCAAAGGACATGGGGGTGCGGGTTACGGTTGAAGGGGGCGCAGGGTTAAGCGAAATTAACACGACGGGACTGATTCAGCGTGACGCCGTCACCTTTATCAATGAGGCATACAACACGGCCGTGCCTGTCCTCAACATCATCATCCACCCAGCCGTGGGCACCATTGATTTACAAGTCGTAGAGTAGGGACCAGGTGCAGGGTTCACGGTACAAGGTGCAAGGGACACCCTACTCAGCACTAAGCCTACTGAAAAAAGCTAACCGCAGAGAGCGCGGAGGACGCAGAGAGAAAAATCTACTCGAGAAAATCTCCGCGCTCTCCGCGTCCTCCGCGGTGAATTTGACCTTTTTTCAGGGGACTCAGCACTCATCGCTCACCGCTCAGCACTTTCTTCTTCTAACCCCGCTGGCGTCAGCCGCCACACCCCAAACGCCTCCCGGTTAAACCCCTTGAGTTGCGTTTCAAACGGCTCCACCGCCGCCACCAGCGACTTATCCTCGAACAAGTGCAACACCTCCGCATCGGCCGCCATCGTCTCTGAAACGACCACCCGATTCGGCCCCGAAAGCCCCTCAAGCCGCGCCGCAATGTTTACAGTTGAGCCAAAATAGTCGAGCCGCCCGTTGAGCGTCACGGCAATACATGCCCCGTAGTGGATGCCCGCTTTGAGCAATAAGGGGCGTGTCCCGGTTTGTTTGGCCTCTTTTTGCAGATTGATTTGCGCCCGCATAATCGCGCGCACGGCCGTGTCTGGTTGCAAAAAGACTGCCATTACCGCATCCCCAATCGTCTTCACAATCGCCCCCTGCTCATGGTCAATCGCCTCCCGCAACACATCAAAATGGCTCCGTACCAGCCCAAACGCGGGCGCGTCCCCAATCTCGTTATACATCTGCGTCGAGCCGACCAAATCCGTAAACAAAATCGCCACACTGCCCACCGCAAACTGCTCATCTGGCCGTAACGCCTCACTCGCAAACAAATCTCGGAACCGCTGCAGAGTCGTTACCTCCGCCGCCGTCACCGCTTGGTCACCCCACGCCACCCGCTCCATAATAAATTGTTGCGCCTGCCCCTCGGGGTTATACAAAGTAATCGTCGGCTGTAGCGACACCGTCTTCTCATCATCCAGCCACACCCCGTCCAGCGCGGGCGCGGCCAAAGTGATCTGGGACAAACCCGCCTCCGCCGCTACCAAGGCCTGATGTCCCCCGCGCCCCATGAGCCGCAAGCGATAACTCCCTTTTTGCAAGCCCAACGATATGTCCCGCTTTTCACCCGGAGCCAACACCTGTTGCGCTACAATATGCGGCGTAATCTGTGGCCCCGCCACACAAAACTCCAGCCGCTCCACCGCCCGAATCGCCGCCGCTGGCTGAAAGGTAATCTCCACCGACCGCTCAAAATTAGCGGTAAAATCAATCTGGCAGGAAGCACAATGCACCTCACTATGCACATCCTCCAGATGCTCATGCACATTTTCTCCCGCCCCCCGACACATCGGGCAGAGCAATTCCCACTGAAAATCGAGCAATCCTGCCCGCGTTGCCAACAGGCAAAGCTCCAGCACCGTGCGCCGCGGCACACCCCACAAATCCGCCAGTTGATACGGCCGAATGTGCGCCACGGTCAGTTCATTCCCATTTTGAATGAGCCAAATAAGTTTATCCAGCAGGTCTTCATCCACATCCCGCGCCAGCAAATTGGCGCGAGCCGTCACGACGCGCCCCAGGCCGCCGGGCACAAGCTGGACTTGTGCGGGCACAAAGGCTACGGGGGCGTGCGTTTGCGCCAAGCGACCATACAGCCGAAAAGCGCGGTCAAAATCACGCGCACTGAGGATGCCAATTTGCACGGGAATAGCCAGCAGGCCCAGTAGGTTTTTCGGCCGTGCCCACACCTCATAGGTCAGATGGGTGTGCCCGTCGCCAGTCGGTTCGAGCGTGGTCAGCACGCGCATCTCGGCCACGGGGCCTTGGGTATAATGACGCACCACGCCAAACCGCCGCCCGTACACCCACTCAAACGGGGATTCGTCCCATTCGACGGGCACAAGGCCAAGGCGACGAAAGCGCAACCGCCGCCCCATGCCCGTCGGCGATGGTTCATTGAAGTCGAGTGCTTCTAGGCCGGTATCTTGGTTAAACCGATTGGTGTCGGAGACAAGTGGCCAGAGATTTTCGGGGGTGGCGGGAAGGTTCCATTCCCATTTGTAATAAAATTCTTTATAGGACATAGGGGGTTTGTTGGTGATATGGGTTATTTCGTAGGTTGATTGATTAGTTGGTTAATATGATACGGCTTTTGGTCTGTCCACGGCCGTGAATTCTCAGTTCAAATCCTCTAACTTTCACCAGCCTGCTAAAAATCAGCCACAGCCTGCACATCAACAGCCAAATCAGATGCCTCATAATGCACAGGAATCTTCCGCACGGCCAACAATTGTCGGAAATGCACCAAAGAAAAAGGGCTCTTTGGGATCTCATGGGGTTTGGTCTGAAATGGAATACGTGATGCGCGGGTCTCTCTGGACACACATGGCGTTTTGCGCATCATTTGATGTCAACCCCCTGAATTCCTGAAGAACCAGAAAAAGCCTTGCCAATTCGCGTGCTTTGCCTAATGAAAGTCGCTTTTGGGCCAGCAATTCCCGCAGGTAAAATCTGATATGATGGTAACCGCGTTTTCGTAAAGATTTAAAGAAACAAGAGGCTACA
>JBGTIZ010000319.1:0-1801 GCA_041745395.1 Promineifilaceae bacterium (SeqCode) | reverse complement strand
AAAGCTGTTTTATGGGTTGATTTGCACGGCCGCGTTGAGCGGCATCTTCTTTTTGTTGCTGACCAGTGCCCTCCTGAAAACGGCTGCCACGGCCATGGCCTCACTCAATATCGGGGCGTTGGCGGGGTCGCTGGTGGGCGTCTTTTTTGCCTTGGCCGTGCCGATTACCCTGCTGGGGTGCATTTCACCGTTTGCCATTCGGCTGGGGGTGCGGGATGTGGCCGAGGCGGGTCGGGTCAGCGGGCAGATTTATGCGGTCTCGACGCTGGGCAGTTTGCTGGGCACGTATTTGCCGACTTTGTTTGTGTTGCCGTTGGCGGGGTCACGACTCACGGCCGTAGGTTTTGGTCTAATTTTGCTCGTGGTGGGGCTGGTTGGGCTGTGGCAGAATGATAGGAAAATGGCGGGGTACACGGCCGTGGCCTCTCTCCTGCTCATCCCCTTCATTACCCTCTGGGGCTTTGGCAACATCAAAAGCTACGCGGGGCAAATCTACGAAACCGAATCCGCCTACAACTACATTCAAGTCATTGAGCAAAACGACTGCAACTATTTATTGCTCAACGAAGGGCAAGCGTACCATTCATTTTACTGCCCCGACGACGCCGTGCCCGCTATCTCCGTCTGGAGCATCATGCTGGCCGCGCCCTATTTTAACGACCCCGCCCACATCCAAGATTTGCAAAACCCCGTGGACACGGTGGGCGTGATTGGGCTGGCGGCGGGCACGGTTCCCCGCCAATACATCACCACTTTTCCGCAAATTCAGGTGGACGGCATCGAGGTAGACCCCGCCATTATCGAAGTGGGCTACGACTATTTTAATATGCGCGATCCGCGCATTAACGCCATTGCGGGGGATGGGCGGTATGCGTTTAACCAGCTTGCCGGGCCGTATGATGTGGTCACGATTGATGCGTACAAAGTGCCCTATATTCCGTGGCATCTGACCACAGTGGAGTATTTCACGGAGGTGCGGAGCAAGCTGAGTGAGCAGGGGGTGGTGGCGGTGAATGTCGGCCGTGTGCCGCAGGATAGGCGGCTGGTGGAGGCGATGACGGCCACAATGCTGGAGGTGTTTCCCACGGTGCATACGGTTGATGTGCCGGGGGCGTTGAATACGATTTTGTTTGCGACGGTGCAACCCACTTCGTCCGCTAATGTGGTCGCCAATTTGGAGGCGTTTCCGGCTGAGGGGTCGCCGTTTTTGCGGGAGGTGCTGGAGGTCACGGCCGTGCAAAATGTCCCCACCGTCGCCAGCGACCTGATTTTTACCGATGAACGCGCTCCCGTGGAGACGCTGATTGATTCGCTGGTGCTGAATTTCTTGCTAGGCGGGGGGCTGGAAGGCTTGGATAATTTGGGCGGGTGAGGTTATGTATACGGAGGATGTTTGCCAAGAGCAACCAAAACGGTTCGTAAGTTAACCACACCAACTCGGTTAAGCTTCAGTTTGGCAACGGTCGCTCGTCCAACACTGAAAAAGCGTCTGTCGAAAATTTCAGTTGGCTGAGACAATACTCACAACAATATTTAGCCCGCTCGGCAACGCGCGTTTTCTGTTCCTTGGAAATGTAGCGGTTAGACATATGCCGCGGGCTGAATACCTAATGAACGCATCAATGCTCAATCGTTACCTGACGTAATTTGGCTAATTCCGCCAAAGCCACTACACGTTCTGCATTGGCAATTTCCATCTCATCAGAAAGAACAATGAGTTCTTCACAGCAATTCCCGCAGGTAAAATCTGATATGATGGTAACCGCGTTTTCGTAAAGATTTAAAGAAACAAGAGGCTACA
>JBGTIZ010000318.1:0-6165 GCA_041745395.1 Promineifilaceae bacterium (SeqCode) | reverse complement strand
TCGCTTCTGGAAAGCGACACAATGACATCTGTTTTAGCAAGCCGTGACCACTACAGAAGTTGAACGCTTTTTTTATGACCAGAGTATTTCGTAGCCAAATAGGCGCAAGAGAAGGGGTGGCCCGAGAATGAGGAGACCGATTAACACGGCCGCGATAGCCGCCAACAACACGGCCGCCGCCGCCACGTCTTTGGCAATTTTAGCTAGGGGGTGAAACTCGGGGGAGGCCATGTCGACGACGGCTTCGATGGCGGTGTTGATGAATTCGCCGACCCACACGGCCGTGATAGCCAGAAAAATCACGGCCAACTCCAGCCGCGAGACCCGCAACCACAAAGCCAATGGCACCACAATGACTGAGGCCACCGCATGAATCCACGCATTGTGCTGGGTGCGTAGGACAAACCACCATCCCTGAAAAGCGTACGTAAAACTCCGCAAACGACTATAAGTTTCTTGGCGCATTTTAGTCTTTCAGTCTTTCAGTCGGTCAGTCGGTCAGTCGGACTAATGGACTGATGGGCTGATAGACTGAGAGACTTTACTCACATCCTGTCGGGCACGTCTATGCCGAGCAGGTCTAGGACAAGCTCCAGCGTTTGGACGGTGAGCAGGCTGTCGGCCAGCCAGCTCGCTTGGCGAGAGGGGTCGCTTTCGTTGAGGATGTGATGTTCCCGATAGAAACGGTTGAACTGGGTAGCCAAGGTGTAGCCATAGTCGCACAAATGATTGGGCGCACGGGTGTCGAAGGCGTATTGAACTAGGTCGGGCAGTTCAGCCAGCTTGAGATGCAGATCGCGCTCGGTGTCGCTGGCCGGGGGCAGAATATCGCCAGGAGCTAAGCCCACATCGGCCGCTTTGCGCAAAATAGAACGGGTTCGCACGGCCGTGTACAGCAAATACGGCCCCGTCCGCCCCTCGAAAGAGGAAAACCGCTCCGCATCAAACACATAATCCCCCGTGCGATGATTCATCAAATCCGCAAACTTCAGCGCGGCCACGCCCACTTTATGGGCAATATCCGCCTTTTCTACCTCTGGATATTCCTCGCCCGCTCCCAACTCCTCCAGCCGCCGATACGCTTCAGTAATCATCATGTCAATCAGGTCTTCCAACTTCATGACACCGCCCGCCCGCGTCTTAAACGGCTTGCCGTCCGTGCCGTTGACCGTGCCAAAATAGTTGTGCTCAAGGCTGACCTTTTGCTCGTCAGCTATGCCCGCTTTGTAGGCGGCCCGAAACACCTGCTTGAAATGCAACTGCTGGCGACCATCCACGGCGTATAAAATGGCGTCGGGGTCATAATCCCGCACCCGCTGGAGAATCGTGGCTAAATCGGTTGTGCCATAGCCCACCGCCCCGCTTGACATAACGAGCATGAGCGGGGGCAACTCTTTTTTGTCCTCATCTTCTTCGATGGGCACGATAATCGCCCCGTCGCTCTCTTCAGCGATGCCCCGCGCCCGTAAATCAGCCACCATATCAGGAATAATGTCCTGCACGTCGCTTTCGCCCAGCCACAGGTCAAAATGAACGCCCAACTTATCGTAGTTTTGCTTCAGGTCAACAATCGAGACGTTGACAAAGTGCCGCCAGAGAGCGTAATAGCCAGGCCGTTTGTTTTGCAGTTCGGTCGTCGCTTGCCGCGCTTGCTCCATCGCCTCGGGGTCGCTTTTGCACCGGGCGCTGGCCGTAGGATAAATCTCTTCCAGTTCCTGAATCGTAATGGGGGATTCTTCAGGATAGGGGCCGGTGTAGGCGGGGTCAAAATAGAGCCAGTCAGGGTTGCGCCGCTCTAGCTCAGTGATGATTTGCCCCATCTGCAAACCCCAGTCACCCAGATGCACATCGCCCAGCACGTTGTGCCCCAGAAAACGGGCGGTGCGTTTGATGCTTTCGCCAATAATGGCGGCGCGGAGATGGCCGACGTGGAGCGGTTTGGCGACGTTGGGGCCGCCGTAATCGACGATGACGGTTTGGGGAGACACAGCCGTGTTCACCCCCAGCCGCCCCGACGCATCCTGCTTCATGCCCTGCGCTACTTGGGCGACAAAATCATCAGCCAGCCGCAGGTTGATAAAACCGGGGCCAGCCAGCGTCACCTCGCTAAAAAGCGGATTTTCAGCTAGGGCGTCAGCCACGCCTTGGGCAATTTGGCGCGGGTTCTTTTTGTAGGGACGGGCGGCGGCCAAGGCCCCGTTGCATTGAAAGTCGCCTAAATCTTTGCGTTGGGAAACATCGACCTCGCCATACTGGACATCGTAATCCTGAGCGACAAACACGGCCGTGACAATTTCGGTTAACTGCTGTTTTAGAGAATTCATGAGGGGGAATTAGTAATGAGTAATGAATAATGAGTAAATGGGTTGGTCTGTCAGATTGGATTGCTGGCTTAAAGCTTACGGCTTACAACTTAAAGCTTACGTCTCTAATTCTATTACGTTCGCCCGTCAGCGTCACCTTCCTCTAAATCGCGCTCAGATGACATGACCCTAGCAATACATTATACTTTGCCCATGATTATGATAATACGTAAACGACATGGTTCCTCTCGGTTTAGGTTTCTTATTGGCTGGCTTGTTGTACTTCTCTTATCTCTGCTCATGAGCGCGTGTGAGTTGTTGCCCGAGTTGGGGCTTGACGCGCCCGCCGCGACGCCAGTTTTGCCAGACAACACGGCCGTGGACGAACCCGTAGAGCCTGCACCTAATAATGACAACACGGCCGTGCTTCCCGTGTCGCCCCCCAACACCATCCCACCCCAAAACACGACCAGCCTCGTTATCTGGACCATTCCCGCCCTCTCCCCCACCGACAACGCCCTCGGCGGCCAACTCATGGCGGAGCAAATCCGCGCCTTTGAAGCCGCCTATCCCAACCTCAGCATCCAAATCGAACTCAAAGAGGCCAGCGGCCCTGGCAGTATCAACAGCTATCTCAGCACCGCCCGCCCCATCGCCCCCAGCATTTTGCCCGACATCATTCTCATGCCGGTGGAGCAGATGCGCGAAGCGGCCAATAGCGGCCTCATTCAGCCCGTTAATGAGCTAATCACCCCCGAGCTACAAAACGATCTATACCCAGCGGCGCAATCGTTAGTCACCAGCAACAGCAATATTTGGGGCTTTCCCTACGCCCTGCGCGGCCTGACCCACACTGCCTATAACAGCGACGCCTTCACCGAAACCATACCTCTACAGTTAGACGAACTGACCAGCACGGCCACGATTATGGTTTTACCCGCCGCTGGTGAAGATGGCAGTAAGCTACTGTTGCAATATTATCTCGAGGCTGGCGGGCGCGTGGTAAACGACAGTGGTCAGCCCACCTTAGAGCGGGAGCCACTCACGGCCGCGCTGACCGCCTTCAAAGAAGCCCGCGACCTCGGCCTCATTCATCCCCAAAGTTACACCCTACAAACCATGGACGAAGCGTGGCAACTATACCGCACCGCCAGCGCGAACATGGTCCTGACGAACCCAACTGTCTACACCAACAACCGCCAAGAGGGCGGAGCCACCCAGTTTGCGCCCGTCCCAGGAGCCGACGGGCCTCTGCGCCCTCTGCTGACGGGCTGGGCATGGAGCATCAGCACGCCCGACCCTGCCAAACAAGAGATTGCGGCCGAATTTGTAAACTGGATGACCAGCACCGAAAACATGGGGGCATGGAGCGAAGCGAGCAACCGTCTCCCCGCCCGACAATCCGCCTTTGAAACGTGGAACACCTCCCCTTACATCACTTTTTTGCAAACCCAAACGGAACGCGCTTCCGCCTACCCCTTCGCCGCCCACGGCCTTATCAGCACCAGCCTGAGCCAAAATCTAGCGATTTTGCTCTCACCCACCAGCGGTGACCCCGCCCAACTGGCGGAGCAAATGGCAAGCGCGGTGCAACCGTGACAAGCAGGTTAGAGGTAAAAAGTGAGAAATGAGAAGTGAGAAGCTCTTTTTACTTCTCACTTCTGAGCTTAGGCTGGCACAAATAGGCATGGTTCAGAAATCCCTTCAAAGTTACCTTTACACTTCCGCTTCGTCGTGGCCTGCGGCCACGACTCGCTGGAAAGAGGGTATTTTGGTTCTTCAGGAATTCAGGGGGTTGACATCAAATGATGCGCGAAACGCCATGTGTGTCCAGAGAGACCTGCGCATCACGTATTCCATTTCAGACCAAACCCCATGAGATCCCAAAGAGCCGGTATTTTTTTCGTTTGAGCGAACGCCCAAACGAAAAAAATACGCTTTAGAATAGCCGAGCCGCCGCAGGCGGCGAGGCGTGTCGAGCTACGATTTTTTGTCTGAGCAATTTGTGACCAATACAGGTCTGGGCGTTTCTTTCCCCACAAAATTGCGAATTTGCGGCTACGTGCTACACTTTAATCAATATCTATTCCCCCCCGAACCATAAACAATTTGGAACAGGTCAAGCAGTCCGCCAACCCACTTTGGACGGACAAACTGGCCTGCTATCACTAGGAGAAAACCCCCATGAAAGCGTTACTAGACAAACTCAACCTCAAAGAAGTCAATGCTGGTGTCTGCACCGGCCCGGATAGCTGGATTACCAGCGACGCCGATCCCATCACCTCTTATAACCCCACCACCAACGAACCGATTGCCCAAGTCATTCCCGCCACGGCCGTGTCCTATGAACAAGCCGTCACCGCCGCCCAAACCGCCTTTGAAACATGGCGTATGCTCCCGCCCCCCGTGCGAGGCGAAGTGGTGCGTGACCTGGGCAACGCCCTGCGCGAATACAAAGAGCCGCTAGGCGATTTGGTCGCCCTCGAGATGGGCAAAATCCGCGTCGAAGGTGGGGGCGAAGTGCAAGAAATGATTGACATTTGCGACTTTGCCGTGGGGCTGTCCCGCCAGCTTTATGGGCTGACCATGGCGAGCGAACGGCCGCGCCACCGCATGTATGAGCAATGGCATCCACTGGGGCCTATCGGCATTATCAGCGCGTTTAACTTCCCCGTGGCGGTTTGGTCGTGGAATGCCGCGCTGGCCGCCGTCTGTGGTGACACCATGCTGTGGAAACCGAGCGAGTTGGTTCCCCTCACGGCCGTGGCCACCACCCACATCGCCAACCGCGTCCTGGCCGACCATGGCTTGACAGGCATCTTCAATCTGGTGGTGGGCGCGGGCGACATCGGCCAACTCATGAGCCAAGACAAACGCCTGCCCCTCATTTCATTTACCGGTTCCACCCGCACGGGGCGCAAAGTAGCCGCCACCGTGGCCGAACGGCTAGGAAAGAGCATTCTGGAGCTAGGCGGCAACAATGCCATTATCGTCACTCCCGACGCTGATATAGAGATGGCGACGCGCGGCATCGTTTTTGGCGCGGTGGGCACGGCCGGGCAACGGTGTACCAGCACCCGCCGCATCATCGCCCACAGCTCTATTGTGGATGACCTATGCGGCCGCTTGGTGAAGGCGTATAAACAAGTGCCCATCGGCGATCCCCTCGAGTCTGGCACGCTAATGGGGCCGTTGTCTACGTCCACGGCCGTGGGTCAAATGATGGCCGCGCTCGACCAAGCCCGCGCCCAAGGGGGAACCATCCTGACTGGCGGCCAGCGGCGCGAAGATATCGGCCCCAACTTTGTCGAGCCAACCATCGTGCGCATGCCCGCCCAAACAGAAATCGTGCGGGAAGAAACATTCGCGCCAATCCTTTACATACTTACCTATGACACAATAGACGAAGCGCTGGCTCTGCACAACGGCGTCACCCAAGGGCTATCCAGCGCGATTTTCACCGACAGCCTGCGCTCCGCCGAGACCTTCCTCTCGGCCGCTGGCTCCGACTGCGGCATCGCCAACGTAAATATTGGCACCTCGGGCGCAGAAATTGGCGGCGCGTTTGGTGGCGAAAAAGATCCGGGCGGCGGCCGTGAATCTTGCTCGGATGCGTGGAAAGGGTATATGCGCCGCCAGACCAACACGATTAACTGGTCTACCGCGCTCCCCTTGGCACAAGGGATTGAATTTGGGTAGAGCGCGTGTGGTCAGTAGGTAGTGAGAAGCAGAAAGTGAGGAGTGAGAAGTGGGGTAACCATTTCTCACTTTTTGCTTTGGCAAATCTAGACCACTGCCTTTTCAGTATTCGTTTTAACTGTCAAGCACGCCTGCGGCGGCTCGGCCACAAATGGGGGGATTT
>JBGTIZ010000317.1:0-1702 GCA_041745395.1 Promineifilaceae bacterium (SeqCode) | reverse complement strand
GGATATTGTGCAATCAGAGGTGCTGTTGGCCGCTTTGATTGGAGCCATAGCCGCTTTTATGATTTATTTCACGGGACGCTTGCTCAGAACCATCCTGATGCGCCCCGCGAATTTTCTTTAACTTGCCCCCTGTCTTGCCCTGCGTCCGACAAGTTGTCAGGTCAGCAATATAGACCCAGCCCGACAAAAACCGAAGCCAGAAATCAGTAAGTACTTGAGCCAACTTACCGCGTAATCAACGGCAAAAACGCCTTCTCCAGCCCATCATCATAGTTTGGCACCAAATCCACCCCTTCTACAATATCCAGCGGCGTATACCCTCCATACCTAGGAAAAACCAACCCCAGCTTATTATTCCCCAACCGCCGCATCATCAACTCACTCAGCACCTGTCGATAATCCGTCGTGACCGCCAAATCTGCCCGGTCATAAAGCTGATCCGTATGCAAACCGGGCCACTGCCCATGCAATCCCCCTTTCACCTCTCCCCCCAAAACCATCATAAAACTGCCGTGACCATGATCCGTGCCCCGTTGCGCATTCTCTTTCAAACGGCGGCCAAACTCCGTCATTACCACCACCGTTAGGCGGCGCGTGTAATGTGAGCCAGCCGCGTCCAAATCCGCATACAGTGCGGCCAATCCTTGGGATAACCGTTGCAATAAATCCGTAAAATACCCAGATGTGGCCGAATTCCACTGCACCTGATTTTCATGCGTGTCCCAACCACCCAAATCAACGGTCGCCACTTTGAGTCCTAACTGATTTTTTATCAGTTGCGCCACCACCTGAAGCTGGTCGCCAAACGCGCCTGAAGGATAGGCCACACCGGGGGCAGGCGTATAGTCGCCCAATGATTGTTCGGTCAGGGTCGTGACCGTATTGAGCGCGTTCAGGCTGGCGCGATGCAAACTACTGCCCTCATCCAGACTAAAAATTTGGCGCAACGTTTTTTGCTGTTCCTCCCGCCAGCCCCACGGCCCCGTGTTCAGGTTAAGCTGGCCCGGATTGGTCATGGAGATGGTTTCGTAATGGGCAAGTTGGGAGGTTGGTTGCAAACGCCCCAAGGCTACGCTGGGGGTAATGGCCTCCGCCGACAGGTCTGTGGAGCGGAGCAAGCGGGTCAACCAGCCGCTCGCTTGCCCTTTGTAACCCGGTGTGCCGAGTTCCATATAGGTCATTGCATCAAAATGACTGCGCGTGTCTTCGTGCATGCCCGCCGCGAGGACGATGCCCAGTTTGCCATCTTGGTATAGCTCATGCAGAGGAGCGGCCGCTTGGTGCAGGCCAAATTGCCCCGCGCCATCGAGCGGGAGCAGGTGGCTGGTCGGCAGGCGCAAATCTGACCGCGCCAATTCGTAATGGGCGCGGTCAGGCCCGTCGAGCGGGGTGATGACGTTGAGCGCGTCGCACCCGCCGCGCAGAAAAACGGTCAGCAGAATGTTTTGGTTGGGTTCTTCGGCGGGGTCGCCAAAGGCGGCGTAGTTGAAGCGTGCCCCGGCCAGACCAGCGATAGCGGCCGAACAGCCCATTAAAAATCCACGACGGGTTAGTTTATCCATGAGGGTTTCTCCGTATATTAGACAGATTGGACCAATCTTCTTGGACTTTAAGAAATTAAGTCGGTAAAAGATTTTGCCCTCTGTGCTGGTGAATCTGCCTCGCCGCCTGCGGCGGCTCGGCCCCCCTAAAGGGTATTTTT
>JBGTIZ010000316.1:0-10966 GCA_041745395.1 Promineifilaceae bacterium (SeqCode) | reverse complement strand
CAAACCCAAAAAAACACCCTTATGACAGGCGAGCCGCCGTAGGCGGCGAGGTGTGCCGAGACAGGATTTATTGTGTGAGTAATTTGTGACCAATACACAATAAAGATTAACACCTGCTTCATGGCATTTATTCCTGTTGATAATATGGTGTAATTGGTAGAAAGATAGAGGGTAGAGATAGAGTTAAAGGGGATTGTGGGGGCTGAACAGCCTCGTTTTCTCTACCCTCTATCTGGTTACGGCGTAGTATCTAACTGCAAATCGCGTTGGTTCAACGCCTGTACGGGACGATTGTTGCCCTCCATGATGCGGGTGAATTCAGCAATTTGCCCAGCCGACATCTCGATGGGGGTTTGCATGACCGACCAGAGGACATTGGGCGTACAGGGGGGCGTGGTCAGCGAGCCATCGTAACGGTAAATCTGTTGTTCGGCTGGTAGTAAGGCGGCCAAAGAAACGGTTGCGCCCGTCTCTTGCGCCACCTCCGACTCCTCGGCTGGCAAATCTGCCCATACGGGCGCAAACGCCCCGTTTTCCGCCCCTTCCCTGATGAATACACCAACCACGGCCGCTTTCGACTCATCGGCCGTTTTATGCACAAGGTGCATCTCCAGCGGGAACTGCTCCCCATTCAGCGTATGCTCACTGGGCGAATGAAAATGGAACTGCTTCAACAGATAGGTTTCACCGCCGATGATAATTTGGCTCCCTTCGATTTGGTCTACCTGAATGGTGTGGCCGTTGTTGAGAATTTTCACGGCCGCTTCCCCATACTCAAAGCGGATATTCTCCAAATCGGCTGGCGTGGGGTTGGACAGGTCAATGGGGGATTGGGTGCCTCCCGCGCATTGGTTGTAGCCGAGTTCAACCCAGTTTTCGGGTGCGCCTTCCCCTTCGTAGCTCCAATGAACGGTGTGGGTTTCGCCTGAACTCTGTTCGGCGATGGCGTCCATGCCTTCAGAGACGGCTTCTTCTAGGGCGGGCATCGCTTCTGTGGCGGATTCGGGCAATGTGCCGCCGCAGGCGGTGAGGGCGAGTAGTCCTACTATCATGACGGTCAAGGTCAATACTTTCTTCATCTCTTTTTTCCTCTTTGATTTTGGATTGGCTCCCCTTGTGTTAAGCGATAAGTGGAGCAGGTTTGTAAGGGGGTTGCCTATTCTATCGCTAGATGTTCAACTTCTCGAAGAAGTTGAACATCTTGGTTGGTGGGAATCCCGAAACATAAGACCCCAAAGGTTTGGGAAACCTTTGGGATCTTAGCTACTTAATCTACGCTAAACGCTCATCAACACACTTTATCTAGGGGCGGTGTCTGACAATGTGTTGACTGGGGTAATCGTACCTGTCGCCCCATCCATGGTAAAGACAGTCCACCAAACACCTTCGCCTGTGGTCGGTACGGGGAACATATTGATCTCTTGGTCTCCGCGATACACTCTGACGACCGCACTGGATGTAGACATTGTGGCTTCGCCATTACCCGAGTAATTGTTCACAGCATAGGTATATGTACCATCTTCCAACTGTGAAATGGTAATGGTTTCAGGCCCTTCACCATCTTGATCATCAATGTCTAAGTTGACATTTGTGGCAGTACGGTTGTTGTAAAAAATGTTAGTATCATCTGGCAACCATAGATGCGAATCTAAGTCGCGAGGCGCGGTTCCCCACTCGAGCACGATACGCAGTTCACCTACTGCTAACTCTGACGACAAGGGCACACGTTTCGTAGTCGTTTCACCTGCTGTAACGGTGACCGCTTCATCATTGAGTGAAATATAGCCGTCAGCCGTCACCATAAGTACATAATCACCAGCAGGCAAGTCGGCAATGGTGTAATTACCGTCACTGTCAGCCGTTACACATGTATCCTGTACACATACCTGTGCACCACTAATTGCATTGCCATTCGTTGCATCTACGACCCGACCGGTCAATGTACCTGTTGTTGGCGCGGGCGGTTCGGGTACGATTTCTGCGACGCCGTTACAAACGTCATAGGGGAAGGCAGGTGTGCCTGTACTGCCCCAAGCCGACCCCGTGTTGACAGTGCGGAACGGTGTGGCCGCATCCGCGGGCATAAAGAATTGCACATCCGTATCGGTAGGTAGATTTGTCAGCACATTGACTTCATCTGAAACTTGCAAGGTGCGTACACTGACAGGATTGGTTTGCAGAACGGCTTTAACCTGCATAGGGGAGGTTTCTGCAAGCAAGTCGGCACTGACTTCCAGCTTAACACAAGCTGGCGAGCGCATTTCCCAGTCAAAATTCCAGGTGGAGAAGTGAGAAACTTCGGCTACGTAACGGCCATCTACTAGCGTGGCTGGCCCTTCTTCTTCCCAGAGGCCAGTTTCTGTATTATAGCTCCATACGGTCAGCACTTCGTCTGGGCGTGGTGCAACTTCGGCTGGGATAGATATTTCGGCAACTGCCCCTTCGGCCAAGTTATATTCGCCACCTGCATCATCTGTAAATTCGGCAGAGAACGCGCCCGCACTCTCCATGGCGACTAATTCGCCATCGGTATTGAGCGCACTCATATCACCCACCATCGGTTCTTCAGTTAGGTCATAGGTGTATGTTTCGAGGGTTAATTCCCCAGTGGCGGGGTTGCCGTTGGCATCTACCAATTGGCCAGCTTCGATTTCAATTTGCGTACCACGACTATCTTCCACAGTTATTGGTTGCGTGGGGTCAATGGCAAACGTTTCAGCGGGCTGAAACTCAAGCACCAAGTCTTCCATAGCCGAGCCAATGTGAATTTGGGAAATGGGTAGTGCCCCATCTTGGTCCGCATTAATCACATAACGGCTGTCAGCGGCTGTAGGGACGGCCAGTTCAAAGTTACCATTGGCATCACTTTGGGTCTCTACCCCGTTAATGCTGATGGTCGTTGAGCCGCCACCCAAGACGGTGCCTGCCCATCGGTCAGCGGGTAAGTTGGCGTCACTGCTGTCGTCCCAAGGGTACGCATCGCCATCAGGGCCATCAGCCCATTTGTAACAACCACCACCAGACTCGCCTAAACCACCCGCGCAACTATCTAGCGCATAACATTGTTCAAAGGTCGTATTTTCTAGACCTATTTCAGATACAGGTACCCACTCGCCAGAGCCACCGTCCTGCCAATAACAACCCGTTGCAGAGGCGACAGGCTCTTCTTCTACTGCTGGTTCTTCTTCTTCGTTTGTTACGGTATCTACAGCATCATCCACAACTTGGGATACTTCGGTGGCGACGGCGCCTGTGTCTACAGGTGATTCACCACCACAAGCGACCAAAAAGGCCAGTAACAAAATAACAATAGGGGTCAATATCTTCTTCATCATTCTTTCTCCTTTTTATAAAGTAACAAAATATGTTGTTTGGGTATTGCACCGTTAGCGCTTACGGATACTGTTCTACATGTTACGAAATGAAACGCTTCCAAAGCGTTTCCACTCGTTCACAGGTGCGCTTCCTGCTTATTTGTGGGATTAACCACGGCCGTGTTCTCGTTTCTGATTCAGCTACTTACTCAGCTTAACCGCTTATATGCCGCCTACGGGTCAGATACCACCCACTAACCACCAGTAGAAGCACCAGCGTGAGGCCAACCGCCCAATTGACGCCGCCTGTGCTTTGTGTGGCAATATTGGAGAGGGTCACGGCCGTGGGGTTATTCCCTGTTTGCCCCAACAAAAAGGCCGAGAAACCGGCCGTATCCCCTTCAGCATAACTGTAACTGCCCAGGTCATTGCCAAAAAGACGATTAATCGTTAGTTCGCCCCATGTAGAAGGCCCGGTATCCCGGTATACAGACAGATCCGTTTCGAGAATGCCGTTCAGTTCGCTGGTCAACGCCCACAGCCGCACCTTAGCCGCGCCGTTTGTGGTCGGCGTAATGGTGTAACAACGTTCCGCGTAAGCGGGAGAAGCGGCCCCAGTATCGGTGCAATACTCGCCCGCGCCACTGTCTACCGCCCGCACTGTAACCGTTGTGTTGTCCAGATTGGCCGTTGTAACCACGTCCACGCCGCGATATTTCACGGTGTCGTTGCCGCTGTTACTGATTTCTAGAAACGGAACAGTGGCATTATTGACCGTGCGTGCCTCTTCCAGCGTACCGCCGGTATGGTTAAATGCACCATCTACTGTAAAAGCGTGCGCTGGATTAACCACGACCGTGCCCCCATCTTGATTGTAATAGCCGTCAACCGCCAGCGGACTGGCAAAACTGATACGACCGTTGTACCCATCGGTGATGATGACGCCGCCTACGGCGCTGCCGAAAGTAACGTCAATAACCGCATCTTTGGAAGAGGTATTATCAAACACAACATTGTCGGTTGCCAGCGGCACCGCATCGTCCGACCAATTTTCAGGTGTAGACCAGTTATTGTCCACGCCGCCGCCATCCCAGACGGTGCCGCAATCTCTGCCGCCATCGGTTATCGTCCAACTATGGTCATTAATCATGTTGGCGCGAGCTGTTTCGCCGAGGCAATAGCTATTGCCACCATTCAAAAAGACGTTGTTATTCAAAAGTTGCGCCTCCCAACCAATGAGCAAAGCGTCGTAGTTAGCGGTGGACAGTGCGGAGTTCAAGGTGAACATCCCTGCGGCGGTCGTGAGGGCGGTTACATCCCAACCGCCAATATCCTGATTAAACGAGCTACCGGCAAACATATTGGACATACTCGTCACGTTGCCGGTGTTCCAGTTGTCGAGGGGTTGGTTAAAGCCGTTGAAACGCAGCATTTGCGCCATCTCCGTGACATTACTGACATCCCAACTGTTGAGGGGCTGGTTGAAGTTGGTGGCATATTGGAACATGCGGTACATATTTGTTACGCTACTCGTATTCCAGTTGCCCACAGGCTGGTTGAAGGCGGTAGCGCCATCGAACATTTCCCTCATATCGGTGACACTGCTAGTGTCCCAACTGTTGAGGTTTTGGTTGAAATTGGTAGCCCCGGAAAACATCGCAAACATATTGAGGACACTACCGGTAGTCCAGTTGCCAATGGCCCCGTTGAAGTCGGTAGCGTCATTGAACATACCTGCCATATTCGTCACATTGCTGGTGTCCCAACTCGGGGCATTGAGGCTTTGATTGAAGCTAGTGGCGCCATTGAACATACCTGACATATTAACAACGCTACTGGTCGTCCAACTGCCGATGGGCTGGTCAAAGCTGGTCGCACCAAAGAACATCTGCCCCATTGTGGTGACATTACTGGTGTTCCAGCCGGTGATGTCCACATTAAAGGCAGAGGCATTTCTGAACATTTGGAACATGTTCGTCACATTGCTGGTATTCCAATTGTTAAGGGGCTGGTTGAAGCTAATAGCGCCATTAAAAACACCTCCCATATTTGTCACACTGCTGGTGTCCCAACTATTGAGGCTTTGGTTGAGAGTAGTAGCGCCTTGGAACATAGATGTCATATCCGTAACGGCCGAAAGGTTGGGCGCATCGCTCGCCGTAATCGTCAAATTGTTACAGCCGGCAAAGGCGCGCACCATTGAATCCCATTGCCCCGTGCCCCATTGGGCGACGGTCAGTAGTTTTTGTCTGTCGCCGCCATTATTAAAATAGATGCGTGGAAAGCCGGTGCCGAAGCCGCTGTTATCTTTAATGCGGATGGTGTAGGTGCCAGCAACGCCATAGTTACAGGTGTAACTGCCGAGCTGATCAGTTGCTTCGTCCGTGCCGTTGTTGTCGCAGTCCACATTGTAGTTGTAGCCACCCCCAAAGGTGGGGATGGTGAACTGGAGGTTGGTAGAAGAGCCGGGGTTGTCTGTTCTAACGGTGATCACAAAGTCATCGGCGGGCGCGGCCGATACTGTGGGCGGTGGCGATAGCGTCAGCAGGAACAGCGCCAAAATAAGCGCCACCATCCATACCAATGGGAAGCGGCTTGCCCTATTGCGGGCAGGATAAGGTAAATAACTATGAAGATTAGTCTTGATTAAATTTAAGTTCACGATCTTATCTCTCCTATTTGATAAAAATTTCTTTTTACGACGTTTCATCCAACTGCAACACGCGCTCATTCAACGCCTGCACGGGGCGGTTGTTGTCCGATATGATGCGGGTAGATTCAACAATTTGCCCAATTAACACTTTTACACTACCAAAGCAAGAGCTTCCAAAGCGTTTCCACCTGTTTCTTCCCCCCTACATTAGTTAGCAACGAATTAGACACATTGTCTCTAAACGGCCGTTACAAAAGCGTTACAAACGTGCTATATTTGGGCGCGACCCTATAGATATTTGGTAACTGTCCAGCCAGAAGCTCAACTTTTTCTGGGGGTCTGACCCGTTGCTTTGCTCTTAATCCATGACCAGTTCTATGCTCTCTCTTTCTCTCTTTGGTCATTTTCAGGCGACCTTAAATGATGAACCCCTTTCTTTACCCACCAAGAGCGTCTCTGCTCTGGTGGCTTACCTCTGCCTAGAGCAGGGTACACCCCAGCCCCGCGCCCATCTAGCGACCCTCCTCTGGCCAGACAGCACGGATGCCCAAGGGCGGCGCAATATGCGCCAAACGCTGTTTCGCTTGCACCAAGCTGTGCCCGACACGGCCGTGTCCTCCTCACCCCAAGCACAACCCCTCATTCTCAACATCAACGACACCCTCCAGTGGAACCCCGCCTACCCCACCCAGAGCGACGTCCACCAATTCGAGCGATACATGGCCCAGGCCGAGCCATTCCTGCACACCCCGCTCGACGAAACCCCCTACCCCGCCCTTGCCCCCCTCCGCGCCGCCGTCGCCCTCTGCCCTGCTAATCTGCTACTCGGCTTTGACCTGCTCAGCGACTTCTATGCCGAGTGGCTCCACCCGTGGCGCATCAAATACCAGCGGCAAGCGGTGACCGGGTTGGCGCGGCTGGCGGCCAGCTACGGGCGTGCAGGGCAACCACACGAGATGGAAAAAATGGGGCGACAGCAACTGGCGCTTGTGCCCCATCGGGAAGAGGCACACCGGCAAGTGATGCAGGCTTGTGTGGCGCAGGGGGAGTACACGGCCGTGTTAACCCAATACAGCCGCTACCAAAAACATCTGCAAGCCGAAGGGTTAGAGCCACCCCCCGCCATCGAAGCGTTACGCGACTTGGCGGCCACCCTGCGCCAAGGGCAACCCCCGCCTCTTGTGCCCCTCCCCCATAACCTGCCGCCCGAGGAGACGCCGTTCTATGGACGGCAACAAGAGCTAGACGAGTTACTGCTGTGGCTGGTCGCCCCCAACCAACGCCTGCTCACCCTGAAGGGGTTGGGTGGCATGGGCAAAACAAGGCTGGCTCTGGCGGCGGGGCGGCGGCTCACACGGCCGTGGCCTGCCCTCACCCCCCGCTTCCCCGGCGGCGTTTGGTTCGTCTCTTTGGCTGATGTGCAGAACGACGACGACGAGAGCGTGGCCGAAGCAATTGTGCAAACCTGCGGCTGGACAACCAAGCAAAACGAAACCGCCTTTTCAGCCGTGACCCGCTACCTGCAAGCGGATACCCAACTCCTGATTTTAGACAACCTCGAGCATCTGCCCCGCATGGCCCAGGTGGTGTTGCAGTTGCTCACGGCCGTGTCCAGCCTCACCATCTTAGCCACCTCCCGCCACCAGCTAGGGCTACAGCGGGAAGTCGTGCGCCATCTGCACGGCCTGCCCGTGCCCCAGCATGAGCGGGATATAACCGCGCCCAGCATGGCCCTGCTCACCGAGCGCATCCAGCGGGTAGACAGTGGTTTGCGCCTGACCACGGCCGTGGTTTCCGACCTCGTCCGCATTTGTCGCACCCTTGAAGGGTGGCCCTTGGCCCTCGAATTGGCCGCAAGCTGGGCAGAAGTGATGTACGTTCACGAAATCGCCGACCGCATAGCGGGTGATGTCTCTGCTCTGCGAACAACCATGCCCGATTTGCCCCCCCGCCACCGCAGTATGGAAGCCGCTTTAGCTGGCTCCTATACCTTGCTCACCCCTGACCAGCAGACCATTTTGGCGCGATTTGCTCTCTTTCGCGCTGGTTGCACGGCCGTGGCCGCCCGTGCCATTTTGCAAGCAACCAAGGCTGATTTGGCCTTACTGGTGCGCCGCGCCCTGCTCCAAAAGCAGGCGGGACGGTACACCATGCACGAACTGGTGCGCCAATTTGCCCTCGATAAGCTGACCCAAATACCCCCCACCCACCAAGCAACCGCCGCACGCGCCCACGCTGAGTATTATCTCGCTCTGCTGACCAATTTGGAACCTGATCTCTATGGCCCCCACCCCCTAGCCGCCATTCACCAACTGCGCCCCGAGCGGGAGAACATCTACCAAGCGTGGGCGTGGGCGGTGCGCCATGAAGCGTATGAGACACTCCAAGCCGCCTTGCCCAGCCTAACCCGCTTTTATAATATGACAGGTCTCTTGCGGGAGGGGGAGGCCTTGTTACGAGAAACACGCACGGCCGTGGGTCAGCTCCCCGTCGCCTATGATTTGCTCCTCGCCCATATCAACTTACTCCTTCGTCTAGGCCAGTACGACACCGCCCGCACCTTATTAGCCACGTTGCCCCCCTTAGAAACCCTCGCCCCTGTTTATCAGCTAGGGGCACACTATTGCTGGGGCAAAGTAAACATGATTCAAGATCATGTGCCCGAGGGACGCTACCACAATGAACAGGCGTTGGCCTTGGCGCGGGAACTAGGCGACCAAGCGGCCGTGATCAACATCCTGACCCAGTTAGGCATGTTGCATGATTATGATGCACCGTATCATGTCGAGGTCATGGGTTTGCTCGATGGGCTGAACGATCGCTGGTTGGAACGGGCGGTGTATAGCTTTTTGGGGTCTATTAGCATCCGCCACAGCCGCTATAGCGAAACGTGTACCCATTGGCAAAAAGCGTTAGCCATTTCGCTAGAATTGGAAGATTGGTATGCGGTTGGCTCCTTTTACAACAATCTGGGGGATGCCTTGCGCCAGTTGGGGCAATTCACGGCCGCTGAACAACATTTTCAACAGGCCATCGCGCTCTGTGAATCGCTCCATAATGATGTCATGCGCATGAATCCGCTGGAAGGGTGGGCGCGGTTATGTGTGCTACGCGGGGATTATGAACAGGCCATCACCCTCGCCCAAGAGTCGGCTGATTTAGCCCTAACGCACGGCAAACAAGTGGGGCAAATGGTCAGCTTTTCCTGCCTTGGTCATGCGTATGTGGGGTTGCAGATGTGGCCGCAGGCGCACGAGGCGTATGCGGCGGCGGCGGCCGTGTTGATTCCTGATTTGCCCCGCTGGTCTATGGAGCATGTGGTGGGATTGGCCTATGTCAGTTGGCAAAGGGGAGATTTAATGACCGCCCGCACCCATATCAGCCACTTTTTAGAGATGATGGCCGATTCGTTTATCGAAGGCTCGTCGAGTCCCAGCCTGAGCTATCGCCGGGCGGTGCAGGTCTTGCGGGCGGTGGGGGAGGAGCAACAGGCGCGGGAACTGCTCGCCAAGGCGCAAACATGGCTCGAGGAGCAGGCCCAGCACCTGACGGATGAAGCGGAGCAGGCTCAATTTTGGGCACTGCACGCCATTCATTGGGAAGATACCGTACCCGAGCGACTCACCCCCTCACAGACACAGATGGTCAAAGACAAAACGCCCAGCGCGTAAACAGAGTACTGGGCGTTGTCCTGAGCCATAAAAACCAGTGGTAACAAAAAATGTCCGTTGCCTTAACAGCAACGGACATGCAATGACTACTCTATCCAGTGAGGGGCAACGACATTAGAGTTTGAACCATCTCCGAGGTGAACCATGGTTCACCTAACCCGTCTGTCAGTTAACGCAGGATCAGACTGTATTCGCTCCCTCAACTCTCTCCTAACGAATCCCCTTTAACATCGGCACGAGTTTGTATTTGCGGCCGTGCTTGTCTAATAGTTGCGCCAGATACGTTTGCCACTCCGCCCCACGGCCGTGTTCCTGATACACATCATGCGCCCGTTGGAGCCACTGCGTTGCCTCACCATAATGCGATGCCTTGCCCTCATTCATAATCCGCTCCGCTGGCTTCACGCATTGCCGAATCGCCCAATCAGGGTACTCGCCCCGCGTTGCTTCCACCATATCCAGCACACTCACCCCACTCCCCCACGGGCTTTTCTCAAAAGCGGCCATCGCCTCGGGCAACATCCCTTCCAGCAAATAAATACGCACGGCCGTGGCTGATTGTCCAATGTGTGGCTGTAGGTGTTGTTGATACTCTGGCCACGCTTCCCCCGCCAGCCGCTGGACGGCTTGATAATCGTCCAAAGTGCCGTGGTGGAGAAATGCGACTTCGGCCGCTTGAAGGGCTAACGCAGTCTCATCCGCCGCCTCTGCCTGCTGATAAAGCCAGGCGGCTAGTTCCTGCTTGCCTCGCCGCCAAGTGCCAGATGTATCGGCGTGGGGACGAGCGGCCGGGGGCGTATACTCGGACAACGCTAAGCCCCATTGCGCCATCTGAAGAGCCACGGCCGTGTGTCCTGCCACCTGCACCATTTTCACAAAGCGTAACAGGGCGGGTAAATTTTCGTCATACAACCGCTTAGCCTCCTGCACCGCCCGCTCAAGCTCCCCCCGCTGCTTCTCAACCATCCCATTTATGGGCATGGTTCAAGTTACCTTTACACTTCATTGATGAACCAACGGCCACACACCTCGCCGCCTCGACCATTATAAAGGGGGGGGTGGGTCCAGCGAGTCGTGACCGTAGGCCACGACGAAGCGGCAGTGTAAAGGTAACTTTGAAGGGATTTCTGAACCATGCCCATTTATGCTATCCTATAAGCAGGGAATTGCGCCCATGATGCCCAAAACAATTAGTTCAACAGAATTGCAAAAAAATACCCATGCCATGATAGATTGGACACGCATATGTAGTGGTCACGAATCAGTAACGTACTTTTTTTGACAAAAGGCGTCTCTTCTCAACCGACTAGCTTCGTGGGGGGGGGGCG
>JBGTIZ010000315.1:0-5980 GCA_041745395.1 Promineifilaceae bacterium (SeqCode) | reverse complement strand
CCCTTTAGAATGGCCGAGCCGCCGTAGGCGGCGAGGCTTGTCGAAGCAGGGTTCGTAGTCACCTTCTAACTTACTCTAGACCATCCAGTACAATTAACGCTTCTTGAATACGGGGCGCGGGCAAAGAGACGTAACCCGCATCGGCCACGAATGCTTGACCGTCGGTCAATATCCAGCGGTAGAAGTCGGCAATAATCGGATTGGGTTCCCCTTTCGTCACAAGGAAAAGGGCGCGGGCGGGGGGATAGGGGAAAATTTCGGCGGCGATAGCGTCGGTGAGTTCGTCACGTGTGCCGTAGAAATCTTCGTCGGGGTCAATTTGCCCGTTGCCGTTCAGGTCAATGGGGATGACCTGCATCCCATCATTAAGCAGACCCGTAGCTTGGTTATAGGTAAAACCGATGTTGTTGAAGCCCACGCCAAAGCGATCTTGGCGGACGGCTTCCGCGAGACCGGGGTCAGCGTTCACGGCCGTGCCCGTTAAATCTTCCTGCCCCTCACCCTGCGCGAACAAAGCCCACATCTCCGCCGCGCCGGCTGAGTCAGAACGGGTGTAAACGTTAATTCGCTCAGGCGCATCTATGTTGAGTAATTGACCCCAAGTCGTGATTTCACCCGTTACCCAAATGGCATGTGCCTCTTCGGGAGTCAAGCCCTGAGCTAAAAATTCAGTCAAGTAAGGATTGTTGGCGTTGAACGTGCCGATAACAGCGTCAATCGTCACGGGGATCAAGAAGGAACCTTGGTCCAACTCTTCTTGGCGCGGGTCACGGGAGAGCATGGCAATATCGGCCGCCCCGGTGAGCATGTCGGTCATGCCTTTGCCCGCACCGCCCGCCTGCACGTCAAAGGTGACGTGGGGGTTAAGCTGGCGATACTCTTCTGCCCAAACGGTAACGATGGGGAAGAGGGCAAATGCGCCAGAGATGTTAATACGGACGGTTTCTTCGTCTTGATTGGTCTGGTTGGCGCCGCAAGCGGTCAGGCTCAACAGGGCGACCAGAAGCAAAAAATGGAGGAGTTTGGTTACACGAGAGTTGGTGGTCATTCTACTATCTCTCCTTGATGATGTAGGTTGTTTCAGTGGTGGGGTAGGGGTGGTTTGAGAACGAAGATAGCACGGCCGTGGTGTACCGCTTGCTCGTCCACGGCCGTGATAATTTGGTGCACAAATGTCCCTTCAGCCTCAGCCGTTATAGCCAGCAAATCATACGTATCGCCGCGCACCTCTTCGATAACCTGTTGCCTGATATCCCCTTGGCGAAACTTAAGATCCACAGACACACCCGCCCTGTACAGGGGTTGCAGACAGCGGGCTAAATGCTGACCCGCCGCCGAATCAGGTTGGTGATAATGGGCAAAATCCATCGCTTTACCGCTCATCAGAGGCATCAGCGTTAGTTTGGCCTGCTGGTGGCTGGCTAGAGGGATGAGCCATTCTAGGGTGCGTTCATCAGAAGCGAACCCGCGCATAATAACGAGAATGTGCTGGAAAGATAACGGTGAACTTTGCGAGTCACGCACAAAAAACAGGTGGTTCTGAGCTTGGGCGAGGGCGAGAGCTAGCTCATGGTCTTGGAGTGGGGGATAGATGCCTAATTGGTAGTGGCCGCTGGCGGTGAGGGTGAGGGCTGTGCCCAGGCTGATGGTCGGGTCGCTAAGCGTGGTGACGGGTGCTGGCCAGCATTGGGCAAGCGTTTGCGCGGCTTGACCCACGGCCGTGCCCCATTTTGCGGCTGACTCTGCCCCACACCAAGCCAAAATCCCACGGCCGTGGGGTGGCTCAGCTTCATATACCGTTGACAAAGCTTGCCAAATCGCGGGCACCGTGGCGCGCAGGGGAACAATCTCCGCGTGGAGCAGGTCGCTGAGGATGCGACGCGCTTGCTGATTGTCTGGATAGGCCATGGCCACACTCACACGGCCGTTTTCCCGACCCAAGGGCAAGGCCAAGTAGTAAGCGGCCAGCGCAAACGGCAATTGCCGCGCGAGTGGCGCATCCACCACGATGCTATTGATGTCTAACTCTAGGTAAGCATTCATAGTTTTACCGAAGTTGGTAAAACCATAACAAAGGAAGGTCACAAAAGGGTCTATGAGAGGGTAACAAAGTGGTAACAGAATTAGGTCTTTCGGATTTCGGGGGTGGTTCAATAGTGTCATGTTTCACGTGTCATGTGTCACGTGGTTTTTCCTTGGACATGATCTGTCCAGCCAAAACTGTCACTAACGGAACCCATGAATTCCTAAGGAGTCACAGAATTCAAAGAGGGGGGTATTACGGAGAGGTATTGCGGATTTCGTGTGATTTTCAACGGATCACTGTTCGCGGCTAAAAGAGTAGCCTAAGCCCGGAATGGTTTCGATGAGCGATTGCGCGGCGGCCTCCGTGTCAATCTTGGCGCGAAGGCGATACACGAGTTGCTTGAGCATGGTGCGATCACCCCCTTCATTGCCCCACACGGCCGTGATAAGCGTCTCGCTCGGCAACACCTGCCCCTGATTTAACAGCAGTCGCTCCAGCAGTTTCGCCTCCAAAGGCGTTAGGCGGACAACTTCCCCATCTAGCCGCTGAACCTCATGCCGCGCTCGCTCAAAAACCAACCCCGCCGCTTCCAAGACGGCCCCACCACTACGATTAGTCCCGCCCGCCCGACGCGCCACCGCCTTAATCCGCGCCACAAGCTGATTCGGACTAAAGGGCTTGACGACATAATCATCCGCGCCCAGTTCCAAGCCCTGCACAATCGCCTCATCCCCATCGCGCACGCTCAAAATGATAATGGGCGTTTGACCCTGTTGGCGAATGTGGCGACAAACGGCGAGGCCATCTAACTTGGGCAAATTGAGGTCTAGCACAACGAGATCTGGTTTTTCACTCTCCCATCGTTCCACGGCCGTGATCCCATCAAACGCGGTCAGAACCTCATAACCTGCCCGGCGTAGGGTAAAGGCGAGAACATCTGAAAGTGATAAATCATCTTCTACAATCAAAATTTTCATGTGCTTTTAGTCTCAGGGTAACTGCTTATTCAACAAGTCCGTTGCCTGAGCTTGTCGAAGGCAAAAGGACGGGCTTCGACAGGCTCAGCCCTCGAGTGCGTTATATGCTTTTAGTCTCAGGGTAACTGCTTACCCAACACGTCAGTTGCCTGAGCTTGTCGAAGGCAGAAGGACGGGCTTCGACAGGCTCAGCCCTCGAGTGCGTTAGTAGTTACGTCGCGTGAAACAACGGAATTTCAAACCAGAAAAGAGACCCGCCCCCCGTTCTCTCCGTCACCCCCACTTGCCCACTATGCGCCTCGACAATCGTTTTGACCACAGACAAACCCAGTCCAATGCCATACTGCTCTTGGTCACCTGTGCCCAAGCGCACAAAGCTCTGGAACAAATTGTGCCGCTCCTCGGGGGGAATTCCCGGACCACGGTCAAGCACGCCCACCCATAGCTTTTGGGGGTGTTGCACCAACTGGATTTCAAGGGGCTGGCCGATGGGACTATATTTGCTGGCATTGATGATGAGATTTACAAAAACTTGGGTAAGCCGCGTGGGGTCGCCCAATAGCGGGGCGAGATAGGGCGGTTCAGTCACGGCCAGCGGTTGCTGGCGTCGCTCAAGCAGAGGGCGGGCGATGTTGAGCGCGTTTTCCAGCGGCTCGTGAACGTGTAGGGAGCGTCGGCGCAGGATAAAGTGCCCCGCTTCGATACTACTGCTCTCTAATAGGTTGTCAATCAACGTTTGCAAGCTGAGCAGGCTCACATGCGTTGGCTTGAGCAATTGCCGCACTTCATCGAGCGAAAAGGTTTCTTGCTCATCCAACAATAGCTCCATGGAGGCGTTGAGGGTGCTGAGAGGGGTGCGGAATTCGTGTGAAATATTTGCCAAAAAGTAGGAACGCGATTGACGCAAAGAGGCTTCTTGGGTCACATCGCGGAAAACCAAAGCGACCTGCACGGTATTACCAGAGGGGGGAATGAGGCGGGAGCCAGTGATGGCCAAGACCATAGGCTGACCCGTGCGGGTCAAAACAGTTAGCTGTTTTTTTTGCCCCGGCGGCGGGACTTGCTCAATAAATTTGACGTGGGGAGTTTCGGCAAGGGGGAACAGGTCGTTGATGTGGCGACCGTTGGCTTCTGCGGGTGTCCAGCCGAGTAGATAGTACGCGCCTTCGTTCCAAAAGGTGACCCGCACGGCCGTGTCATAAGTCACCACCCCCTCCACCAGCGACTGCAACAAAGCATTTAAGCGTTGCCCCACTTCTGAACGCTCCTGCATGGCCTCCAGCATCATCGCTTGGCTACGCTGGAAGGCCAAAGACAGCGTTTGGATTTCCGTGGGCGTGTTGATAACAGGCACGGGCGTAACCAAATCACCTTGGCTAATTCTCTCGGCCGTGGCGGTAAGCCTTTTTAGCGGCGCATTGATTTGACGCACATACCAAACGGTAAAGGCCGACCCCAGTAAAACCACGCTGAGCGTGCTAATCGCCAAAATCAAAAAGGCGCGTCGCTCGGTAGTCACTAGCGCACCCACGGAAAAGGCGACTTCTGACAGCAGGGTTATTTGGCCGGTGTCGTCACGCAGAGGGATGTAACTAACGTAGTAAAGCTGGTCGTTAACGACCAAACTTTGCTGGGCGGCAGGCACAACGCCCTCACGAGCAATCGTAGATAACGACCCCACGGGTGCAAATGTACTCGCCAAGCGCACCCCATCCTCCTGTAAAACGCTTTGCGGCAAACCGGTTGCTTGGTACAGCAACCCCAAAAACGGCTCTTCCAGCCAAGTGCCCACAGCGGCTACACCTAGCGGTTGGTCACTGGACACGGCCGTGACCACCTGTTGCCGTATTAACGCGGGCCGGCCGTTGAACATCACAAACCCACTCTGCGCGGGCGGCAAGCAAGCCGCAAAATCAGGGTCAGCCGTGGCGCAAAAGAGCAAAATATCGAGGTTGCTTTGGCTCTGAAAATTTTGCAGATAGGTTTCCAACGCATCCCCACCCGTTTCCTGCGCCAGTTGGCGTAACGTGGGCCGCGCGGTAAACAAATTAAGCTGATTAGCCAGCCGATTTTGTTCCGCCTCTAGCAGAGAAAGCGTCGCGCTGTGGGCATTCTCCAACTGCGACCAAGCCTGAAGCTGGAGTTGCGCCCGAGTCAGCCAAAAAGCGGGCACGCCCGCACTCATCGTCGTCAAAATAATGAGCAAGACAAAGCTAATAACGAGCTGTTTGGAAAAGCTGGGAATAAAAGCAATCCTGCTCAAGTTAAGCCTCATTCATTTCTGACAGGCAACTAACGCACTCGAAGGCTGAGCCTGTCGAAGCCCGTCCTTTTGCCTTCGACAAGCTCAGGCAACGGACTGGTTGGTTGGTTAGTAATTACACTGACAGGTACAACGCTCTGAAAAAGCGTTTCGCCGGCTCTTGGAGAAGCTCATCCCTTAACATGCCCATTCTCTCGCGCCATGGCCCGCGCCAGCGGCCGCAAACGGAGCCACCATTGGTCACGCGGACGGGTTTTGCCCGGCTCAATTAGCTCATCCCAGCGGGACAAATCAGTATACGTAATGCTCCCCTCCTGCACCCCAATCGCCAGCAGAGAATTATCATCCTCATTTGCCAGCGAGAGCAATTTCTCAATGCCCCGCGCCGCCATTTTGGTGGCCTGAATACGGTCAAACGGACTGGGCGTGTCCCCTTGCTGGGCGTGGCCAAGAATGGCTTGGCGCACGTCAAAAATGCCTTGCCCCTCATGGCTAAAGAGCCGCACCATGAAATCAGTCGTGTAAATATCGTCCGCATTTTCGTTGCGAATGAAAAGACCGAGCCGCTTACCGTCCCCAAACTCACGCACCAGATAAGAGACATCTTCTTGTAAATCATCCAAGTTTATCGGCTCTTCAGGGATATAAACCCGCTCCGCGCCGTTGGCGAGGCCGCTCATCAAGGCTAGATAGCCGCAGTCCCGCCCCATCACC
>JBGTIZ010000314.1:0-5460 GCA_041745395.1 Promineifilaceae bacterium (SeqCode) | reverse complement strand
GGCCCCCCCCCCCCCCCCAAAAAAAAACCCCCTTTAGAATGACCGAGCCGCCGCAGGCGGCAAGGCGTTTGACCGTTAGTTCATCAATGAAGTGTAAAGGTAACTTGAACCATGCCTAATAGTGATCGTTTGCTTGGGCAGTATAGGACACGGCCGTGCCCCAAACGTGCCCCAAACGTACCCGGGCAGTTCCCAGCTTAGTGAGTGCGCTATAATGAGGGGCATGAGCAAACTCCAACTTCGCTTTTTGGGCACATTTCACCTGCAATGGGGCGAGCAGAACATCGTGGCGTTCCGCACGGAAAAAGTGCGGGCGTTGCTCGTTTATCTGGCGGTAGAAGCGGACCGTCCCCATCGGCGGGAGTCGCTGGCGGCATTGCTCTGGCCAGAGATGGCGCAAAAGGATGCTTTGAGTAATTTGCGTAAGGGGTTGTATCGGCTGAAGCAGACCTTAACCACGGCCGTGTCCTCACCCGCCCAACTCGACCAACTCCTGACCATCACCCGCCAAGAGGTTATATGGCACACCCCGGCCGTGACCCTCGACCTCCACCAATTCCAGCAACTCAGCCAGCCCCTGCCCATTCTCCCCCATGCCGACCTAACACCCTACGAACAAGCCGCCGCCCTTTGCTTGGGCGAACTCCTGCCCGGCTTTAACTTGCCCGACACGCCCGACTTTGAAGCGTGGCTAAACAACCAGCGCACCCAATTTCACACCGCTTGGGGCAATCTGCTCCACCACCTCAGCCACACCCACGCCGAGCGGGGAAACCTGCCCACCGCGCTGACCTATGCCCGCCAGCAGTTAAAAATCGAGCCGTGGGATGAGTCCACCCATCGCCAACTGATGCGCCTGTATGCGGCCAACGGGCAACGCGCCGCCGCCCTTGCCCAGTACGAAACGTGTCGCTCTCTTCTTATGGAAGAGCTAGGCTTGACGCCCGAACCCGCCACGAAAGCTCTGTATCAGCAGTTGCAACAGCAGGCCGAAAAAACAAGCCCCGCCGCCGCGCCAGCCGCGCCCGACATACAGCTACCGTATCAACTCCCCCCCACCAGTACTCCGCTCGTCGGACGACAAAGCCAGCGGGAGCAACTCATCAACCATCTGCTCAACCCCGACTGCCGCCTCGTGACCCTCATTGGCACGGGCGGAATGGGCAAAACTCGGCTGGCTATCGCCGTGGGGGAACAGTTGCGGGAAGCGCATCCAGCCGTGTTTGCCGATGGGCTGTTTTTTATTGAATTGGCGGGACTTTCGCAGGCTGAGTTGCTACCCACGGCCGTGGCCGAAGCTCTGCACATCTCCCTTAACAGCCACCAACCCATCCCCGCCCAACTCATCGAATTCATTGGCCAGCGGCAACTCCTCCTCCTGCTCGACAACTTCGACGAACTACTCAGCGGAGCGACTTGGCTCAACCAACTGCTGACCGCTTGCCCCCGCCTCAAGCTCCTCATCACCTCCCGCGAACCGCTCAACCTGTACGCCGAATGGCGGTATCCGCTGGCTGGCTTGCCCTATCCCAACCCCGCCGAACTAAGCACACTCTCCCTGCCCGAGGCGGCGCAATTCCCGGCCGTGCAACTGTTTGTGCAGGTGGCCCAACGGGTCAAGCCAGACTTTGCCTATACGGCCGAAAATGGGGCGGCCATCAGCCACATTTGCCAACTGGTGGAAGGCTCTCCCCTCGCCCTCGAGATGGCGGCGGGCTGGGTACGCCTCATGGCTTGTGACCATATCGCCCTGCAAATCAGCCAAAGCCTCGACTTTTTGACCGCCCATTACGCCCACCTGCCTCCCCGCCAGCGCAGTATGCGGGCGATTTTTGAGCAGACGTGGCGCACCCTCGCCCCGCGTGAACAGGCCGTTTTGCCCCGCCTCGCCCTTTTTCGGGGCGGCTTCACCCTCGAGGCGGCTCTAGCCACGGCCGAGGCCACGCCTGACCTGCTCCTGACCCTGATTGATAAATCCCTCCTGCGCTACGATGCGACCCACAATCGGTACACGGTGCATGAACTGTTGCGCCAGTTTGCCGCCGCCCATGCGCCCGTGCGGCTCGAGGAGACGGCAACTTTTGCCTGCTACAGTGAGTATTATTTGCGTCTGGTGACTCAGCAGGGGGCGCGTTTGCAAACGACGCAGGCGCAAGACGCGCTGGCAATCATCAAAGCGGACGTGGACAATGTGCGGCAGGCGTGGCTCTGGGCGGCGCGTCACCAACAGCGGGAATTATTAAGCCATAGCGTGGCTAGTTTGGCGGAGTTTTATCGCTGTGCAGGGCTGGCCGAAGAGGCAATTACTTTTTTGCGTCGTGCCATTGCCGCCCTGCAAGGCACGGCCGAGACCAATCCCGTTCATCTCATCGCCCAAATTCTCCATTACATCGTCGAAAATCTGACCCGTAGCGATCAATACCAAGAGGCTTTGACCACCGTACGCGCCGCCCAAAAGCTGGCGGAAATTAGTGATGACCACGCTTTGGTCAATCAGCTCCAAATGGATGAGGCGCGTATCTATTGGGAACAAGGGCGGTATGAAAAAGCGCACGCCATTTTGGATGCGGCGATTCGCCAAAGTGAGGCGACAACTGACTTGAGCGGGGTGGCGCGAGGGTGGCACACCAAGGGGAATGCGTACTGGTCTACCAGTGATTATGACGCGGCTTTGGCGGCGTATGAGCGCGGGCGACAGGTGGCGGAACAGGTTGGGAACAGCCGTTTGGTCAGTACGCTGACGGGCAATATGGGGGCGGTTTATTGGCGGCAAAAGCGGTATATGGAGGCGTTGCACCATTATGAAATTGCCCTGGTGGCTAACCAAGCGAGTGGGCAGGTTCTGGAGGAAGCGATTTGGCTAGGCAATATTGGTCTGGTCTATCTGGATTTGCATGAGGATGAACGGGCGGAGCAGTATATTACGCGGGCGTTGCGGACTCATCGCTTGGCGGGGCGGCTCTATTATCAGGTGGATTTACTGCTGGGGGAGACGGAACTGTTTTGGCGGCGGGGGGATGTGCACACGGCCGTGGCTCGACAACAAGAAGCGGCGACGATTGCCTACCGTCTGCGTAATCAGGCGTATATGCTGGATTGTGAGCAGGCGCAGGCGCGGCTAGCTCTACGACAGGGGGACACGGCCGTGGGTCGGCAACTCTTGCAAAGCCTGCTCATGCGTGAGTTTCGGCCAGATATGCTGACCGAGATTGAGCAGTTGCTCGTTCGCCTGCCAGAGACTGCCTACCAGTTAGTGGAAGAATAGAGGGTTTTGGTCACCTGCGACCGCCTGATATGAATGTCTGGGCGACGAGGCAACGCCCTTTCAGGGCTAAAACGCAGCCCCGAAGGAGCGTTGCTTCTGTAGCCCGCCGATTTTGGACTTTCAACATCGGCGGGTGATCCCGCGAAATCCCAAAGAGAGTGAAAACCCTCATTTAACGCAGAATGAGAGGCAGATAGACGGCCAGTGTGCCGCCCGCTTCGTATGCGCCGCTGTCGCAAGCGGATGTGCCCCGCGTAAAGCCCCGTTGGTCTACCCCAGCCACTACAGTGGACTGGCAAGCGGCCACATTGCCCGCCCCAATGGCGGGACTACCCGCCAGCAAGGCATGGGTCAACGTTGGGCCGCCGTTGTTGGCCAACGGTCCCAACAGGGGGTCGGCCGTTTGGTCGCTGGTGTGGTTTAGCCCCGTGCAAGAGCTATCGCTGGCTACATTACTCCCGAGCGAGGTGATTCCCCCTCCCCCGATGGCGCAGTTATCCTCGCCACTCATAGCAAGGACGCTGTTTTGCAGGGACAGCACCCCGCCCGCTTGGACGATGTTCAGCCCTGCGCCGTTGTGCGCCCATGTCACATTCACGGCCGTGATATTGCCGTGCATATCGGCCGCTAAGCCTCCGCCCGCTGGGGCACTGTTGCCGCTGATGGTGCTATTGCCCAACTGGAGGGTGGCGTTGTTGTAAATGCCGCCGCCACCCTGCAACTCGGCCGTGTTGCTATAAACGCCCACGCGGTTCAGGGTGACATTGCTCCCGTGGACTACATACAAGCCGCCCCCCAATTGCTCGCTACTGTTGCCCCACACGGCCGTATCCTGCACCGTCATCTGGGCACCTTCCAAATTAGCAATCCCCCCGCCACCCAATATGGCCGAGTTGCCTTCAACCACTGAATCGTTTTGCAACGTCACCAGCCCGTTCACATTGCCAATTCCGCCCCCATACTCAACTTTGGCGGTGTTGTCGCGGATGGTAGTTTGGTTCAGCGTGGCCACCGATTCCACATTGGCCAATCCGCCCCCTGAATGGGCTTTATTGCCTATGAGCGACACGGCCGTAGCGTGCAAGATACCCCCAAATTCATTGGCGATGCCTCCCCCATGCTCGGTGGCTTCGTTGTTGTTCACGGCCGTGTTGGTCAGCATTAATTGCCCTTGGGCGTTGTAAATCCCCCCCGCCAGCACCGCCTTGTTGTGGGTAATGCTCGTTTCGTGAATGGTCACAATGGCTTCATTTCTCATCGCCAATCCACCCCCATAGCCACTCTCGGCGAATTCGTTGTGGGCGATGGTCGAATGAGTAATTGTGACTTGAGCGGCCGGGCCGACACCGACGACATAGATTCCCGCACCCCCGCCATCGCCGCTAGTAATCTTGTTGTGGATAATTTGGGTGTTGATGATTTCGGCCGAGGCGTTAATAACAGACACTCCTCCCCCACCATCATTAGCCGTCTCCACGCTATTATGGCTGATAACGCTGTCCTCAATACGCAACATCACCCCTTGTCTTGTCATCACCCCCCCGCCACTGTTCGTGCTACCAAGCCCCTTGTTGTCTGTGATGAGGCTGTTGCGAATCCACATCGAACCACCCGTGCCATTGTAAACCCCTACCCCATTGCGAGCCGCGCCGTCGTCCGTATCGTTGAGGTGCACCGTCGTTTCATCCAATATGATTGAACCAACGTTGCTAATGCCGCCACCGCCCCCGACACCGCGCAAGCGATTTTCAAAAACATCACAGCGAATGAGCACGGCCGTGCCTGTATTGTATAATCCCCCGCCTGCTGTAGAGGTGTTGCCCCACAACAGTACCTCGGTCAGGGTTAACGTCCCCTCATTGCGAATCCCTCCCCCAGAGCCTTGCCAGCCACCCGTGAAGCCCACATTTTCGATTTCGACCGTCGCTTCTTCGTGGATGTCCAACACCCGTTGCTCCACCACCGTCATGCGGATGGTGGCGGGTTCGGTGCCCCCCGCAACTTCTATCCGCACATCGAGCGGCAACCCATTGGGCAAAATATCTAAATCGCCGCTGGGTAGTGGTCGGGCAATGACTGATAAGTGTACAATTCGGACATGATCCAAGAAACAATCACCTACGAATGTACGCGGTGTGGCAGTTTAGATATTGTCAAAAACGGCCGCACAAAAAAAGATAAACAGAAATTCCGTT
>JBGTIZ010000313.1:0-5010 GCA_041745395.1 Promineifilaceae bacterium (SeqCode) | reverse complement strand
AACAGCTAATAAAATGTCGAACTGGCTTATGGACACGCCTGTTAAGGCACGCATTTGGCGATCATCACGTATGGCTAAACTCATTGGGCTACTCCAGTTTTTGACTGGAATTTACCCGATTTTTTAATCAGGAACAACTCTTTTGGCTAAACAAGCCACATCCAGAGAAAAACCACCTGACACATGACACGTGAAACATGACACCGCTGAAAACCAAAAGAACCAAATCAGCAATCTGACACCCAGCACCACACCCGCACACATTCTTCAGGACAGGAGTAAGAAAATGCACATCAAAAAGAAAAAGGGCTACGAAATCCCCTCCTCGGAAATTACGCCCGAACACGTTTACCTTTCCCGCCGTCAATTTATGAAAGGGGCAAGCGCCACGGCCGTGTTAACCGCCGCCTTTCTGGCTGGTTGCCGTCCCGAACGACCCGGCGCACCGCAAGGAGCCGCCCCCGCCGCCGACGTCAGCCAAGCGGAAACCAGCGTCAGCGCGACCACCGACGAACTCGGCAACGCTCTCACCGATTACCAATCCATCGTCACCTATAACAACTATTACGAATTTTCGACCGATAAATACCGCGTCGCTGACCTTTCCCAATCCTTCCGCACCTCCCCTTGGGAAGTGGAAGTGACGGGCATGGTCAACAACCCTGGCATTTACGACATGGATCGCCTGCGCACCCTGTTTGACCAAGAAGAGCGCATTTATCGCCTGCGCTGTGTCGAGGCGTGGTCAATGGTCATTCCGTGGGTGGGCTTCCCCTTGCGCAAGCTGTTAGAAGCGGTCGAGCCAACCTCAGCCGCCCAGTATGTGCGCTTCGAGACGCTCCTCGACCCCGACCAAATGCCGGGGCAAAAATCCCCGTGGTACGAATGGCCCTATGTCGAAGGTTTGCGGCTGGACGAAGCGATGAACGACCTGACCCTTATGGCGACGGGCATTTATGGGCGTGATTTGTTGCCCCAAAATGGTGCACCCGTGCGCCTTGTCGTGCCGTGGAAATACGGCTTCAAAAGCATCAAATCCATCGTCAAAATCGAGCTAACCGACGTGCGCCCCATCTCGCTCTGGATGGACGCCGCCCCGCAAGAGTACGGCTTTTTTGCCAACGTCAATCCCGAGGTGGCGCATCCCCGCTGGTCACAAGCCACCGAACGGCGCATTGGTGAAAACCAACGACGCCACACGCTGATGTTTAACGGCTATGAAGAGCAGGTCGCGCACCTATACGAGGGGGAGGATTTGCGCGAAAATTTTTAAATCGTGGCGCGGAAGGGCTTAGGTAGTGCTGAGCGACGAGTGCTGAGTGCCCTGAAAAAAGGGGTGTTTTCGCCAAATCTACCAGAGGTGGATTTCCGCGAAAAGGGGCTTTTTTCAGTAGGCTCAGTGCTGAGCAATGAGTAGCAGGTCTTTACTCAGCACTCGTTGCTCATCGCTCAGCACTCTTCTTTTCCGGCGTCACGCTGAACAACAGATAACTGTTTCTGTTCGACACACGGCCGTGGACTAAAATTTGGCCTAGTCACGAACACAGCAGTTTATCTGACCTTTTTGCCTTGGATTCACTGCTGGTAGACTATAACAAACCTGCCTAACAAACCCTGCACCCTGCCCCTTGACCCCTGCACCCCGACTCCCCCTGCTGATATTACTCACCGCCGCCTTTATGCGGCTAGTGGGGCTGACCAGTTTTTCGCCGCCCGGCTTGGCGCACGACGAAGTCGCCAACTGGCTCATTGACCGCTCTATTTTGGCGGGAAAACATGGTCTTTATTTCACCGAAGCGTATGGGCACGAAGCGGGTTTTCATTATTGGCAAACCCTCTTTATCGCCCTGTTGGGCGATAACGCCCTCGCGTTGCGCTTGCCCGCCGCTTATATTGGTCTGCTGGTGGTCGCGGTCAGCTATGCCTTGGGGCGACGGCTGTTTGGGCGGCACGTCGCTCTGCTCAGTATGGCTCTCACGGCCGTGTTGTTTTTCCCCGTTTTTTACAGTCGGCTAGGGCTACGCGCCATCTCGCTCGCCCTGCTGGCGGGGCTGATGGCCTACTTTTGGTGGCGCGGCTGGCAACGGCAAGAGCTACGCGCCTATGCCATCGCGGGCATTTTGGGCGGCCTCGCCAGCTACACCTACATGGCTAGCAGAGCCTTGCCCTTCTTCTGGCTTTTCTTCTACCTATATTTGCTGGTGCGCCACCGCACGGCCGTGCGGCAACAATGGCGCAGTCTGCTCCTCACCCCCCTGCTTTACGCCCTCGTCTCCCTGCCCCTTGTCCTGACCCTGCAAACCATCACCGAAACGCGCATCAGCGAAGTAGACGCGCCGCTCCGCGCTTTTTTGGCGGGGGATATATGGCCGATGCTGGATAACTTGTGGGCCATTGTGCAGATGTGGGGTTGGCACGGGGATACGCTGTGGCGGCAAAACGTGGCGGGGCTACCCGTCTTTGAGCCACTGCTGGCTCTCCTCTTTTATCTGGGCCTGTTAAACGCGCTCTGGCTGGGCTGGCGCGATGAGCGTTACGCCTTTTTGGTCATCTGGCTGGGGGCGAGTATCCTGCCCAGTGTGCTGACTGTAGACGCGCCGAGTAGCATTCGCATCATCCTGATTTTGCCTATCTTGGGTTTGTTTTCCACCATAGTTATCCACAGAAGCGGTTGGTTACCCACAGTTTACCCACAGTTATCCACAGATTTGTGGAAAAAGTCGTGGATAACTCTCTTGACATTTATTATTTTATTGTTCCACGGAGGACGCACGGCCGTGTATCTAGGGCAAGTGTGGCCGCAAAATGATGAGGTGCGTTTTGTGTGGCAAGCGGACTTCGCCGACATGGCCGCTTATTTGGCGCAAAACCCCACCGCCCACGCCCAAGCAACCATTATGGGCTGGTCGCCAGACACGATGGACGCGCCCACCATGCACCTCGAACTTTTTCCACAGCCAGAGGCGTTCCAGTTGCGCCATGTGGGGCAGGTGGGGGTGGTCAACACGGCCGTGGTTCCCCCCCCGCCCAGCCTTTTCTTGCGCCCCAGCCAGTTGCCGCTCAATTTTTGGCTAGAAGAGCAGTTAAAGGAACAGGCCACGGCCGTGCTTGACCCCGCTACGCACGGCGCGGGTAATTTTGTGGTTTATCACTTTGACACGGCCGTGTCCCTTCAGCCCCACCACCAACACCCCCCCGACACCATTTTTGGCGACGAGCTACGCCTTCTCGGCCATGATGTGCATCTGCCCCCGCCGCTCGAAGCGTTTGAAATTATCACTTATTGGGAAGTGCTGACCACGCCCACGGATGCCCGCCGTTTTTTTATGCACATGCGCGACCGCAACGGGAAACTGCTCGGCCAAGATGATGCCCTCGCCGCCCAAGCAACGGATTGGCAAGTGGGGGATGTGGTCATGCAGGTTCACACCTTGCCCAATGAAAATATTCCTTTTACGGTGCAGTTGGGGGTTTATACGCCCGTTGCCCCGTACCCGCGCCTGTCCACGGCCGTGGGTGGGGATTATGTCGAGTTAGACCTAGCCGTAGGCAGTCAGGGGGAGGAGTAAAAAGTGGGAAGTGAAAAGTAAAAAGTACGTGACACATGACACGTGAAACATGACACCATTAAAAAAACCCGCAACACCCAAAGTGAGAACCTCGTCGCCCCTTGCCCCTCGCACCTCGCACCCCACTGAGATAAAATATCAGCATGACAAAACTACTGACCGAACTAAACGCTCGCGTCGCGGGCATTAGCCATGACCCCACCGCGCCGCCGCTCGTACTCAGCGGG
This sequence comes from Promineifilaceae bacterium (SeqCode), assembly GCA_041745395.1. Taxonomy (GTDB): domain Bacteria; phylum Chloroflexota; class Anaerolineae; order Promineifilales; family Promineifilaceae; genus Hadersleviella. Next base: position 1,214 of record JBGTIZ010000313.1, on the reverse strand, counting down.
GTCAGCGCGGCGTATGCGTCGGGGCAGGGCAACGCCACCCGCCGCATCGCGCCCGCCGCCACAGAAAGCCACCTCTACGCCGTGCAAGACATTTCCCTTCAGCTTGCCCTAGGCGAACGAGTCGCCCTTGTGGGGCCTAATGGCGCGGGCAAAAGCACCCTATTCAAGCTCATTGTGGGCATAATCAAACCGAGCCAAGGCCAGATTCAGGTCTTCGGCCGTGCGCCCGAAGACCACACCTGCATCGCCTATGTACCCCAGCGCAACGAAATCAACTGGGGCTTCCCCGCCACCGTTAGCGATGTCGTCCTGATGGGGCGCACGGGGCGCATTGGTTTTGGGCGGTGGCCCAGCGGCCGTGACCGCGCCATCGTGCAGGAGAGCCTCACCCGCGTACACGCCGACCATCTGGCTAAAAAACAAATCGCGGAGCTATCGGGCGGGCAACAGCAACGCGTGTTTATTGCCCGCGCCCTCGCCCAGCAGACGGAACTGCTCCTGCTGGATGAGCCGCTGGCGGGGCTGGACACGCCCAGCCAAGAGACGATTTTCGAGATTTTAGACTCGTTGCGTGGCGATGCGGTCACGGTCATGATGGCGACCCATAATTTGGAGCTGGCCGAGGAGCGGTTCGACCGCATTGTTTTGCTCAATCATCGGCTAGTGGCGGTTGATGTGCCCGAGAAATGCCTCACGGCCGTGAACATTCGCGCGGCTTATGGCGGCGGCGGGGGTGAGCATGTTTGATTGGTTTTTTGACCCGCTCGCCTTCGCTTTTTTCGGTAGGGCACTCATCGCTTCCGTCATTGTGGGTATCGTCTGCGCCGTGATTGGCACTTACGTCGTTTTGCGCGGGATGGCCTTTTTGGGCGATGCCCTGCCCCACGCGATTTTGCCCGGCGTCGTTGTCGCCTACCTGCTCGAATTGCCGCTGGCCCTCGGCGCACTCGTGGTGGGTATTGCCGCCGCGCTGGGCATTGGGGCCATTAGCAAGCAAGGGCAAATCAAAGAAGATACGGCTATTGGCGTCGTTTTTGCGGGCACGTTTGCCCTGGGCGTGGCTTTGCTTTCGGCCACGAATAATTATACGATTGACCTTGCCCATTTTTTGTTTGGCAACCTGCTGGGCGTGTCCACAACTGATTTATGGGTGATTGGCGGGTTAAGTTTGGTTGTCTTGGGCACGGTGGCTTTCTTTTATAAAGAGTTCATGG
>JBGTIZ010000312.1:0-2348 GCA_041745395.1 Promineifilaceae bacterium (SeqCode) | reverse complement strand
CTACGCCCTCGTGCGGCGAGATGGGGCGACCCTGCAACAAATTGAGTGGTTGGCGGTGGTGCTGGACGAAGCGCAAAACATCAAAAACCCGCAGACCAAACAGGCGCAAACCATTCGCCAGCTAACGGCTGATTTTCGGCTCGCACTCACGGGCACACCTGTTGAAAATCGGCTGTCGGAGCTATGGTCTATCATGCAGTTTTTGAACCCCGGCTTTTTGGGGAGCAGAAAGCAGTTTCGCCAAGATTTTGTCCTGCCTATCGAAAAATATGGGGACGAAGAAGCGGCGCGGCAGTTACGCCAAAGCACACGGCCGTTTATTTTGCGCCGCGTCAAAACAGACCCAACCGTTATCCAAGATTTGCCCGACAAGCAAGAGTTAAAGGTGTACTGCCACCTGAGCGAAGAGCAGGCCACGCTATACGAAGCGGTCGTGCGGGATTCGCTCAGCGCGATTGATGCCCAAGAAGAAGAGGGCATTGCTCGCAAGGGGATGGTCCTGAGCCTGTTGATGCAACTGAAGCAGGTGTGCAACCATCCCGCCCAATATCTGCACGAGGCCGAAACGTATGACCCGCTCCATGACCACGGCCGTTCGGGCAAATTAGCGCGGTTTGACTCCTTGCTGGAAGAGATTTTGGCCGAGGGGGACCGAATGCTCATTTTTAGCCAGTTCACCGAAATGGCGAGCTTGCTCCAAAAGCATATTCAGACCAAGTTTGGCGTCCCAACGCTTTATTTGCACGGAGGCGTGCCCGCCAAAAAGCGGGCGGGCATGGTCAAACAGTTCCAAGCGGAGAATGGGCCGCCCATCTTTTTGCTCTCGCTCAAGGCGGGCGGCACGGGGCTAAATCTGACCCGCGCCAACCATGTCTTTCATTTTGACAGGTGGTGGAACCCGGCCGTGGAAGACCAAGCGACTGACCGCGCTTTTCGCATTGGGCAGACCAAAAATGTGCTGGTTCACAAATTTGTCTGTTTGGGCACGCTAGAGGAGCGCATCGACGCCATGATAGAGGAGAAAAAGGCGTTGGCCGAAAGCATCATCGGCGGCGGCGAAAATTGGCTGACCGAGATGAGCACGGCGGATTTGCGCGAGCTTGTTCAATTAAAAAGGTAGAGGGAAGAAGGAAGAAGGCCCTTTCTTCCCTCTTCCTTCTTCCTTCTTCCTTACCAAAAGGAGTAATCATGAGCTGGTACTACAAACCGACACAAGCTATTCAGACAGATGACGGCATCAAGGCCAAGAGCAAGCGGGGGGATTTTGTCAAAAATTGGTGGGCGACGCGCTGGATTGGGGCAATGGAGCGGGTGATGGATAGTGGTCGCCTGCGGCGGGGGCGGACGTATGCGCGTAAGGGGCAGGTGCTGTCTCTGGAGGAGGGCAAGGGGCAGATTGCGGCCAAGGTGCAGGGGTCGCGCCCCACACCATATAAGGTGGAGATTGCCCTGACGCCGCTGGATGATAAAGCGTGGGCGCGGGTGATGGAGGCTTTGCAGGAACGCCCTTATTTTGTGGCGCAACTGCTGGCAGGGGAGATGCCGCAGGAGATTGAAGAGGCGTTTAAGGCGGTGAAGCTGGATTTGTTCCCCAGCCGGAAGGAGCTAAAGCAGAGCTGTAACTGCCCTGATTGGGCGGATGTGTGTAAACATTTGGCGGCGGTGCATTATATTTTGGCGGAACGGTTTGACGAAGACCCGTTTTTGCTGTTTCGCCTGCGGGGGCGGTCGCAGGATGAGATTTTGGGCGGGTTAAACACGGCCGTGTCCGAAACCGCCACCGACACGGCCGTGGCTCCCCCCTACCAACCCGCGCCCCCCCTCCCCGACCCACTCGACACCTACTGGCAGATGGGCCCCGAACTGGCGCAATTCACCCTACACATCAACGCGCCAGAGGAAGCGTATCCCTTGCTGGAGCGACTGGGTGCGCCTGATTTTTTGCCCACGGCCGAGCGCACATTAAGCCGGGTGTATGATGCGGTGACAAACACGGCCGTGGACATCGCCTACCAAGCCAGCCATCAGGATGACCCCAATTCAAAATCAGAAACGGAGAACAACCAATAAATGAGCACCACCCTAGAGCAAGCCCTCTCGTCATGGAACAGCGACAAACTGAAAAATTACCTCCCCCTCTTGTCCTCTCCCCATTCCCCCACACGCAAAGCGGAGCGCATTGCCGTTATTGCCGAACAACTCCTAAATCCCGACAACCTCCGCCGCGTCTGGAACAAGCTCGACTCCCTCAGCCAACGCGCCGTCTCGCAAGCGTATCATCATGGCGGGTCATTTGACCGCGCCGCCTTCGTCGCCCAATATGGCGAACTTCCCCAAGGCGACAAAAA
>JBGTIZ010000311.1:0-5596 GCA_041745395.1 Promineifilaceae bacterium (SeqCode) | reverse complement strand
TTGAACTCTCGACCCAACAGCAAACAGTCGGCAATCAACTGGGGTAAATTGGGTGGGGTAAAAGTAATACCGTGGGCTGGTTGACGGTTCTTTTTAATATCAGGGGCAGTGTGAAAGTGATGGGGAAAGGTGGTAGCAAGGTCTGGATTTTCAGGATGTGGCTGTGGGTCATACCAACGTATTTTTTCAGTACCAACATAAACAGCATAACTGTAATCCAAAATTTCCCCATCACTTAAATCAAGGTATTCAAAGACGCGCAGTTCCAAACCAGTACCAAAATAGACAATTCCTCGCACAAATGCAGTCTGAGCACTATTCGTATAAAGACGCAAGGTTGTTTGAACAACTTCTGGATATTGCTCTACCAGAGAGTACAACAACTGTTCATAGGCTAAACGGGAAAAACGGTTCATCTTTATGAAAGCGTCAGATATGGTTCAGCAGGCTGTAGGCTGACAGAATGATGTCCACCCTCATGTAACTTGGCTAAACGGTCGGCGGAAAGCTGTTGTAACGCTTTTTGTCGCTTTTGCCATAGCTTATAATGACCTGCCCATTCAGCAAACAACTCGCTTTGCTCACCATCATCCAGCAATCCTTCGCTGTATAATTCATAAAAATGGGCTGAGCTTAACCAATACCGCCGCTCAAAGCGGTGCAGGTTTTGCTCTGCAACTTGTAAATCATCCAAAATATCGCTCAAAGTCAGGGTCGTCATTTATTCACCTCGGTTCGTTTGCTTGGCGTGTATCCTGCTCATTATAACAAACCCTCATCCCGCCTAGCATTAGGAATATCTGGCACATCACTTTTGTATCCAGACAAATTGTTATTCCACTGTAACCACCCCTCGTTATAGTAAACCCACACTAATTGCCCAACCAGAAGTTCAACTTTTCTCTGGTAGGCCACACCATTTAATGCCCAAAAGTTGAACTTCTTCACCAATCTTCTCAAGGAGAACTTCCCATGCGTTTACAGAGTAAAATTTGTCTCATCACAGGCGGGGCGGCCGGGATTGGCCGCGCTACCGCTGAATTATTTGCCCAAGAGGGCGCGATTGTGGTTATTTGTGATTTAGAAGCAGGTAGCACCGAGGGGCTGGGCAATCGTGCCCTCTCTTTTGCTGTGAATGTGGCTGACCGCACGGCCGTGCAAAGTTGGGTAGACGAAGTCGCCGCCAAGCTGGGCCGCATAGATGTGCTGGTCAACAACGCCGGCATCACCCGCGACGGCACGCTGGTCAAAGTCAAAGAGGGCAAACTCGTCAAACAAATGCCCGAAGCGGACTTTGATTTGGTCATGGACGTCAACCTCAAAGGGGTGTTCAACTGCACCCAAGCCGTTGCCCCCTTCATGATTCAGCAGGGGAGCGGCGTTATTCTTAGCGCGTCCAGCGTGGTTGGCCTCGACGGCAACTTTGGGCAGACTAATTACGTTGCCACCAAGGCGGGCGTGGTCGGCATGACCAAAGTATGGGCGCGGGAGCTGGGGCGGTACGGTATTCGCGCCAATGCGGTCGCACCCGGCTTCATCGCTACGGCCATGACGGCCCAAATGCCCGAAAAAGTGTACCAAGGTATGGTGGATCACACCCCGCTAGGTCGGGCAGGCACGCCCGAAGACATCGCCCGCGCCTACCTTTTCCTCGCCTCCGACGAAGCCAGCTTCATCTCGGGACAAACCCTGCGCGTGGATGGTGGGTTGGTGATTGGAACGTGATTTTTCAAAGGGTCATGTGTCATGTATCAAGTGTCAGGTGGCTTTTAACCAACCTCGCTGGATATAGGCACATGACACGTGAAACGTGAAACATGACACTTACAATGCGTTACGCCAAAATACTCAGTACCGGCCGTTATGTGCCGGAAAAAATGTTGGACAATCAATACTTTAATAACCTGCTGGGGCGGGATGTGGACGAGTGGCTGGTGGAAAATGTGGGCATTCGGGAGCGGCATGTGATGGCGCCGGAGCAGGCGACGAGTGATTTGTGTACCGCCGCTGGGCAACAGGCTCTGGCGCGGGCGGGCATTCGTCCTGAAGAGGTGGGATTGATTATCGTCGCCACCGATACGCCCGACTATATTAGTCCAGCCACGGCCGTGGTCGTGCAATATAAACTCGGCGCGAAAAACGCGGGCGTCTTTGATGTCAACAGTGCCTGCTCGGGCTGGGTGTCGGCCGTGGACACGGCCGCGCGACACATCATGACCGACCCCGACCTCGACTATGTGCTGGTCATCGGTGCGTATGGCATGACCCGCTTTGTGGATTACACCGACCACAAAACCTGTACGCTGTTTGCGGATGGGGCGGGCGCGGCCGTGATTGGCGCGAGCGATACGCCCGGCTTTTTGGCGGGCAAGCGTCGCGCTTTTGGGGAGCATTTTGATGCGTTGGGGATTTATGCGGGGGGGACGGTCAAGCCCAAAGAGGACACGGCCGTGAATAACGGCATCCCCCGCGTGCAGTTTGTCAAACGGTTCCCCCCCACGTTTAACGCCGAAAATTGGCCGCCGCTCATCTATGACACGGTGCAGGCGGCTGGTCTCACCGTAGACGACATTGATTTTTTTGTGATGACTCAGCTCAACGTCAACACGATTAAAGAAATCATGGGCATCATCGGCCAGCCGCTAGAAAAGACGCACTGGATTATGGACAAATGGGGGTACACGGGTTCCGCCTGTGTGCCGATGGCGCTGGATGATGCGCTGGAACACGGCCGTGGGCCAAAACCCGGTGACCACGTTCTCTTCATCGCCTCGGGCGGCGGCATCAGCATGGCGTGTAATGTGTGGCAATGGGTTTAGAAGTGCTGAGCGATGAGTAGCGAGTGGGGGGCAAAAAAATGGGGCGACTGGCCAGGAGGGTAACCAGTCGCCCCGGAGGGGGTGCATAGGGAACCATTATAAAAAGGGGGGGGAGAATGGTTCCCTATGCGGTTGGGAGCAATTTCATTTTGACACACACGGCCGTGGGGTACAATCCTTTTTACCCGTCGTTTACGTCCAGCCAAGCATCCTCTCATCAAGTTCCCAGAATCTTACAGAATAGATACAATAACTACCCAACAAACATCATTTCAACAGTTACCCGCTAAAAAAGCCTCTGCTTTAGGGTACGTAAAATGTAATCCTCATGTAACCATTCTGTTCTGCAAGGGTTGAGACTGTCGCAACCCACCAGTACCCTTCGCCAAGCTCCGGTAACGGCCAGAACGGAAACAGCCCATCAATACAAGTTCAACAATCAGGAGAAAGTAGATATGAAAGGAAAGTCTAAACTCAAAAAATCATTGGGTCTATTTGACGTGTATGCTATTTGCACGGGAGCCATGTTTAGCTCTGGCTTTTTCTTGTTACCAGGCCTCGCGGCGGCCCAAACGGGGCCATCTGTTGCTTTGGCTTATCTCGTGGCTGGGATTCTCATGCTCCCCGCCATGTTCAGCATGGCGGAGCTAGCCACGGCCATGCCCCGCGCAGGTGGGGATTATTTCTTCCTCGACCGAGCCATGGGGCCACTCATCGGCACGGTGGGCGGCATTGGCACATACCTCGCGCTCGCGCTGAAAAGTGCGTTTGCCCTGATTGGTATGGGAGCTTATCTGGCTCTGTTTGTGCAACTAGATGACATTCGCCCCGTGGCGATTGGTTTTACGGTGCTGTTTACCTTGCTTAATATTATCGGTGCCAAAGAAAGCACAACGATTCAGCGGGTGTTGGTGACCGTGCTGGTGGCGGTGATGGGTTTCTTTATCGTTGGTGGATTGGTGATGATTGGGACAGGTGCGGACACGGCCGTGACTGAGCCTGGCGTCACCTTCTTCAACGGTGGGCTTAGCGGCTTTCTGGGAACCGTCGGTTTCGTTTTTGTCTCTTATGCTGGACTAACCAAAATCGCCAGTGTTTCTGAAGAAATTGTAGACCCTGGACGGAACATCCCCCTGGGCATGATGCTCTCCATTATTTCAACTACCATTATTTATGTTATCGGCATCGCCATGATGACCCTTCTACTCCCCGCTGACATCCTGCACAGCAGTCTCACCCCCGTGGCGGATGCGGCCGAAGTTGCCCTGGGGTTCTTGCCCGGCCAAATCGGCGTGATTTTGGTGGTGATTAGCGCCGCAGCCGCCTTTGCCTCTACGGGCAACGCTGGTATTTTGGCCGCCTCACGTTACCCGTTGGCAATGGGACGAGATCGTCTCTTGCCCCGTTTCCTTGCCAAAATTAGTGGGCGCGGTACACCCCTCAATTCCATTCTTATTACTTCGGGCTTGATGATGTTTGTCATTTTGGTCTTGGATGAGTCAGCCATTGCCAAAGTTGCCAGTTCATTTCAGCTCATCGTTTTCATGCTGGTCAACGTCGCCGTCATCGTCATGCGTGAAAGCAAAATCGAATATTACGACCCCGTTTTTCGCTCCCCACTTTATCCCTTTACCCAAGTAGGGGGTATTCTCGCCTCCGTTTTTCTGCTCTCCTACATCGGTGCGGAAGCCCTCGCGCTGACCATGCTTGTTGTGACCGCCTCAGTCATATGGTATTTCTACTACGGCCGTAAGCAAGTCCAGCGGCATGGTGCTATCTTCCACTGGTTTTCGCGGCTGGGCGAACGACGAAGCACTACTATTGAACAGGAACTGCGTCAGATTATGCAGGAAAAAGGGGTGCGTACCGAAGACCTCTTTTCAGAAATGGTAGCGCGGGCGGGCGTCATTGACCTCAAGAAACGGACGACCCTAGACGAAGTCGCCACCGAAGCGATTCATCTTTTCTCTCAAACTGACCCGCAAGTGATTACCGAAGATGTCAGCCTCTTTTTAGAGAGCTTGGAGCGTGGGGTTACGCTGATTGGAGACCGCGCCGCTCTGCCCAATGCGCGGTTAGCCAGTGCTACCCATACGGAGTTGGTCATTGTGCGTGCCCAAGAAGGTATTGCCGTGCTGTGTGATGTCGATGGGCAAAAACAAGAGGTTGATGTTAACGCTCTCTTCTTTGTAATTAGCCCCCTGAATGAAGCGGGGCGACATTTGCGCCTGCTGGCGGAGCTATCTTACCAAGTGGAAGAAGAGGGGTTTATCAAGGATTGGTTAGGGGCTGACGATTGGCACGAATTAAAAGAAATCTTGCTCCACACGGAACAGTTGCTGACCCTGTGGCTGACCCCTGGGCACAAAACGGAAGAGCTTATCGGCCGTGCCTTGCGTGACGTGGCTTGGCCAGAGGGAGTGTTGGTCGCTCTGGTGCGTCGGAACGAGCAAGAGATTGTGCCCGATGGGAACTTAACCCTAGAGGCGGAGGACAGAATTATTATTATTGGGGAAGAGGAAGGAATCCAGACGCTGTATCAGGAATATGTCAGCGTGGAACATGCCAACGACCCCCGGCCACCGATGTTTCCAGCGGAGTAAAGGAACTAAATTTCTCGAAGGAACTTTTGGAGATTAAGAAACTATTTGGGTAAAAAAAAGCCCCTCACCCCTAACCTCTCTCCCCAAAGGAGAGGGGAACTGGCTCCCTCTCCCTCTTGCAGATTAAAAATTAATTCGGTAATAACTGGCTTCGTCGGGGGGGGGGGGCCCCCC
>JBGTIZ010000310.1:0-4020 GCA_041745395.1 Promineifilaceae bacterium (SeqCode) | reverse complement strand
AGCTAATAAAATGTCGAACTGGCTTATGGACACGCCTGTTAAGGCACGCATTTGGCGATCATCACGTATGGCTAAACTCATTGGGCTACTCCAGTTTTTGACTGGAATTTACCCGATTTTTTAATCAGGAACAACTCTATTCGTGTCATTCGTGGCTCGTGGCTCGAAACATATCAGGTCTTAACTTAATGACATTGAGCGATGAGTGGCGCCTCAGCGCACTGGTTCGGGCAAAACCAGCTTCAAATCTGGCTGGACAACTTTATAGACGTGGAGGATAAAGGTGGTGTGGGTGTGTTCGACGCCAGCGACGTGGTGTAGTCGTTCGGTGATGAGGTTCATGAGGTGTTCGCGGTCGGGGCACATCACTTCCACCATGAGATCGTATTCGCCGGCGACGAGGAGCAGGTAGCTGACTTCGGGAAATTCGGCGATGGCTTCCACGGCCGTGTCCAAAAACCCCGGCCGCACCTTCACCCAAATCAGCGCGGGCGCGTCAAACCCTACTCGATGCGGGTCCACCAGACCAATCAGCTTCACCGTGCCGTCCGTGGTCAGCTTGGCGACACGGTTACGCACCGTGCCCTCCGTCACGCCCAATACTTTGGCGATTTCGGTGAACGGCTTACGACCATCTTCCTGCAACTGGGTTAAAATGTTGTAATCGAGGTTGTCCATCTGGTACATTTGATAAACGTATGAGAATGCGGCGCATTTTACGATATTCGTAAACAGATGGCAAATATATCACCGTTTTCGCAAAAATAAAAAGAAAAGTGCTGAGCGATGAGTAACGAGCGATGAGTAAGAGGTTGGTCGCTGAGGATGAGTGCGCGGTCTGACCTCGTTCAATTCTTTGATAGGGTACACAATGACAGGTTACGGTTTGATACACCCGCCCACTCATCGCTCATCGCTCAGCACTCCCAAACAAGAGGTTTTGACTTATGACGGACAAAATGCTTATCAACGGCCAGTGGACGATGGGCCAGGCCACCGAAATGATTGAAATATTGAATCCAGCCACGGAAGAGGTGCTGGATGTGGTGCCACGCGGCACGGCCGTGGACGCACACACGGCCGTGGACGCCGCCAAAGCCGCCTTCCCCGCTTGGTCAAAAACGCCCGCTTGGGAACGAGCGGGACTCCTGCACGAAGTCGCCAACAAAATTCAAGCCAACCAAGAAGAACTCATCGAGTTACTGACCCAAGAACAAGGCAAACCGTGGGTCGAAAACGAAGAAGAGGTCTTCTGGGCTTACGACACCTTTCATTATTATGCCGAGCTAGGGCGACACGAACGGGGTCGTTTTATCCCCCCCGGTGACCCCGCCCAGCTAAACTTCGTCATCAAAGAGCCATACGGCGTCGTGGCGGCCATCGTGCCGTGGAACTACCCTTTACTCCTGCTGGCGTGGAAAATGGCTCCCGCCCTCGCGGCGGGCAACACGCTGGTCATCAAGCCGTCCGAATACACGCCGCTGACCACTTTGCGCCTGATAGAATTAGCCTGCGACCACCTGCCACCGGGCGTGGTCAACGTGGTTACAGGCTACGGCGCGGAGGTGGGCGAGCCGCTGGTCAAGCATCCCGATGTACCCCTAATTGCCTTCACGGGGTCGGTAGCGACGGGGCAACGCATCGCCAGCATTGCCGCGCCAATGATGAAGAAGTTGCATTTGGAGCTAGGGGGGAAAGACCCGCTGGTCGTTGCGCCCGATGTGGATTTGACCACGGCCGTGCGCGCCACTGCCTACGCCGGCCTGCTCAACAGCGGCCAAGTTTGCACCAGTAGCGAACGCATCTACGTCCACGAAAGCCTCTTTGGCCGCTTCAGCGAAGAGCTGGCTGATTTTGTGGGGCAACTGCGGCTGGGCAACGGGCTAGACCGCCAAACGGATATGGGGCCGCTTTTGCGCGATCATTTCCGCCAAAACGTGGAGCGGGTTATCCAAGAGACCCAGCGGGCGGGTGGGCAAGTTCTGGTGGGAGGCACACGGCCGCGTCATCTCGAAAAAGGGTTCTTCCTCGAGCCAGCCGTCATGATCAACGTCGACCACAGCATGGAAATTATGCGGGACGAAACCTTTGGCCCAGTGTTGCCGCTCATGCCGTACAAAGATTTTGACGAAGCGATTGCCCTCGCCAACGATACGCGCTACGGCCTCGGCGCGTCGCTCATGACGCATGATGCGCGGCTGGTCAAACGGTTTTTTGAAGAGGTGAAGGCGGGCACAATTTGGATCAATGACCCGCTGACCGATAATTTCGCGGGGCCGTTTGGGGGGAGGAAGATGACGGGGGGCGGTCGGGAGCTAGGGCAGGAGGGGCTGGATCAGTTTTATGAGGTCAAGCATGTGCATTGGGATGTGGAGGGGGGCATAAAGGATTATTGGTTCCCGTATGGGGAATAACGCCTCCGACCCACCGACTAACCTTCCCCGGCACTTTCCCAATGCCGGGGAAATGCCACCAAAGCCTCTAGCCTCCACCACTTTCATCAGACATCCCCAAGTGGCATTTGTCGGGTGGGGGGATGAGGGTTAAGGCCAAGGCTAGCGCCACGACGAGAACGGTTAGTAATCTGTACTACGATAATCTATATCGTGCTTGTCGAGATAAATTCATCTAAGTGGAATACTCTTGGGAATGAGTGTAAATATTCTTTAGCCCCAGCGGGGCGTGGCCACGTAGCCCGACCATTCATAGTCGGGCACTGGGTGGGCAAAACTTTTGTTATGCTGTATTAAGGTTTCTTTACAGAAGCTATTTTGTTATTCGGAATACCCACCTATAGGATTCCTTAGCACCAGATGGTTTAATATATTCATAGTGAACTGTATGTAAGCCTATATCTAAGTCGTTAGTAAGCCAGCACAAGGTATAAGGTCCCACATTATTTGTGTGCTGTATTCCCAAAACATCTCCTGTATCTTCATCGATTTCCAGATGTGTTTGAACATCTAATCCATCACTAATGAAGTCTAGTTGATTCGCACCCATGATCTCCCCATCAATAATGAGCTTGCTTCTCGACAGGTATTCATCTATGCCCAGATCCTTTTCTGTTGATTCTATTAAAGATGCAGGCGAAAGAATAATGCATACAGAGTTTGGTATTGGTCTGTTTGTAGTTTCCACATCAGACATATAAACGTCTGACTCGATTTTTGCGCCTACGTTAGGGTACACCCATAATAAATAGTCTGGTAACGGCTCTACAATAGGTTCATCTGATTTTTCTCGCTCTATAAAGCTTTGACAACAAGACATCTGTGGTAACAATAAGATTATCAGTGCTAATAGAATATATTTGCCTTTTAGCAGAGCTAACCTTTTCATAGCTTTCAATTCCTAGACGTGCCTTGCGAAGTAATGTTTTCATCTTGGCAATCAACATGTCACATCGAATAATTATAAAAAAACTCAGATAACTCTGACCTTTCGACCATTTTTTGGCAAAAAACGAATTTCAGCCATATTTTTCGGCAAGTCAGCTTGTTTTTGACCTGATTACCGCATTATGTCAACAGATTGATTTTTATTCGAGTGTACAATTTTTGGCGTAAATCTTCGCCATCCATATAATGAGCGGACCTGTGTTGGTAATGATGTTCATTCTTTTGCCTGCCACACGGCCGTGTCCAAGCGAAACTCCTCCTCCAACTCCTCAGGCGAATAATTCACAAGCGGAACCTGATACCGACCACACATCTCAAAAAACAGCACACGCGGCATCCCCGCCAACTGCGCCGCCTTGCCCGATGACAGCTTGCCCAACTCAAACATTTTCAGAGCCGCCATGAGGCGGATTTGGGCTTCCAACTCGGACGGGGTTGTGCCCACGGCCGTTTCTAACCCCTCGGGATACTCAATCGTCAACATCATCTCTGACACCTCGACTATGTCTGCTCAGTTAGAATGGTGAACCCCCCTCCTATATTTTGGGAAGCTAAGTCAAAGCCCTCTCACGAGGGAGGGTGAACAGCTTCATTAGTACCCAACTTGTTAGACAAACGC
>JBGTIZ010000309.1:0-12143 GCA_041745395.1 Promineifilaceae bacterium (SeqCode) | reverse complement strand
CTCCCCAAAGAGAGGAGGACTGGCCCCCTCTCCCTCAGGGAGAGGGCTGGGGTGAGGGTGTAACTGCGTAAGTCCTAAGCTTGTTTACCCGCTTGATTCACGCACGATGAGTTGGGGCGAGAGCAAAATGCCTTTTTTTTCAATGGGTTCATCGTTGATTTGCTGGAAGAGAAGTTCGACCAATTTCTGCCCGACGGCGGCGATAGGCTGGCGCACACTCGTTAAGGGCGGATACAAAAATTCAGCCATGGGCATGTTGTCATACCCTGTTACGGCGATATCCTGCCCGACTGTGTAACCAGCCGCTGTCAGGGCGTTCATGACCCCAATCGCAATCGTATCGGCGACACAAGCCACGGCCGTGGGTCTCTGCGCGGGGGGCATCGCCAATAACTGCTGAACAGCTTGGTTACCATAGCGCACGTTGTTATCACCCCGCAAAAGCGTCACTTGCTCAGCAGGAATCCCCGCCGCCGTCACCGTTTGCATAAACCCTTGCTCCCGAAAATAGCCTGCCTGAGACCCCGCTGGCCAAGACAGTAAAGCGAGCCGTTCATGGTTCTGGTCTAATAGATGTTGAGCCACTTGGCGCATGCCGTCTTCATTGTTCACATCGACCCAGCAAAACTCCCACGCGGAATTGGCTTGACCAAAACTGACAAAGGGAATGTCTTGCTCGATGAGGAACGCGATGCGGGGGTCGTTGTAGTTGGTGTCAGCCAAGACAAACCCTTCCACTTGTCGTTTGGCGTAGAGGTTGTTGTACGCGGCCGTGTCTAGGTGGGCATCATCCCCAATCAAGAAAGTTAGCAAATGAAACCCCTTACTTTCGACAGCCAAGGCGGTACTGGCTAGAAAAATGTCCAAAATGGGGTGGCTGTTTTCACTGCTTGCCCGCCGCCACGCATAGCCAATAAGGTTGCTGGATTGGGTGCGCAGATTACGGGCACTAATGTTGGGTTTGTAGCCTAATTCAGCCACGGCCGTGTGAATCCGCGCTTCCGTGTCGGACGAAACGTTGCTTTTGTTCCGCAAAACTTTGGAGACCGTTTGGTAGCTAACCCCAGCCTTATGGGCAACATCTTTGAGCGTTACACGTGCCATAATTTCTCACTAACTCACATTTCGTAAGCGTTCAGCTAATTAACCTGTCAATTAGGCGAACGTTCGCCTATGTGAAAACTTTACAAATATTTGCCCGTTCTGTCAAGTCCTAATTAGGCAATTTGCCCAATTTTCAACAAAAAAGCCCCGCTGAGTGATTGTGTCTCAGCGGGGCTTTTTGACATTCCGTAATTAGTATGCAAATGGCTTCTCACTTTTTACAGGTCACTTTTCACATTGCTCCAGCCCTGCCGCCACAATCTCCTGCGCCTGTGGATGTCCCATTTCCTGCGCCAACTCAGCCATCACTTTATACACCCACGCAATCTCTTCCCCCTTTACCTCACTGGCTAAGACGGCGGGCAGGGCTTTGTCGAAGTAGGTTTGGGCCACGGCCGTGTTTCCCTCCCGCCACGCCGCCAAGGCCACCCCCGCCCACGGTTGCGCCAACACATAGGACATATTCATCGCTTGCCGCAACTCAGCAGAGTGAAGAAATAATTGCTCCGCCTGCCCCCATGACTCCCGCGCCAACGCCACCCGTCCCTGATAAAACGCCACATAGGCCAACCCATCCTTATCTCCCAACTGTTCATACATTCTTTTTGCCCGTCTTAAATACCGCTCGGCCAAGGCCAGCCGCTCCAAGCGCAACCAGACCACCCCCAGTCCCTCATAGGTGCTAGCTTTATGGGAGGGTGAGGGGTGTTGTCGCCAAAACAGCGCGTTTTGCACAAAGAGCCGCCGCGCCGTCCCCAACTCACCCTGTTGCAACAAAGTCAGAGCCAAATTGTGGCGCACCGTAGCGGCCTGCATCACCAGTTCTTGTACCTCATAATAAGTCACAGCTTGGCGCAAATATTTGTTCGAGAGAGGCCACTCCCCCAGCTCTCCATACGTTATGCCTATCATGGTCCACAAATGAGCCTGCTGGAGGGGGGAGGGGGCGGGGTTGTTGGGGGGCAATAAGGCCAACCCTATCTCGATGCTTTCGGTCAGTTGCCCCAAACGCGCCAATCCATGCGCCAAAGCTATTTTAGCTGAGAAAAGTAGATTATCGTCGGCTAATCTTTCGGCGATGGCGATAGCTTCGGCCATGAGGTCGGGCACGGGCGCGGATCGGACTTGGATGTTACGCAGGTTGGCTTGGGCGATGAGCAGGAGGGCGTGGACGCGTTGGGCGGCGGCGGGGATGGGAGCGTCTGCGCCAGCGTTAACCACGGCCGTGTGTACCTGCTTTACCGCCCCCGCCAGCCACTCAATTCCCTCCCCCAACAACCCCTTGTACTCATAAAACGCACTGAGCGTCGGAATCGCCTCCTCCAATTCAGACCATATCTGTTGGTGAATGCCCTCCCCCCACGACAAGATTATATCTGCCCAACAACTGGTGAGTTCGGTCAGCATAGAGTTAGTCAACGGCTTGTGCGCCCAATCGGCCAGCCATTGCAGATGGTAATGGGTGTATTTTTTCTTAGCGGCTTGTTCAAGAGCGGGGTTTTGGGCCAATTGCTCGCGGCCAAAATGGCGGAGCAGTTCATGGGATTGATAACGCCCCTCGGCCGTGCGGCGCAACCACGCCTGCGCCACAATGGTCGCCATTTGCCACACCCGCGCGCCCGTCACCGCTTGCGCCGCCGCCACGCTAAACGGTTGGCGGAAGAGCGACAACTGCGCCAAGATGGGTTGCTCGCCTTCGGTCAGGCGTCTCCACGAGGCGGCTAACAGGTGGCGCATATCCTGCTGGCGGCGGGGAATGTTGGGCTGATTGGTGGTGAATATATCGAGTCCGGCAGTCACTTCGTCTAACAGTTCGGGCAGGGTCAGGCCGCGCAGGGCGGCGGCGGCCATCTCTAAAGCCAGCGGATGTCCGTCAAGTGCTTGGCAAAGGGTGTTGACCGCCTCGGCCGAAGCCGCGTCGAGGGTGAAGTGGGGTTGTACCCGCCGCGCCGCTTGGGCAAATAGCTGGACGGCTCCCTTTTCGGCGGTGGCGGATAGGCCATGCAGAGGGTAGAGCCATTCCCCATACAGGTTGAGCGGCACGCGGGAGGTGGTGACGATGGTGAGTTGGGGCAGGCTAGCGAGTAAATCGGTGAGGAGGGTGGCGCCTTCGAGTAAATGTTCCCAGTTATCGAGGAGGAGGAGGCGTGGCTCACGGCCGTGCCAAGCCTCTTGCAAAAGTTCCACGGCCGTGGCGGTACTCGTTTCGTCTACAGACGAAATCAGTTGGGACACCAGATAATGGGTGATTTGCATCGCCACAGGTTCAGCCGTATGTGGTTCCAATTCAGCCAGCGAGGCGAACAGCACGCCACCCGCATATTGCTGGGCATGGTGGCACGCCCAACCCAAATTAAGCAACAGTTTCGTTTTGCCAATCCCCCCCACCCCCGTGATAGTCAGTAAGCGGCACTCAGGCTGGGTCAAAAACTGGCGCAAATCGGCTAGCTCCTCTTCCCGACCGATGAGCGGAGTGAGGTTGGCGGGTAGCTGGTTCTGGCTGGGGGCAGCGACGGGGGGCGTCGCCGTTTGCCAGCGGCCATCCCGAATTTGTTCGTAGAGGGTGGTTGTTTTGAGGGTAGGGGACGCGCCCAACTGCTCGGCTAGAATCGTGGCGCACTGCTCGTATTGGGCCAACGCCTCATGAATATTTCCCAGCCGTGCCCCACAGCGCATCAGCAAGCGATGCCCCGCTTCTGACCACGGCTCGAGGGCCAGCAGGCGGCGAGCATATTGCCTTGCTTCCAGCGGGTCGCTGACCTCGTTTTGACGGGCTAACTGGGTGAAGGTTTGCACGGCCAACTGGTGCAGATGCTCCCGCGTCATCAATTGCCATTCGGCCAATTCTTGCATATTGCTTGGGTAAAAGGTGGGCAAAAATTCCCCAAGGTAAAGGCTGGCCGCCGCTGTCCACGCTTGGGTCTGCACCGCTTGCTCAAATTGATTGGCGTCTAGCGCATGGGGGGCTTCGGCCAAAAATTGAACCGTGCTTTGGCTGACCTGAAGGTAGGTAGGGGCGTGGTCGCCGAGGGCGCGGCGGATTTGGTAGAGGGCTTGGCGGAAGTTTTCCCGACTTTTATGGTCGGTTTCTTCGGGCCAGAGGAGGGTGGCGAGCTGTTCACGGCCGTGGGGTTTGTCTGCCTCACGCATCAGATAAATGAGCAGAACGGCCGCCTTGCTCATCCTAAAATGCAGGGGCTGGTCGTTAAGGTGTAGCTCTAGGGAACCCAGCGTAATGACAGTTAACATGCCTGTTTCTGTTTGTTTTGTTTGTTGGCGGGTTTAGGTGATGACGGGGTAGTTGTCGGGTTGTTTACAGGATCATCTGTTATGTATCATGGAGCTTTTTTGGATGTGATCTGTTCAGCAAAGAGGGTTGCTAATTGTCCCTGTGAATTCCCAAGAGCCGTGATTTGGTGGTTGGTGAAAGCTAGTTCACGTTTGGTTCACGGCCGTGATGTAAACTGATTTTATGCCACTTAACCCACATCAACAAGAATCTATTGACGCTGTTACCCTACCCGAAGCAGACTCGTCCGCACCCGCATCTGTCTACCGCGCCCTGCTGATACGCTGTTGGCGGGAGGAGCAGGCGGGAGGATGGCGTTTTATGGCGCAAGATGTGAATACAGGTGACCAATATGGCTTTGCGGAACTGGATTTATTGTTGGCTTTTTTATATCAGCAGATGGGTGAACCAGACGGGGCACCTAACTCCTAATCACGAACACGAAAAGGAATAAAGAAGATGTCTAAATCGAGAGCGTTTTTTCTGGTATTGTTTTGGGCTTTTTTGTTAGGGGGAATGGCCACGGCCGTGTTTTTGCTCCCCACGGCCGTGCAAGCCGCGCTACCACCGGGTTGCACAGTGCGGGTAGATAGCACCAGCACCGATTACACTGATCTACAATCTGCCCTCAACGCCGCCGACGAGGACGACCTGCTTAAAGTAGCGGGAACCTGCTCGGTAACTAGCACCGTCAACGGCTTGACGCAAGTGGGGTACATCACCCGCTCCGTGACCATTCAGGGCGGGTATACGACCGCCAATTGGCTGGTTTCTGACCCCATCGCCCACCCGTCGGTCATTAATGCGGATTGGAACGGCCGTGGTCTGGTTATTAGTCCAACCACACCCATCAATGTAGTGGTAGATAGTCTGACCATTCAGCGGGGGTCTGTCGCTGGGTATGGGGGGGGCGTGTTTATTACAAACACGGCCGAGGTAACGCTCCACCAACTCATCCTCAGCGAAAACGAGGCGTACTCAGGCGGCCTCGGCGGGGCCATCTACAACGCCAGCCACCTGACCGTGACCCACAACACCCTTATCGATAACTACGCCGATATTGGCGCGGCCATTTATGGCGCGACTGGCTCCCACACCTATCTGCACAATAGCACCATCAGCACCAACTGGAGCGGGAGTAATGGCGCTGGTGGGGTTATCAGCAGTACGGGAACCCTCTCGGTGACATTTAGCACCATTGTCAACAATCGCGGCCCCGTATTAGCGGGCGAAGTCGCCAATAGCATCGTCGCCGGTAATTACATTAGAGTTCTTGGATTCCCACCCAGCCGAGAAGATGCCAACTGCGACTCTGCCATGGCTTCGGCGGGGCATAACGTTTTGGGCGATGATTGCGCGGGGATTGCCCAGGGCACGGACGTGCTGTTTAGTGACGATCTCTTCACCGATTTGCTGATGACGTTGGCCGATAACGGCGGCGCGACCCCCACCCATGCCCTCTACCCCACCAGTGTGGCGGTTGGTTTGGCCAATGCGGCTGATTGTCCCGCAACCGACCAGCGGGGAGAACCGCGCACACCTGCCATTTGTGATGCGGGGGCGTTCCAACTGGCCGTTTCTACCCAGAAACGGGTCAGCAACATCAACCCCGAGGTAGGGGAGGTGGTGACCTACACCTTGTTGGTCATTAACCCGCTGGGTACGCCGCTGAGTGGGGGCATTCTCTCTGATACGCTCCCGGCTGGGGTCATGCTGGCGGGCAGTGTCACGCTTGACCCTATGAGTGCAGGCACAGTGGGCACATTCCCTGAAATTGTGACGGATATCAGCCTGGCTGGTGGGGAAAGTTTGACGGTGACGTTCCCTGTGACGGTGACGGCCAGTGCGGGGAGTGAGGTGATAAACACGGCCGTGTTCACCGCCACCACCCTCTCCCAAATTAAAACCAGCCAAGCCACTTTTAACGTCAAAACCTGTCTTGCCCGTCCCGATAGCAACGGCGTGGTTTATATTCGCCTGCAAGCGGCCTTAGACGCGGCCAGTAACGGCGACACGGTGCGCGTGGCCGGGGTATGCGACCAGGTGGAAACAGTCAACGGCACGCCCCAAGTCGGCTACATCGCCCAAGATGTGACCCTACGCGGCGGCTACACTGAGGCAGACTGGGTTAATTCTGACCCCATCGCTAATCCAACCATAATTGATGGGGATAATAGCGGCCGGGGATTACGCATCAACGGCAATATCGCCGTTCTCATCGAAAACCTGAGCATCACCAACGGCAACGCCAGCGGTTTGGGCGGGGCGCAGTTTGGGAGCGACGGTGGGGGGGCTATTCTGAACACCAATGCTAACTTGACCCTGAACAATGTCACGCTCTTTGGCAATGAGGTGTCGTCGGGCACATCAGCAGAAGTGCGGGGCGGGGCGTTGGCCAGTGATGGGGGAGATGTGACGATTAACAACAGCGCTATCTACGACAACGTCGCTTCGGGTAGGGTACTAACTCGCATGGGGGTGGGGTGATGGCGGCTAATGGCACATTGGCGATAAACCAGAGTGAGATTTATGATAACAGGGTCAGCGCTCAGACAATAGAAGGCCTGCCACGAGGATATGGGGGGGGGGTCTATGTCGCCAACAACATCTCTTTGCTTATCTCTGACAGTCGCATAGCGGACAATTACGCCCAGGGGCCAGGGGGCGGTATCGCTATGCAAAGTAATGCTACCCTGACTATGACGGGCAGTGAGATTTCTGGCAACAGTGCTGACTGGCAGGGAGGGGGACTGTATTTAGTGAACACCACGGCCGTGGTTAGCCAAAGCCGCATCCATAACAATGAAGTTTATGCCGCTTCGGGAACCTTTACTTATGGAGAGCAAGGTGGGGGGGGACTGTTCATCCAGAGCAGTAGCAATGTGACCATTCGCCAAACATTGGTCGCTAGCAATTCGGTGTATAACATAGGTTTGGGCGGGGGCATTGCCGTTAATTGCTGGCGGTGTACCAATACGATTGTGGTGGAAAACAGTACTTTGAGCGGCAACAGGGCCGTGGACGGGGGCGGCGGCTTCTCCAGCTACATCGAGCAAGGTTCTACCGGTTCCACCAATAGTGCCATTTTGTTCAACCATGTGAGTGTCATCAACAACAACGCCACCAGTGGCAACGGCCACGCCGTCAACCAAGAGCGGGCGACGGGCAGTGACGCTCATGTCAGCAACGTCACCTCTTCCTTCAGCTACCAAAACAGCCTCATTGCGGGCAATGGCGCGGCGGGTGGCAATGAGTGCCGCAACAGCGCGACGCATCTTCCGGGGTCTCTAGTGCAAACGTCGGGCGGGTACAACCTGTTCATCGCTGGGGCGGGTTGCACCGATAACGGCACAACCGATCAAACGGTCGCCGATCAAGCGACGCTATTTAGCACGGTGGTATCGGCGACGTTGAGTAATCAGGGGGGGGACACGTTGGTTCATGCGTTGAATGCGTCAGGCGCGGCCGTGGACGCCATTCCCGATGGCACAAACGGCTGTGTAGGCGGTACAAGCGTAGACCAGCGAGGCGCAGTGCGGGCTGGCGAAGTCGTTCCCGGCGATGGTCGCGGCGGCACGGCCTGTGACATCGGGGCGCATGAGGGAGAGTCGTCGGAAACGCCCACGGCCGTGACCAACCTCCACACCCAAACCAGCACCCCCAGCCAGAACGCATACATTCCCCTGCTGGCTACCCTGCTCACCCTCCTCAGCGGCGCGTGGCTCTGGCTCCGCCGCCCAACTACATAATCTGCTAGCCAGACCTCAAAGGTTTCTAAAACCTTTGAGGTCTTTTTCTATCTACCCTCATGGAGAAACCCTGATGAAAAAGCAAAATGAAACTGAAGTTGTCCAAGCGTGGCAGAAAGCAGTCCAGGCCGAGGTGAAAACACGGCCGTGGTTCGCCGCCCTCCTCCTGCAAAAGGGGAACCAACTGTTTCCCCGTTTCGCCCAGATTTACCACCAACTGTTGACCGCGCCCCGCAAGGTGCGCCGCCAACTGGGCGTTGGCCTCAGCACGGCCGCCCTGATACTGGCCCTGAGCCAAACCCCTGCCCACGCCGCCACCATTACCGTAGACCCTGGTGCGGCCGGGACTGGCATTGCCATAGACGGCCAATGCTCCCTCGTCGAGGCCATCATCAATGCCAACGACGGCGCCGCTGCCCATGCTGACTGCGATTCCGGCAGTGCTGGCGCCGACATCATTGTACTGGCGGGCAATAGCTACAATTACACTACCGCCTACGGCACAGGTAGCGCCTTGCCCAACATCACCAGCAACATAACGATTGAGGCCAACGGCGCTACCATTCAACGAGATAACATCGCGCCCGATATGCGTATCATCAGGGTAAATTTGGGTGGCAACCTGACGCTGAACAACGCCACTATTACGGGTGGTAATGTAGGCAACCCCGGCGGCGGCGGTATCCTCAACTTCGGCACAATCACCCTGAACAACAGCACCGTCAGCGGTAATGAATCCCCAATGTGGAGTGGCGGCGGTATCTTGAACAACGGGGGTACGACCACCCTGAACGGCAGCACCGTCAGCAATAATAAAGGCTACGGCAGTGGCGGTATCGTCAACTACGACGGGGGCACGATCACCCTAAACAACAGCACTATCAGCGGTAATGAAGCCTACGGTAGTGGCGGCGGCGGTATCCACAACTTCGAGGGCACGACCACCCTGAACAACAGCACCGTCAGCGGTAACATAAGCCCCGATAGTGGCGGCGGTATCACCAACCGCTACGGCACGACCACCCTAAATAACAGCACCGTCAGCGGTAATTCCGCCGCCATCGCGGGCGGCGGCGGTATCGCCAACTACGGGGGGGACACGATCACCCTGAACAACAGCACCGTTAGCGGTAATTCAGCCCCCAGCGGCAGTGGCGGCGGTATCTTCAACTTTGCAAGCACGACCAACCTCATCCGTACAATTGTTTCTGGCAATACGGCCTCTTCTAGCGCAGAAATTCACAATAATGATGCTGGTACGGTCAACGCCAATGACCATAACGTCTTTGGTCACAGTGGGTTAACCAACGCCCAAGCCTTTAGTGGCTTTACGCCGGGGGCAACCGACATCAACGCCACTAGTGATGGCACAACCCCCACCGATTTGGCTAACATTCTCAACCCCACCCTCGCCAACAACGGCGGTCCCACCCTTACCCATGCGCTTGTTTCGGGTAGCCCCGCCATAGACATTGCCCTAGCCGCCGCTTGCAGTGGCGCACCCATCAACGGGGTAGACCAGCGGGGCGTGTCCCGCTCCATAGATGGCGACCTAGACAGCACGGCCGCTTGCGATGCAGGTGCGGTAGAACAAGCAGTGCCTGAAGTATGCGGGGTAGCAATAGAAACCGATTACACCCTCGCTGGGGCAACCCTTAATATTGCCAACTTAGGCACTGATTTAGCCTGTTTCCAAGTGGCGTTGATTAACCATAACCACCCCAATGCCACCAGTTCAGGGAGCAGTGACGCCTTAGAAACAGGCCGTTTTTGGCGCATTCACGCTTTGCAAAGTGACGTGAGTACCCCCGCCACAACTGATTACAATGTCAGCCTGACGTTGCCATTCGCTGGCGCGAATGACCATAGTCGTGTCTGTAAATGGCTGGATGGGGTAGGCCCCGACTTTGGTTGGGATTGTGATAACTCGACAACCTCCCATGTGGATAATACGTCGGTCACACGCACAGGGATTAGTAGCTTTTCGGATTGGGCAGTGGGGGATGCAGTGGGCCCCACGGCCGTGATCAACCTCCACACTCAAACCAACACCCCCAACCAGACCCCCCTCATTCCCCTCCTTGCCACCCTGCTCACCCTGCTCAGCGGCGCGTGGCTCTGGCTCCGCCGCTCCACTTCCCAACCTTCCCCCGTCGTCCCGTAGGGCAGAGGCATGCCTCTGCCCTACTATTCACAAAGAAGACTTGTCTCGTTAACAAAGAAGAGCTGTCTTCTTCGTGGAGAAGACAACTCTTCTTGCTAAACAACACTTTACCTCTTTTTATATAGGAACCAAGCTCCTCAAAGGAACCTGGTTCCTACGCAGTTGGCCAGAACATAAAAGAGGCGTGATGCACACCGCATCACGCCTCTTTTTCTTTTGTTTTGCGACACGCTCAGGTTTGCTTAGCGGCCAAAGTGCATGGGCATGATAACGTGGGTGAAATCGTCCCGGCCGACGGGTTTGATAACGCCTGGCTCCATCGCGCTGGTCGTTTCGAGAGCGACTTGAGGGGTGTTGAGCACGCTCAGCACGTCGGTCATATATTTGACGTTAAAGGCGATTTCGACCTCTTCCCCGTCAATGTTGGCGTCTAGTTGCGCCACATTGTCGCCGGTTTCGGTGCTGGTGGCCGTAATTGTGGTGTGGCTGGGGGTGATTTCGTCCCCGGGCTGGATGCGCACGCGGGCGGTGTGGCTGGCTTCGCGGGCAAAGATGTCGGCCATTTTGCACGCTTTGATGAATTCGGCCGTGTTGAGAATGGTGCGGGTGCGGTATTTGGTGGGTAACACGGCCGTGTAATCAGGAAATGAGCCTTCGACCAGTTGCACAATGACCAAAATGCTCTCCATATCAAACACAATTTGGTTGCGCCCCTCGGGCAGGCTGATATAGACAAACTCTTGGTCTTCCGAGGCTACCCGCGCCAGCTCATTGAGCGACCGCGCGGGGATAATCACGTCAAAAGGCGTATCCACATGGCCGATAAGCTGTCCGTTGCGCACAGAGAGACGGAAGCCATCGGTGGCCGCCATCTTGATTTTGTCGCCGTTAAAGCTGGTGTGGATGCCGGTTAGCGTGGGGCGGGTGTCGTCACTGGCGGCGGCAAAGGTGACATGGTTAATCATCTCTTTTAACACGGCCGTTTCCATCTTAATCCGATTTTCGGTGTCCACCTCAGGCAGAAGCGGAAACTCATTGTAATCAATGCCCTTCACGTTGGCTTCAATCCGGCGGCAGGCGATGTTCATCGTTTGCGTTTGCTCATCCACCATCAGCGTGACGTGGTCGGCTGGCAAATTGTTGACCAAATCCGTCAGGGTGCGGGCAGGCACGGTGATGGCGCCTTGCGTTTCGATGTTTGCGCCCAGCCAGCAGGTGATGGCAATCTCGAAATTGGTGGCGGATAGCTTGAGCCGCCCTTCTTCGGTAGCGAGCAGGACGTTGGCCAGAACAGGATAGGTTGAACGGGTAGCGACGGCCCGGCCAACGATGCTGAGACCTTTCGCTAGGTTTTCTTGTAAACAAACAGCCTTCATGGGAATCTCCTGGGCAATGAGTAATGAGTAAGGAACAATGAGTAAAAAGGTTGGTTGCGGGGGATGAAAGGGTGATCTGGACTTAGTTTTCTCGAGAAAGACTTTGCGCTCTTCGTGCCTTTGCCAGAGATTTGACCTTGTTTAGAGAATTGGGATGCGGATGGGGTGAAAGTTTTGTTGTACTATCCCGCATGTGTTGATAAAGATAGTATAACAGAGGCAGGCAGGTGTGTCAAAAGTTTTGTTGTACTATCCCGCATGTGTTGGGGAGGAAGGGAGCAAGAGAGCGCGTACTCAACCCCAGCGACCAACCTCTTTATTCATTACTGAGCTTACTGAAAAAAGGGTCAGGATTCAATTGGTTGACATAATGTGAATATGGTATAATAAACTACTTTCATACTCGAGGAAAAAGCCATGTTCAGAGAAAATACACCAGACCCTCAACTCAGCTTCTTTAA
>JBGTIZ010000308.1:0-14921 GCA_041745395.1 Promineifilaceae bacterium (SeqCode) | reverse complement strand
GGAATGGGCGAGACCCACGGCCGTGGGGAATTGCTCTTCTATTGAGCTAAAATTTAGCTAGCTGACCTATGAAAGGTGGCGTCCCCTTTCACCGGGCAGAAATAGAGTTGTTCCCTAATAGATTTTGCCTCGAGCAACTGGTTTACTGCTTGCTAGAGGTGCATGATTTAATAAGGAACCACTCTAATAATTTGGGCATCCTGAGCGGGTTGGGGCTGGTGCTGGTCGCGCTGGCCTATTTGGCGGATGATGATTTTGGGCAGAATGGCGGGCAGGCCGAGTGAGAGGGGCATGAATAGCTCCCAACGTTTGAGTGTGCCGTCTGGTTCAGCGATGATAAGTTCGTTGCCTTGATTGTATGCAGTGGTACTCATGCGGTTGCCCTCCTGAGGCAGAAAATTCACGGCCGTGGTCGTAACCCATTCAGCACAATATCAATAATCTCGTCCGCCATCACGACGGGGGGCATATCAGTTTGTCGATGATGCGAAGCAAACTGTATCCCTTCTAACAAAGATAAAAATGTGCCCGTCAGCCGCATGGCGTCAACATCGTGGCGAATTTGACCCTGCTGAATGGCCTGTTGAAACATCGTGCTTAGGGGCATAAATATACATTGGTAGGCTAAAAATTCGAGTGCTTGCTGAGCCTCGGCCGTGAGTTCGGGCATATCGTTGTCCATCATTTTGATGAGATTCATGGGTGGTTGGGAAAAGACCCAGCGCACGGCCGCGTGCAGTTGTGCTTCTAAGCCGTCGTCCACGGCCGTGTGGAGGGCCGCTTGCAGACCCACTTGATGACGACGTAAGCCGCGCTCTGTTACTTCGGTGTACAGTTGTTCCTTGCCTTGCGGCACATGGTAGTAGAGGGAGGCTTGTTTCATCCCCAACGCTTGGGCAATGTCGCGCATGGTGACACTTTTGTACCCTTTTTCTTGGAACAACTGCTCGGCCGTGTCTAACACGCGTTCGCGGGCTTCACTCATGAAAAACAATCTCCGTTGCTAACAAATGGTAAATGATGGTAGATATCAGACAACTTCTTTGGGCATGAACCTAACAATCGTTAGGCTATCTGATTTATACACCATTTGTCAAGGTGTTTAGAACCTGTCAGGCAATGTTTAATCATTCGTGTAGCTGGACGCTTCCCTTATTTGTTGTATGTGCCCAATACAAAGCGGCGAGCCGTTTCGGCTAACACGGCCGTGCCCAACGGAAACACATCTTCATCCACATCAAACAAATCCGTATGATGCGTGCCCCCACCTGGCACTTGCGCCCCCAGCAAGAACATCGCCCCAGGCGCTTTCTGCGTCATATAGGCAAAATCCTCGCCGCCCATGCCAAATGGATGCGTCACGACCGTCTCCTCCCCCGCCAAATCAGAAGCTACTGCCCGCACCCAATCGTTTACTGCGGCATGATTAAAAAGCGGCGGATAGCCTTTGCTCAGCTTAAATTCATAGCTACCGCCCAGCCCTTCGACCAGCCGGAAACAGTTTTCCACCTCTGCCCAGAGCGTCTCCCGCACCTCGGCCGACATGGAGCGAATCGTGCCCTGAAGATAAACCTCGCTGGGAATCACGTTGGCCGCCGCGCCTCCCCGAATCTCGCCCAAGCTAACCACGCATGGCTCGAGGGGGTCAATTTTGCGGGAGGGAATGGCGTATAAATTGGGTAAAATAGTGCTGAGCATAAAGAGTGGGTCGCTCCCACCGTGCGGGTAGGCTCCGTGACCCCCGTCACCACGCACCCACACCTCAAAGGTGTCCACAGCCGCCATGCTGTAGCCATCGTTAACAAAGATTTTGCCGCTGGGCAAATTAGAGATGATGTGCAAAGCCAGCACCGCATCCAAATCAGCCAGCGCCTCATCGGCAATCATGGCCGTCGCACCGCTCACGCCTTGGTCATCAAATTTTTCTTCTGACGGCTGGAACAAAAAGCGTATATTACCCTGCCATTTTTCCCCTTCTTCGGCAAAGCTTTGGCGGAGCAGATGAGCCGCGCCCAAGAGCATGGCCGTGTGGGTGTCGTGTCCACAGGCGTGCATCACGCCCCCATTTTGGGACTTAAACGGCACGTCTGTTTTTTCGCTGATGGGCAGAGCGTCCATGTCGGCGCGAATGCCGATGGTGGGGCCGTCGCCGTTGCCAATTTGGGCGACGACGCCAGTGCGCCCGACTTGGGTTTTGATGTCGGTGAAGCCAATTTCTTGTAGGGTGTCGGCCACGATCGCGGCCGTGCGCACTTCTTGAAAACTGAGTTCAGGGTGTTGGTGAATGTCGCGCCGCAGGCGGATGATTTCATCTTTGATGGCTGTCGCTTTGTCTAACATCAGTTTTGTCCTTTTGAATTTTGTGGATTGGGTTTGCAGGGCGCATCTTGTTAGATGATTGTCTAAGATTATACTCTATTTGGGGCTTTGGGGGAATAAAAAAACACGGCCGTGGACACGGCCGTGTTTTTCTTCAAAGAGCTAAAATAAATTCACACTTACATCTTCCCTTCGCCCCATAGCATGGCCCCATCCACAGATACATCCGCAAAATTAGCAAACGTCAGGTCAACAAAATCCAGAGCGTAGACCGCCTGCACCTGCGTCAGCATCGCCAAATAATTGGTCAGCAATCGTTTAGACCAGTCCAAGCCCAATCGTGCGGCCAGCGAGCGCAACGCTTCATCTGGCCCCTCTAGCTCGACAAAATGGCCGTAAGGCAGTTCGTCCAACACCACTTCCACCGCCCCCACCTCAAAGGTTTCGCGGTATTTTTCGTACGTAAGCACGGGCGCAAAACCGAGCTTGCCCAAAATGTGCGCCATCTGGTCAAAGTTATCAAGCGTCACTTCGATTTCTTCCCGTACTTTGGCCTGTGACTGGGCTTGCTGGTCAGGAGCGGGGCCTTTGAAGGTGAGGCGCACGTTTTCGTCTTGGCGCAGGCGGAGCAGTTGCTGGTTGTGGCGGAGGGTGTCCACGGCCGTGTCAAAAACCACGTTGCGCTCATACAGTCGCGCCGCTTTTAGCTGGCTTGTTTCCAAACTCAGCAAACGATTACGCACGGCCGTGAGTTCCGTCACATAAAACTTAACCTCGACTTCAAACATCACTCGTTAACCTGCGTCCGCATCCCCAATCACAAGCAAAACCTCATTCTTTTCCACCGCCTGCCCCGCCGCGACCTTCACCGTCAAAACAACCGCATCCCGCGTAGCCTTCAGCTCATTCTCCATTTTCATGGATTCCAAAATAATCACCGTTTGCCCTTGGCGCACCGTATCCCCCACCTGTACCGGCGTTTTCACAATGACGCCGGGCATCGGCGACTTAATCATGACCTCGCCCGTATCCGCCGCCAGTTCACCCCGCGCCTTCGCCAGCCGATACACGCGCTCATCCTGCACCGTGGCCTCATACACCTCGCCCCGCAACAAAACCTGCCACCACCCTTCATCATGCTCATCCACCGCCCCCTCAAACGAGCGCTGATTCAGCAATAGCGACACTAGCCCCCCGCTACCCAGCATCTGAAAATCTAGCTCAAACGACTCCCCATTGACCAAAATCTGCTTATCATCCAGCAACTCAATGCTGAATTCCTTCTTATTAACCGTCGTAATATATTTCATCTGCTCTTCTCAATGTTATGAGTCTATCACTCTATCAGCCAGTTACATCGTACCATGCACCATGAACCTTGTATCCTGCTCTACCGCTTCAACCTTTCCCAGCGGCTAAGCCATTTCCAATTGCTCGTGTCTCGCGCCCCGGGCGCCACCATCTGGCTAGAGCGCAGGCTTTGTTCATACGCCACCAGCGTCGCCATAATGGCCGCTTCCCGCTCATGGTCATAAGCGTGTTCCGTGATGCTCCACTCATTTTCGACAAATTGTGTGTCAAAATAGCCGGACAAAAAGCGGTGCGTTTCCATCATGCTTTCATGGAAAGGAATGTTCGTCTGCACCCCCAAAATATGATATTCCGATAAGGCGCGACGCATCCGCAAAATCGCTTCAGCCCGATTGTTGCCGTAGCAAATGAGCTTGCTAATCATCGAGTCATAATAAGGGCTAATAACCGCCCCCTCAAAAACGCCTGTATCCACGCGCACGCCGGGGCCAGTAGGGATACGCATCGTCGTGATTTTGCCCGTAGACGGCATATAGTTTTGGTAAGGGTCTTCCGCATTGACGCGGCACTCAATCGCCCACCCTTCCATTTTGATGTCCGCCTGCGTTTGGCGCAACTTGCGCCCCCGGGCAATGCGCAACATCTCCTGCACAATGTCCACGCCCGTCACCAGCTCCGTGACAGGATGCTCTACCTGCAAGCGGGTGTTCATCTCTAAAAAGTAGAAATTTTTCTCTTGGTCTACCAAAAACTCCACCGTTCCCGCGCTGACATAACCAACCGCCTTAGCGGCCGCCACGGCCACGGCGCCCATGCGCTGGCGCAAATCTTCATCAGCGAAGGGGGAGGGGCATTCCTCGACCAATTTTTGATGCCGCCGCTGAAGCGAGCATTCCCGCTCGCCGAGATGAATCACGTTGCCGAATGAGTCGGCCAACACCTGAATCTCGATATGACGGCCGTGGGTAATGAGCTTTTCGAGATAGACCGTGCCATCGCCAAAAGAGGCCAACGCCTCACGCCGCGCTCCGGCAATCGCCCCAGCTAACTCCTCCGCTTTATGTACGGGGCGCATCCCTTTGCCGCCGCCGCCTGCCGCCGCTTTGACCAAGAGGGGAAAGCCGATTTTTTCGCCAGCGGTTAAGAGTTCGTCGTCGCTCAGCCCAGCTTCTGTGCCGGGTACAACAGGCACACCAGCGGCCACGGCCGTGGCTCGAGCAACTTGTTTATTGCCCATCGTATCAATCGCGTTGGGCGGTGGCCCCACAAAAACAATGCCTGCGTCATAACAAGCCTGGGCAAAATGGGCCCGTTCCGCCAAAAAGCCATAGCCAGGATGAACCGCCGTCGCGCCCGATTTCTTAGCCACTTCCAGCAATTTGTCCACCCGCAAATAACTCTCAGCGGCGGGCGAGGGGCCAATATGATACGCTTCATCCGCATAGCGCACGTGGGGTGCGTTGCGATCAGCATCTGAATAAACAGCCACGGTGCGAATGCCCAACTCGTGGCAGGCGCGAATAATTCGCACCGCAATTTCGCCGCGATTAGCGACGAGAAGTTTGTCAAATTTTTGGGTAAGTAGGTTTTCTGCCATTTTTTCTCGTTTATCTCTTTGTACTCGAACCGGTATAAAGCGTGGTCAGAGATGGTGGGGAAAATGTGGTGGTAATTAGCACCACTCGTTGCTAAGTGTCTGAGTGCTCTGTAAAAAGGACGAATTACGAGAAACGAAGGACGATGTGTCCAGAGGTCATTCGTACTTTGTAATTCGTCTCTCGTCCTTTTTTCAGTAGGCTCACTGCCTTATTCATGCCTAAAGCGGCATATTGCCATGCTTCTTAGGCGGATTTGTGTCCCGCTTATTTTGGAGCATATTTAGGCCATTGATTAGCCGTCCCCGCGTTTCACTGGGCAAAATCACATCATCCACATAGCCGCGCCGCGCCGCCTCATACGGATTGGCAAACCGCTCCCGATAATCAGCCACCAACTCAGCTTTCTTGCTGATCTGATCCTCGGCCTCCACCAAATCACGACGAAAGACAATATTCACCGCGCCATCTGGCCCCATCACCGCAATTTCAGACGTGGGCCACGCAAAGTTGAGATCAGAGCGGATGTGCTTAGAGTTCATCACGCAGTACGCGCCGCCGTAAGCTTTGCGGGTGATCACCGTAATTTTGGGCACAGTCGCTTCACAGAACGCATAGAGCAACTTGGCCCCGTGCCTAATAATGCCGTTGTGTTCTTGGTCAAGACCAGGTAAGAAGCCTGGTACATCTTCAAACACGATGAGCGGAATGTTGAAGCAGTCGCAGAAGCGGACAAACCGTCCCGCTTTTTCACTGGCGTTGATGTCTAACACGCCCGCTAAAACCATGGGCTGGTTGGCGACAATGCCCACCGCGTGACCACCCAAACGCGCAAAACCGACGACAATGTTTTCGGCAAAATGCTCTTGCGTTTCATAAAATTCGCCATTATCCATAATCAGCTTGATGACTTCTTTGATGTCGTAAGGCTTGTTGGGATTGTCTGGTATGAGGGAGTCGAGCGCTTTTTCGGCGCGGATGGGATCGTCGTTGGTGGGTTTGTAAGGGGCGTCTTCCATGTTGTTGGAAGGCAGATAGCTGAGCATCTCGCGGATGAGGAAGAGGCAATCCTCTTCCGTTTCGGCGGCCATGTGGGCCACGCCGCTGACCGAGTTGTGGGTCATCGCCCCGCCTAGCTCTTCAAAGGTGACTTCCTCACCCGTGACCGCTTTCACGACATCGGGGCCGGTGATAAACATGTGGCTGGTCTTTTTGACCATGAAGATAAAGTCTGTCAGGGCGGGGGAGTAAACGGCGCCGCCCGCGCACGGTCCCATAATCGCGCTGATCTGGGGCACAACGCCCGAGGCGAGCGTGTTGCGCAGGAAAATATCGGCATAACCGCCCAGAGAGACGACGCCCTCTTGGATGCGTGCCCCGCCCGAGTCGTTGATACCGACCACGGGCGCACCATTTTTGACGGCCATATCCATGATTTTGCAAATTTTTTCGGCATGGACTTGGCTCAGACTGCCGCCAAAGACGGTGAAGTCTTGGCTGTAAACGTAGACGAGCCGCCCTTCGATGGTTCCCCAGCCCGTAATAACACTATCGCCTAAAAACTTCTTTTCGTCCATGCCAAAGTTGGTTTCGCGGTGGACGACGAAGGCGTCTAGTTCGTGGAAAGAACCGGGGTCAAGCAGGACTTCGATGCGCTCGCGGGCGGTCATTTTGCCTTGAGCATGGTGTTTGGCGATGCGGTCAGCACCACCCCCTTCGCGGGATTGGTTTCTTAACTGTTGTAATTTTTCGATTTGTTGGGTACTCATGTGCATTCCTATTGAACTAAGATAGAGCGTGGGGAGTTTGGTTTGTCAGTCAGGGATTGAATTGTTGACTAGCTGACTTTTTTCTCCCTTGGGTTAGCAAAGAACGGCCGTGCGGTGGGGCGATGTAAAATGAAGCTGATTAGTAGAAGTAGGCCACTGCCCAGCAACAAGTTTCCCGTCCAGCCGCGTTGGGCCATGATGGAAACGGAAGTAGCTATTAAAGTTAGATGGTAAATGAGAAAAACGCTCCCCGCTAAGGGAATGAGCCAGCGGGCGGGCGACCAGCCGCGCCACACGGCCGTGGCCAAAACAAATGCCATCACCGCCCACAGCAGAGCGGCGACAATACGCCAACTCGGGGGAAAAAGCGTTGGTAACGAGGCCAATACAACCATCTGGTTATAAATTGCCCCAGCCTGCCACAGTTGGACAGCCCCAAATATAAAAACCCCTACGGCCAAAAAGGTTACGCTTAACGGCCGTGTTGCTTTGGTTGACGGAGACATTGGCCTAGATTATAACCGTTCTTATGGTATCCATTGATTTCTACAGCGCAACCCATTTCATCAGTTCCAATCCGGTCTTGAGAAACCTGCTTCTCATTCTAAGCTTTTTGCTCATCGCTTATATCGTGCATCGTCTGGCGCGCTATTTGGCTCGCTACATGGCGCATGTGAGTCTGGCCTCGCAAAATGAGCGTCCCGCGACGCCCAAAGCACAAACCGAACGCAAAGAGACGCTAACGGGCATTTTTGCGGGCATCATTAGCCTCACGGCCGTGGTCGGGGCTATCTTAGCCACTCTGGGGCTTTTTGTCAGCCCCGACACCCTCGTGTGGATGATTGGCCTGTTCAGTGCCGCCTTTGGGTTAGGCGCACGGCCGTTTATTAGCGACGTGCTGACCGGTATCGCCATTGTGTTTGACAACACCTTCACTGTGGGCGAAAAAGTAACCTTTACAGATATAGACGTTGAAGGCGTGGTCGAACAAGTCGCCCTGCGCACCACACATGTCCGCGCCCCCACGGGCGAACTGTTTATCATTCCCAATGGGGACGTGCGCACCGTGCGCAACTTTAGCCGAGGGCTTTTCTCGCAAGTGCGCACGACCCTTATCGTACCTGCCGGCAAGCTCAATCTTGCCCTTGACGAGCTAGAGATGTTAGGTCGGGTAGCTATGCTGGAATTGCCGAACCTGATTGAGCCGTGGCACATTTTTAGTGAAGATGAGGTAGGGCAAACGGCGAAGCTGGTACTCATTGCCAAAGCTCGCCACGGCCGTGGGGCCGAAATGAAACCCCGTCTCGAAGCCCTCGTCCTAGAACACCTCAACCAAGTTGGCATCCAGCTTGGGGGGGGAGTGTAGGGGTAGCGGCCTCTTTTTTCAAGAGCTGGTCTAAAGCAAAAAGCCCCCACGCTCGTGGAGGCTCCTTATTTTTAACGTTTTACTTCTCACTTCTTACTAACCACTAGCCCCCAGCAATCATCACCTGCGTGGTCATCATCACCGCCTGTTGTGCCATCAGGAGCCAGGGGGTGGGTATAAGGCCGAGAATGAGCGTGGCGACGGCGGCTACCACGGCCGTGGCTGTGAGTGCCCGGCCAAACGTCTGCCGTTCGCTCGAGCCTTCAAACATGAACATATACACCACCACCCGCAGATAGTAAAAAGCAGAGATGACGCTCGTCACCACGCCGATAATCGCCAGCCACGTCAGCCCCGCTTGAATCGCCGACCCAAAAATAAAGAACTTGCCCATAAAGCCGCCTGTCAGCGGAATGCCGATGAGCGAGAACATAAACAAAGTGAGCGTGACGGCCAGCCCCATATTTTGCCGCGCCAACCCTTTGTAATCCTCAAGGTTAACCTTGGCATAAGCGGGGTTTTCGATCATGATGATAATGGCAAACGCGCCCAAAGTGGTGAATAAATAGGCCAGCATGTAATACAAAGCGGCGGGCACGCCGTTGCCCGTGAACGGGTCAGCGGCAAGCGCCATCAGGATATAACCCGCTTGGGCGATGCTCGAGTAGCCCAACATGCGCTTCACGTTGGTTTGGGTGAGAGCCATCACGTTCCCCACAATCATCGTGATAGCGGAAATAACGGCCACAGCGGGAACCCAAATATTAGCCGCTTCAGGCGGAAGCGTGCCGATAAAGAGGCGAATGAGAGCGGCGAACCCGCCGATTTTTGCCCCCACGGCCATAAACGCCGTGACCGAAGTGGGCGCCCCTTCGTAGACGTCGGGTGTCCACATATGGAAGGGCACGGCCGCGATTTTGAAGGCAAAGCCGACCAAGAGCATCATTAACCCAGCCACGGCCGTGAGACCGCCCGCCGTGAAATTCTCTTGGATGATGGGCATCGCCGTCGAGCCAGTTGCCCCATAAATAAGCGCAATGCCAAACAGCAAGAACGAAGAGGAAAACGCGCCCAGCAAGAAATATTTAATAGCCGACTCTTCTGATTGCACATTGGGTCGGGCCATGCCGCACAGGATATAAAGCGGAATGGAGAGCAACTCCAGAGCCAAAAAGACCATAATCAGGTCGTTAGCCATGCCCATGAGCATCATGCCGCTAATCGAAAAGAGAATGAGCATGTAATACTCGGCGCGTTCCAAAATCTCGGCCGTGCCCAAATACGCATTGGCAATCATGATGCCCAGAATACCAGTCAGCACAAAGAGCATGTTCAAAAAATGCACAAACCCATCCGCCACAATCATGGGCAAACCATCTGGCCCAGCCGGGGTGAACGCCGTGCCGACATAGCCCGTGCGCCACTGGATGACCACCACGACGCCAGCCATAACGAGGCCGACAAGGCTCACGCGACTGGCCCATTTGTCACCCGTTTTGATAAGCATATCGAGGAACATGACCAGTAAACCCCAGCCCATAATAATCAGCACGGGCAGGACAGCGTATAAATTTAAGCTAGGCGGGTTGAATATCAAATCCATAATGTTGAATTCCTATGCTTGTTTAAGTGTAATTAGCGCATCAGCCAGCTAGCGGTGCGCTGGGCACTAGCCAGACGTTCGTCGCGGGAGCGGCTAACGGGCGGAATGGCTGTTTTTAAGTCGTGTTTGTGCTGGCTCACCAGAGAGCCATTTGTCAAGAAAATTTAAGGGAGATGCGTTTGTCCAAATTTTCACAATGATACCATTGCCAGAGGCAAAATCCAAAAATGTTTAGCGCGAGTCAGCCAATCAACAACAGCGTTTAGGCGCACGGTGCAAGCCAAAATCCCCTATCTAAAATCCAAAATCACACAGGCCGTACCCAAACGGTGTTGGTGTGGAACGTACTTTGCCCAGCGAGGTCGCCGACGGCGTCTGAGGTGGTCCAGTTGATGTTGCGCCCGCCGCTCAGCTTGGCCCAGCGGCCTTTGGGAGAGACGACGACGCCTTGGCGCACCCCATCCGTCACCACCGCCCGCAGAGTGAGCGACCCACGGCCGTTTTCCACCACCACCTGTGCCCCCTGCGTGATGCCCCGCACGGCCGCGTCATCAGGATGAATCTCGAGGAATGGCTCCCCTTCGCGGGCGATTAAGTTGGGCTGATTCGCCAAGCTGGTGGTCACAAAATGGTGCGCCGCGCCGCTCAGCAGGTTCAAGGCCAACTCAGGTGGGAACTGCTCATCATGGGGCGAGATACCGCCATCATCCACGGCGGGCACAAAATCAGGGAGCGCGTCCACGCCCAGTTGGGCAAAACGTTCGCTGTAAATCTCGACCTTGCCGCTCGGTGTGGGGAACTGCCCATCGGCAAAAGGCACGTCGGGCGCAAAGTTGAGCGAGATGCCCCCTTTACCGCGCATCGTCTCGACCGTTAGCCCCGCTAACTGGGGCATATTTTCGACGGATTGGGTCAAAATTTCGTCAATGACCTCGGTCGCTTCTTGCCTAAGCCACGGCTCATGGAAGCCCATCGCCTCCGCCAAGAGCCGCTGCGTGTCCCAGTTGCTTTTGCTCTCGCCCAAGGGAGCAATGGCGGGTTCGTTAAGGGTGAGCAAGGTGTGGCCGTAGGCGCGGTGCAAATCCCACTGCTCAAGTTGGGAGGTGGCGGGCAGGATGAGGTCGGCATACACGGCCGTGTCCGTCATAAACAGTTCATGCACCACCGTGAACAAATCTGGCCGTTGCACCCCCTGCACAATCAGCCCCGCATGGGGGCTAGCCGCCACAGGATTCGCCCCAAAGACAAAGAGGGACATGATGGGCGGGTCTTGCACTTCGCCCAATAAGGCCGCGCCGAGACGGTTCATGTTGACCACGCGACCGGGCGGGGGGCAGGTGGGTTCTTGCCATTTGCTGAACAAATCGGCTCCCCAGCGAAAATAGCCGCTGGTACTGTACGCCAAGCCGCCCCCCAGCGTGCCATATTGCCCCGTGAGGGCGGGCAGGGCGCACAGGGCGCGAATGGTTTGGCCGCCGTTGGGATGGCGTTGCAGGCCGTCCGCAAATTTGAGCAGGCTGGGCGTGGTGGTGGCGTACAGCCGCGCCAATTTGACAATATCGTCGGCTGAAATGCCCGTGATTTGCGCCACGAGATCGGGCGAGAAATCGGCGACGCGCTCGCGGTATGCTTCCCAGCCGTGGGCATGTGCCGTGAGCCACGCTTCGTCGTGCAAGTTTTCGGCAAAAATGACGTGGGCGAGGCCAAGAGCGAGTGCGCCGTCGGTGGCGGGTTTGGGTTGAATGTGCCAATCCGCGCCCACGGCCGTGCGCGTCCTGCGTGGGTCAATCACCACCAGTTGCGTCCCCTTTTTCTGCGCTTGGCGCAAATGGGGCATGAAGTGGGGGGCGGTGCTGACGGGATTGTGTCCCCAAATGATGAGCAGTTGGCTATGCGCCACCTGCTCATACGGCACGGCGCGACGGGCGCCTAGCGTCCAGTTGACCGCCTGCTCGGCCGCCGCGCCGCAGATGCTCCGCTCGAGTTGGCTGGCGCCCAGCCGATTCCAGAAACGGCCACTGGCGACTCCCATCTGGAGTAGGCCGAGTGTGCCGCTGTAGCTGTAGGGCAAAATTGCCTCGGGGCCGTATTGGGCGGAAAGGCGTTGCCATTTGGTTGCAATTTCGCCAATGGCTTCTTCCCAACTGATGGGGGTGAATTGGGGCGGGGCGTCTTTGGGGCTGGTGCGGCGCAGGGGGGTGGTCAGCCGCTCGGGGTGGTAAACGTGGTCGAGATAGGGGCGGACTTTGGCGCAGAGCCAGCCTTGGGTGACGGGGTTGGCGGGGTCGGGGTAGAAGGCGGTGGCACGGCCGTGGCCATCCACTTCGGTGATAAATCCGCACGTATCCGGACAATCATGGGGACATGCGCCGTAGATTTTTTGATTGCTCATGGTTGTTCCTTGGTTAAAGATAGCGCAAGCATAACGCAATCAAATCGGGCGGCCAAATTGTCAAGATTTTCTCGAGAAAATTGGTCTGTTTTGCCTGATTTTGCGTTGGCTACGACCACGAGTATGTCTCAATTGCGCTCGTAAAAAGGGGTTGACAAAGCGATACATGTCCGTTAATATGCCGCGCAATGCCTGTAACAAACCTTGGAATCAACGTAAAAAAACCCATGACTCATTTAATGTGTTGCCCCTGCTGTATGTGTATGATGTGCTGTCTGAATAAGAACAGCCGGGGTTTGTTGATGCCAGAAGCCTGACCGCTACCCATTCTGGAAAACAACCGCCTCGGCCGTGCCGGGGCTTTTTTTTGTCATAAGCAAAATGATAAAACGCCTCGGCTAACCCGAGGCGTTTTTGGTTTCTAGGGGCAGGCGTTGAGCGATTACTAACCATTATTCACCCATCACCCAAATCAAAGGAGATATGCTCATGATGATGAAAAGCTGTTATAGCCCCATGTGTAGCTTGCCCATGTCTATGTCGTCTATGTCGATGACCGCCGCTCTGCATCACAACCACATTTACCCAATCAACCGCTTTATTTTCACACCCTATGGAGAACATCATGAACGAACGTAACCTAAACTTAAACTTAGCCCATCGTCCCTCTTTGACCCTTGTCCTGACGCTTTTTGCCCTGCTTCTCTTAACTATTACGGCGTGTGGCGCGAGTGAGCCAGCCCAAACGGCCGTCCTGGCGGAACCTGTGCAAGCCGCTGTGGCCGACACCCAAGCCGCTCAGACCGCTCCAACTTCTGCCTCCACTTCCACCCACCCCATCGGCTATGAGGGCAATGTCGTCACCACCGACTGGCTAGCCGATAACCTCGACAATCCCCAAATCCGTCTCATCGAAGTCAGCGTTATCCCCGGCGTTTACGAACGGGGGCACATTCCTGGTGCCGTTAATTTTATTTGGCACACAGACTTTGTAGACACTATTCAGCGCGACATCGTCTCGGCCGTGCGGTTCCAAGAATTAGCCCAAACCGCTGGTATCAATGACGATTCGACCGTTATTCTGTATGGAGACAACAACAACTGGTTCTCCGCTTGGGGAGCGTGGATTTTCCACATCTACGGAGCGCAAGATGTGCGTATTTTGGACGGTGGCCGAGCCAAATGGGAAGCGGAAGGGCGCGAGCTAACGACCCAAACGCCTCGCCTCACCGCGGGCAACTTCACCGTATCCCCCGCTAATACCGCTCTGCGGGTGCATTTGGATGATGTGTTGCAGGTGGTCAATGGGGAACGCTCAGCGTCCATTATAGATATTCGCTCCCCAGCGGAGTTTTCGGGGCAAATTTTTGCGCCCGAGGGGTTCCAGGAGTTAGCGATACGGGCGGGGCACATTCCTGGCGCAGTGAATGTGTCATGGGGGCAAGCAGTCGCGGCTGATGGGTCGTTTAAGTCGGTTGAAGAGCTACGGGAGTTGTACGCCAGCGTCGGCGTGGATGGTTCCCAGCCGATTATCGTCTATTGCCGCATTGGGGAGCGGGCTAGCCATACGTGGTTTGTTTTGAGTCAGCTCCTCGGTTACGAAGTCACTTTGTATGATGGCTCGTGGACAGAATGGGGCAATACAGTCGGCGTACCGATTGAGAACAAGACGGGCACAATTTGGGGAGCGCAGTAGGGAAAAGCTATAAGTTGTAAGCTGTAAGCCGTAAGCCGTAGGTTTTGGCTTATGGCTTACAGCTAATCGTTTACGGCTAACAAGGAACTCGCTATGTCTCAATTATCATCATCTGTATCGCGCCCCACAGTTGTTCTCCAGCCCACCTTGGGCTGGGTACTGCTCATTGCTCTACTGGGAGGCGCATTCATCCTCCACCAAAATCCACAATGGGGGTCGCCCGCCTCTTTTTCCCTCCTGATTGGGGCGACGCTGGGCGTGGCCTTCGAGCGGGGGCGATTCTGCTTTTTCTGCATTTGGCGTGATTATATCGAAAAGCGAGACAGCAGTGGCCTGTATGCGGTGCTGGCCGCGTTGGCCGTGGGGGGGATTGGATACGCCATTATTTTTGGGGCGTTTTTGCCCAACCCCTTTGCGGGTCGCCTGCCACCTGAGGCGCATATCGGCCCTGTAAGCTGGGTTTTGGTCGTGGCGGGGGTCGCTTTTGGGGTGGGCATGTCCCTGTCGGGGGCGTGCATCAGCGGGCATCTTTACCGTTTGGGGCAAGGGTATAGTCGCGCTCCCTTTGCGCTTTTGGGGTCGCTGGTGGGGTTTGGGCTGGGGTTTTACACTTGGAACACGCTCTACCTGAATCATATTAGCTATGCGCCG
Organism: Promineifilaceae bacterium (SeqCode); assembly: GCA_041745395.1. Classification (GTDB taxonomy): domain Bacteria; phylum Chloroflexota; class Anaerolineae; order Promineifilales; family Promineifilaceae; genus Hadersleviella. Next base: position 219 of record JBGTIZ010000308.1, on the reverse strand, counting down.
ACGGTCTGGTTGCCCGCCCATCTGGGGTATGGGGGGGCGTTGCTCCTGCATCTGCTGGTGCTGGGGGGGCTGGCGGCGTGGTGGCTCCGCGCCCTGCCGGCTCGTGCGACGACGGCCCAGGCGGGGGAGAGGCTGAGTTTGCAGGGCGTCTATGAGCGTCTGGTGCATCATTGTTGGCCACCTCTGGCTACAGGCGCGATTGTGGGGTTTGTGGGCATG
>JBGTIZ010000307.1:0-14116 GCA_041745395.1 Promineifilaceae bacterium (SeqCode) | reverse complement strand
GCGACCCCAGCTATGACCCCTCCTGCTTCCGCCTGATTCGCACCACCACGGTGCTGACGGTGAGCCGTAGCGCTGGTAATCCTGATTTGATTATCACTGCAAGCGACGACGCACCAGACCTCGATTATGGCGGGCCGATGTACTTCACCAATCTACCTACAGACAACACGGGTGCCATTGGTAATGTGCGCTATGCGTTCTTGTCACTTGGTGGGCCGTGCAACGTCTCCCTCTCCCCCTACCAAGAAGTTGCTTCTGGCTCCAACAACGAGAAGTTCAATGGGGATTATGGGACAGGGATTCCCCCTGTGGTTAGTTATGCCCCAGAAGTGACCATTGACAAAACCGCCAGCCCCGACAAAGTGGCCCTGGGCGGCACGTTTAACTACACCATCCCCTTCTTCAACGGGGGCACTTCGGCCGCTGGTTTGTCCATGTCTACGGGTGGCCCCGCCCTGTCTGTGCGTGACCAAGTGCCTACGGGGTTGCAATATGTTGGTGGCACGGCCGCCGCTGGCAATACCAACCCTACAGGCTGTGTTTCCAACTGTTATGTCATTCGCTACTCAACAAATGGGGGGCTTACGTGGAGTTCGACAGATCCCGGCAATGTGGTCAGCACCGTGGCTAATCCAGTGATCATTGAATGGTGGTTGAGTAACCCGCTGACCAATGGCACTGGCGGAACGGTGACTTTTAGTGCCCAAGTCCCCCTAGCGTATGCGGGGGCACCCTTCATCACCAATGAAGCGTGTGCAGGCTTTGGTGGTGGGGCAAGTTTTGCTTGTGATGATGTCACCACGATGGTGCAAGGAAGCCACAGCATTGGTGATTTTGTGTGGCGTGACCTTGACTTGAATAAACAACAAGGCGGCATTGGTGAAACAGGCATTGCCGCCATCACCGTTCGGCTTTATTGGGATGCGAACGGGGATGGTCTGTTGGATGATGGGGATATGTTGGTCTCTACCGCCAGCACCAATGGCTGTGGTGGATACTCCTTCCCGAACCTGCCCACCGCCAATTATTTGGTAATTGTAGACACCAGCGACCCTGACCTGCCACAAGGGTATCGCTACACGACCGACCCTGTGCATGTGGTGACAAACCTGAATAGTGCCTACACCACGGCCGACTTCGGTTTTGGCCCCACCTTGGCCTTGACGAAATCGTTGCTCGATGGCCCAAACGGGTATGAAGGGCGCGATGCCAACTACACCCTTAACATCCAAAACTTGCGTGTGGGGCAAGGGGAAGTGGTGGGTGGTAGCTGTGTCTATGAAATTTGGTCTAACAGTGTGGCAACCGCCAGCGCCCCCAAGAACTTCACCAACCCCGCTAATATCACCGGGGAACCTGATGGAGCGTATGCATCTGGCAACTTTGCCATTGGTTCGGGGCGGTGGATTCGCGGGAGTGGGTTTAATAGGGGCGCGCGTAGTGGCACCATCACCAATGTGGATGCCATTGTACCGCTCTACCTAAGTAATTCTCTCGCTGACGATAGGTTGACGTATGAGTTGAAATCCGCCGATGGGGTTACCCAATATGCTATAAACACTTTTGCTACCGCTACCTTAAACACCCGTGTGGGGGCCAATATGGCCAGCCGTTTGGTTTGGAGCGGTGTGGCACGTCCCGCCGCGTTGGGTGGTGGGGCTTGGCAATGGAGCGACTTTGCCAATGTCTCCGTTGAAGCACACCCTGATAAAACGGGTGGTTCGGATAATGCAACCATTTTCTTGGATGCAATTGGGTTCCGTATTACAACCAGTGGGCCGTGCCCGGCAGTAAACCAAAGTGATATTTTGGCGACGGTTCCCTTGACCGATACGTTTAACACGACTTATTTGGAGTTTGTCTCGGCCGACCCGCCCGCGACGAGTGTGAACAATGGCACAGGGTTGATTACATGGGCGAATGTTGGCCCGATTAACCCCGGTGACAGCCGCACGGTGCTGGTTAACTTCCGTGTCAAGAATTTGCCCGCCCCCGGTAACGCCACGGTCAGCGGTGTGTTGAATCGTGCGGGGGTGACAGGGGCTACGTTTGTGGATGGTGGCTCAGCCAACAATAGTTATTCGCAAGCCACGATGAACATCATCCCCACGGGCAGTATCAATGGGTTGGTGTACAGTGACCCGAATAGCAGTGGCTGGAACTACAACACCGTCCCCGGTACGGATTTACCCATTCCGGGCGTAACCGTGAATTTATGGGCCTGTATAAGGACGGCGGCTGGTTTTGAAGGCGATCTGTTGTTTCCTGCTACCAATGCAGGTCAGCCATGCACCGCAACTCAGAATGGTAGTTCTGTATGGGAGGTCATTGCCACCCAAGTGACGGATGCCAACGGGTATTATGAGTTTGTGGGGCTGTTGAATGGGTTCTACTATGTGCAGGTAAATAACAGTAATCTACCGGGAGCCACCCAAACGGCTGAAGCCAGTGATACTCAAGGTGTGACTGGCACCTTACCCAACACCACGGCTACTGGGGCAACTTGTGGTACATGCAACCATACATGGGGCACTAGCACAGCCGTCCTAAGCACCTTCAATCCAATCAGTGACCCAGGTGAAACGATTAACGGGGTGAACTTTGGCTATAACATTGGGGCGGCCGTGTATGGCTCGGTGTGGGAAGATGTGGACGGGGATGGCACGAAAGAAACTGGCGAAGGGCCAATTACGCCCGTGACGGTGCGCCTGTATGCCGCTGACTGCACCACGCTAATCGCTTCCACGACCACGGGTACCAGGGGACGGTATGCGTTTGGTAGCCTCACTGGAGGGACACCGTATTGTATCCGTGTGGACACGGCACTTATGCCGGCTGTGCCGGGCGGTAGTTGGACGCAGACGGGCGAAAATGATGGGACAATAAACAACCAAATAACATTCACGGCTACGGCTGGTGTTATGTCTGGTTCCCATGACTTCGGTTTCCGCAAAACTGGCCCCTACAGCCTGAGCGGTAATGTGTATGCCGACTGGAACGCCGATGCCATTTTCGCTGGTTTAGATACAGGTCTCGGTGGTATCTCCGTCGAGCTACTGAACAGCAGTGGGCAAGTGATTGCCACAACGACGACCAACTCCGATGGGAGTTACACCTTCCCGAACTTACCGAACGATACGTATACCGTGCATGTGGATGAGAACGACTTGCCCATCCAATATCGCCAAACGCAAGACCCCGATGAAGCCGGCGTTTGCACCGTCTGCAACCCTGAAGCAAGCCGTACCATTAACAACGCCAGCGTCAGCAATGTCAACTTTGGGTACGCCCCGAACGGCACAGGCATGATTGGCGACCGGGTGTGGCGGGATAACAACGGCAATGGCCTGCAAGGAACCATCACGGCCGAGCCGGGCTTGCCCAATGTCACCGTGACCCTGTATGTGGATTACGGCGACGGCAGTGGCTTTGTGCCGGTGCGTACCGCCATCACTGGGGCGAACGGTATCTACAACTTCACGGGTCTGCCCCCCGGGAACTACCGTGTGGCCGTAGATACAACGGATACGGATATTCCGAATGATGCTTTTGGAAATCGGTTTGTGCCTAGCACCGCGACCACCACAGCCACCATTCCGTTGGCCGCCAACCAAACCTATCTGGAGGCCGACTTCGGTTTTGGCCCCGGTGGGGTGATTGGTGACTATATTTGGCAAGACAATAACGGCGACGGTGTGCAGGATGCCAACGACCCCCCCATCGCTGGGGTAGTTGTGGAGTTGCGCAATGGGGTTTGTATTCCCCTCCCCGCCGGTGGTGCTAACTGCCCCACAGATACAACTGACGCCCAAGGGTTGTACGAGTTTACGGGCTTGCCCGCTGGCAACTATACGGTAGTCGTTGTTTCGGGTGTTCCGGCTGGGTTTACGCAGACGGGCGACCCGGATGCGACGGGGTCTTGCACGACTGACCCGCTGAATGCGTGTGATGGACAATCAACGCTGAACTTACGTGTTGGTCAGGTGAACCGTAGCCGTGACTTTGGCTACCAGCCAGCGGTGAATTTGGGTGACTACATCTGGATTGACCAAAATGGTGATGGTATCCAAGATGCGAATGAATCGGGTATTGGTGGGGTGGAAGTGACGCTCACTCTGCAAGGGGGCGGCACACTCACGGCCGTGACCGATTCCGACGGCTTCTACAGCTTTGGTAATATACCAGACGGAGACCACACCGTCGCCGTAACTGGCGGCTTACCTGCTGGCCTAACGCCAACCTTCGACCTAGACGGTACGGGGACGGCCAATACCACGGCCGTGAACGTGAGCGGCACAAGTCGCCTTGACGTAGACTTTGGCTACCGCTACGCAGGCACGCTCTCTCTTGGTGGCGTGATTTTCTACGACACCAACGACAACAACGGTGGCCCAGAATCAGGCGACCTAACCTATCCCAATGTCCCTGTTTATCTCTGGTTCAATGGACAAATCATTGATCAAGTGACGACAGGTAACAACGGTCGGTATCGGTTTGACAATCTGCCTGCTGGGGATTACACCGTATCGCTGAGTAGCCAATCGCCATCCCTGCTAGGTCATGGGTATAATACGTTGGGAATTAACAATGCCCTGAGTACTCAGAGTGGGACAGTTTTTGAACGAGATATTACTTTAGCGGCGGATATACTGAACGTGGACTTCGGGTTCTATAGCCCGACACCACCGTTACCCACAGCCGTGACACTCTCTAACACCAACGCCAGCACCCCCACGGCCGAGTTCCTGCCCGTTCTGCTCGCCCTAGCCCTGCTGGTTCTCACCAGCCTTGGCGTCTGGGTAGCGCGGCGACCCACACAGGTGGTGCGCCTGAAATAGATAGTTAGCAACGAACAACGCCGTCCCCTGACGGCCACATAGACAATCCCCACGGCCGTGGCTTTTTGCAAAAGAAGCCACGGCCGTGTTGTTTCCCCCCCAAACGTGATAAGGCTCATCCCATTTACATGACAACCGCCACTGCCCGACCCCCTTCCCCCATGCTACCATGCGTTTTTAGTTAAAAAGTAGCGAGCGAACAAACCAAAGTCAGGGGCAAACAGCCACACGTCGCCCTTCGCCCCTCGCACATTTTTCACCCACCCATCCTAATTAGCGGCCGCTTTTATGCACGAACTTGCTATCACCGAACGCATCATGCAGATTGCCCTAAATCATCTCCCCCCAGATGAAGATGTGCGCATCTCTGATGTGTACTTGGTCATCGGGGAATTATCCTCCATCGTGGCTGATTCTGTGCAGTTTTATTGGGAGATCATTGCCCGAGACACGGCCGTGTCCACCGCCACCCTCCACTTCCGCCGCATCCCCACCCAACTCACCTGCCAAACCTGCCAGCATAGCTACCAGCCCCCACCCGCAGATTGGGTCTGCCCCATCTGCGGGAGCCTGCGCGTGCGTGTCACGGCCGGGGAAGAGTTCTACGTGGAAGCGATAGAAGTGGCAGAAAAAGTCAGTCAGTCCATCAGTCCGTCAGGCGGTCAGCCCGTCACCGCCTGAAAGACCAGCCGACTGAACGGCTGAACGACTCAAAAAAGGAGCATCCTATGCCCAAAGCAACCACAATCAGCCCGCCCACCGACGACAAGCGGTGGCGGATTGTGCAAGCAACCATGCGTCAAAACGGTTTTGAGCGGCATGGTCTCATCGAAGCATTGCACAAAGTTCAGCAATCATTTGGCTTTTTGGATGAAGCCTCCCTGCGCTACGTCGCGGCCGTGTTAAAAGTGCCGCTTAGTCAGGTATACGGCGTCACCACTTTCTATCATCTGTTCACCCTCAAACCCGCTGGCCAACACACCTGCGTCCTCTGCACCGGCACCGCCTGCTACATCAAAGGCGGCTCCGCCATGCTCAAAACAATCGAGGAAGCGTATGACCTGCACCCTGGTGAAACCACGGCCGATGGACAAATCTCGCTCATGTCTGCCCGCTGTCTTGGCTCGTGCGGCCTCGCCCCCGTGGCCGTGCTAGATGGGCAGGTGCTGGGCAAACTAGATACCGAAGAGCTACACGGCCGTTTGGAAGCGTGGCGCACAGGTCAGCCCACGACCCCCACGGCCGTGGTTGTCCCCGAGGAGGTAGAGGCATCATGATGATTCGAGAAAAGCTGGAAAAAATCACCCAGCAAGAGCTAGAACAAGAGCAACATTACAGCCAAGCGATGCGCGTTTGCGTCGCCGCTGGCTGTCTCTCCTCCCAAAGCGATCGCGTGCAAGAAGCCCTCACCCGCGCCGTCGCGGCGCAAGGGTACAGCGACACCTGCCAAGTCAAAGGGGTTGGCTGTTTGGGGCTATGCTCCGCCGGCCCACTCGTGGCGGTGCGCGATGGCTCGGAAGAGGTGCTGTATCAACATATCCAGCCCGATGACGCCAACGACATAACCGCCGCGCTGGCTCCCGATAAGGATCCGCTTGAACGCTTGCTGTGCCCCACAGACACGCCGTTCTTTCAGCGGCAGGTGAAAGTGGTGCTGGAAAATTGCGGCCGCATTGACCCCGAACGCATCGAGGAGTATATCGCCGCTGGCGGGTATGAGGCGTTGGTCACGGCCGTGAACGAGCTTGAACCGAGCGAAATCATCGACGAAGTCATGACCAGTGGTTTACGCGGCCGTGGGGGGGGCGGCTACCCCACCGGGCTAAAATGGGCCACCGTCGCCAAAGCCCACGGCGAGCAAAAATACGTCATCTGCAACGCCGACGAAGGCGACCCCGGCGCGTTCATGGACAGAAGCGTTCTCGAAAGCGACCCCCACCGCGTCCTCGAGGGCATGACCCTCGCCGCCTACGCCATCGGCGCGTCACGCGGCTATGTTTACGTGCGCGGGGAATACCCGCTCGCCGTCGAGCGTCTAACCAAGGCGATTCGGCAAGCAAAGCGGCACGGCTTCCTCGGCACGCGCATCTGCGACTCCAACTTTGATTTTGAAATAGACATTCGGCTGGGCGCGGGCGCGTTTGTGTGCGGCGAAGAGACCGCCCTGATTGCTAGCGTCGAAGGCAAACGGGGTCAACCACGGCCGCGTCCCCCTTATCCCGCGGAGGTCGGCTTGTGGCATTCGCCAACCCTCATCAACAACGTCGAAACCTACGCCAATATCGCCCCCATCATTCGCAACGGCGGCGCGTGGTACGCCCGCATCGGCACCGAGCGGAGCAAAGGGACGAAGGTGTTCGCCCTCGCGGGGAGCATCGTCAACACGGGTCTCATCGAAGTGCCGATGGGCATCCCGCTCCGCGAAATCATCTACGAAATCGGCGGCGGTATTCCGGGTGGCGGTGACTGCAAGGCGGTGCAAACGGGCGGCCCCTCGGGCGGCTGTATTCCCAACGCCTACATGGATATTCCCGTTGATTATGAGTCACTACGCGAACTCGGCTCCATCATGGGGTCGGGCGGCATGATTGTCATGGATGAAACCGCCTCTATGGTCGATGTGGCTCGCTATTTTATGGAGTTCTGCATGACGGAATCGTGCGGCAAGTGCATCCCCTGCCGCGTGGGCACGGTGCAAATGTATCGCCTGCTAGACATGATTTATCATGGGGAAGGAACCCAGCGCGACCTAAAACTCCTCGAGTCGCTGTGCGATATGGTGCAACATACCAGCCTGTGCGGTCTGGGGCAAACCGCGCCCAATCCGGTGCTGAGCACCCTGCGCTTTTTCCGTCATGAATATGAATCTCTACTGCTGGATGAAGAAACGCCACCCGCTATTACTCTGGAGGTAGCCGCATGAGACGACGCGCACAAGTCCGTATCAAAACGTTGCAAATTAACGGGCAAGATATTGGTGCCCGCGAGGATGAAACCATTCTGGAACTCGCCCAAGAAAACGGCATTCACATCCCGACGATGTGCCATCTGGAAGGGTTGTCTGACATGGGCGGCTGTCGGCTCTGCTTGGTCGAGATTAAGGGCAATAACAAGCTCCTGCCCGCCTGCATGACCTATGCCGAGGAAGGCATGGAGGTGTTCACTGACTCGGAACGCCTGCTGGATTATCGGCGCATGATTATCTCGATGCTGTTTGCGGAGGGGAATCATGTCTGCGCGGTTTGTGTCTCGAATGGGCATTGTGATTTGCAGGACACGGCCGTGGAACTCGGCATCACCCACATCAACGTCCCCTACCTCAACCCCGTCCTCCCCGTAGACGCCTCCCATGATTTATTCGTCATGGACCACAACCGCTGTATCAAATGCACCCGCTGTGTGCGCGTCTGCGACGAAATCGAAGGAGCGCACACCTGGGACGTGATGGGGCGCGGCTTCGAGTCCCAAATCGTAGCCGACCTCAACCAGCCCTGGGGCGAAGCCCTAAGCTGTACCAGTTGCGGCAAATGTGTCCAAGTCTGCCCCACCGGCGCCCTCTTCCAAAAAGGGCTATCTGTCGGAGAAATGACCAAAAAACGGGAATTTTTGCCCTACCTTCAGACGATGAGGAAAAAGTAGGATGAAGTGAGAAGTGCTGAGCGATGAGCGATGAGTGCTAAGTGACCTCTGGACACAAGCCACTCATCGCTCGTTACTGAGCCTACTGAAAAAAGCCCCTTTTCGCGGAAATCCACCTCTGGTAGATTTTGCAAAAACACCCCTTTTTTCAGGGCACTCGTTACTCATCGCTCAGCACTTTTTTCACCCCCTTGCACCTAAAAAGGAACCCAAAATGAGCAAAGCAAAACTAGCCACGGTCTGGCTCGACGGCTGTTCTGGTTGTCATATGTCCTTTTTGGACATAGACGAACGCCTCCTCCTGCTGGCGGAAAAAATAGATTTGGTCTACAGCCCCCTCGTAGACAACAAAATATTTCCCCCCGATGTAGACGTGGTCTTAATCGAAGGGGCGGTCAGCAGTGACGAGGATTACGAAAAAATCAAGCTGGTGCGCTCCCGAAGCAAGATTTTGGTCGCGCTGGGCGACTGCGCCGTGACGGCCAACGTCCCCGGCATGCGCAACCAGTTCAAAACGAGTGAAATCTTGCACCGCGCCTACATCGAAAATGCGGACGAAAACCAGAGTATCCCCGTGCAGGTCATCCCCGGCCTGCGCCCCTACTCCCAACCAGTGCATACCGTGGTAGACGTGGACATCTTTGTCCCCGGTTGCCCCCCGTCGGCCGACACTATTTTCTACACCTTAACCGAACTACTCGCCGGGCGCACCCCAGATTTAAGCCAACACACCCGCTTCGGCGCCTAAGAAAAAGGAACGAGTGCTGAGCGATGAGCGATGAGTAACCTTTTTTACTCATTATTCATTATTCATTACTCCTTCACCAAAGGATAACCGCATGGGCAGAACCATTACGATAGACCCCATTACCCGCATTGAAGGGCACAGCAAAGTAACGATTCAGCTAGATGACCAAGGGGAAGTGAGCGACGCTCGCTTTCATGTGACGCAGTTCCGTGGCTTTGAAAAGATGACGGAGCAGAGGCCGTTTTCCGAAATGCCGTCGCTGACGGCGCGGATTTGCGGCATTTGCCCCGTTAGTCATCTGGTCGCCTCGGCCAAGGCGTGTGACGATTTGCTGGCGGTGACGATCCCCCACACGGCCGCGAACCTACGCCGCATCATGAACATGGCCCAAGTGGTGCAATCACACGCCCTCAGCTTCTTCCACCTATCCTCGCCCGATTTGCTTTTGGGCATGGACAGCGACCCCGCCAACCGTAACATATTCGGCGTCATGCAGGCGTACCCCGACCTCGCCCGCGACGGCATCGCTCTGCGCCAATTCGGCCAGCAAATCATCGAGCTACTGGGCGGCAAACGAATTCATCCCGCATGGATTGTGCCGGGTGGCGTCAGTTCCCCACTCACGGCCGTGCATCACGCCACCATCATGGGCATGATTCCCGACGCCAAAATGCGCATCCAGCGCACCCTCTCTTGGTACAAAACTGTCTTTGAAGGCTTTACCGAAGAGATACGCACCTTTGCCAACTTCCCCAGCCTCTTCATGGGCTTGGTCGAGGAAGACGGCAGTCTCGCCTTTTACGATGGCAAATTGCGCATCGTGGACGCCATGGGCAACATTATCGCCGACGGCCTCGAGGCCAAAGATTACCGCGACTATATCAGCGAACGGGTCGAGCCAGATTCCTACCTCAAATCCCCCTACTACAAACCGCTCGGCCCAGAGGCGGGCTTGCTCCGCGTCGGCCCCTTGGCGCGGCTCAACATCATTGATAAATGCGGCACGCCGCTGGCTGACCAAGAGTGGGCTGAGTTCCGCATGATGCACCGAGGCGCGGTGCTTAGCTCCTTCCATTACCATTATGCGCGGCTGATTGAGGTGCTGTACGGGGTGGAACGCATCGAGCAGTTGCTCAATGACCCCGACATTTTGCACACCCGCGTCCGCGCCCACGCTCAGCCAAATCGCTCCGAAGGGTTTGGCATGTCGGAAGCGCCACGCGGCACGCTGTTGCACCATTATCGCATTGACGAGCAGGGGCTGATGCAGTGGGCTAATTTGATTATCGCCACGGGGTACAACAATTTGGCGATGAACAAAGGGGTGTATCAGGTCGCTCGCCACTTTGTGCGCGGTGACCAAATTGAGGAAGGGATGCTTAATCGGGTCGAGGCGGTCATTCGTACCTTTGACCCCTGCCTAAGCTGTTCGACCCACGCCATTGGGCAAATGGCGTTGGAGGTGTCGCTGGTGGACGCGGAGGGAGAGGTGTTGGATGTGGTAAGGCGGTGATGAATGGTGAATGATAAATGGTAAACGGTGAATGGTTAATGGAGACGTTCGTTTACCATTCACCATTGACAATTTACCATTTACAATTCGATACGGTGAATGGTTAATTTAGTTATCGGATACGGCAATCCTCTGCGGAGGGATGATGGCGCGGGCTGGCGGGTGGCTGATTTGGTGGCGGCGCGGCGGCCTGATGTGGCGGTACGGCAGTTGCATCAGCTTGTGCCCGAGGTGGCGCAATGGCTGAGTGAGGTGGAGGGGGTGGTGGTATTGGTGGACACGGCCGTGTCTACCCTCAATCCACCTGAGCCACCCGGCACAATCCAGTGCCAAGAGGTTCTGCCCGAGCCGCTCCAGCCTTCCGCCTTTTCGCATCATGTCTCAACCGCGCTGTTGCTGGGCATGGCGCACGGTTTATACGGCCGTGCGCCGCGTGTTTTTCTGGTGACGATCGTGGGGGGGGATTTTGGGTATGGTGAGGGGGTGTCCACGGCCGTGGAAAACGCTCTACCGCAGGTGGTCGAGCAAGTAGAAAAGTTGTTAAATAAAAAAGAATGAATCTCTCGCCAAGACGCAGAGGAGCAAAGAGAAAAACTTTTTGAGGGAAACTTTGCGCTCTTTGCGCCTTGGCGAGAGCTTTCTTTTTTTCAGTAAACTCAACAGTAAGACGAGCGAGAACTAACCAACCACCTCACTAACAAACTGAACGGCTAAAACGCTAAAAAAGGTGAATCGTGAACAAACAACGCATTACTATTATCGAAAACATCATGAGTGCCAACGAAAACATGGCCGACGAAAATCGGCAACTGCTCGACCAGCACGGCGTGGTCGGCGTCAACATCATGGCCTCCCCCGGCGCAGGCAAAACCTCGGTCATTGTGCGCACCATTCAGAAGCTAGCCGGCGAACTCCAGCTCGGCGTCATCGAAGGGGACACGGCGGGCGTAACCATTGACGCCGACAAAGTAGCGAACGCGGGAATGCCGGCCGTGCAAATCAACAGCGGCGGTCAATGCCACCTCGACGCCCCCCAAATCGCCGCCGCCCTGCCCGAACTCCCCCTCGAAGACCTCGACCTGCTCATCGTCGAAAACATCGGCAATCTCATTTGTCCCGGCGGCTTTGCCCTAGGAACCCATTACAACGTGGTCATCGCCAGCGTGCCCGAAGGGGACGACAAGCCGTACAAATACCCCGGCACCTACCGCAACATTGACGCGCTTATCCTCAACAAAACGGATTTGCTCCCTTATATCAACTTTAATCTCGATTACTTTCGGGCGGGGATCGAACTGCTCAATCCGGGCGTCGCCTTTTTTCCGCTCTCCTGCACCACAGGGGAAGGGTTTGCGGAGTGGCTGGCTTGGCTGAAGGGGCGAGTGTAGGGGGTTGTTGGCTCGTGAGGGGGGCTTTTCTAACAGGTAGCGAGAGAGCGGTCATACGTCATCACGCTCAGCGATAATCCACGCCGATAGCGGCCCAGCTTGACCATAGGCATCGGCCGCTTGTTGCCGGACTATTTCAGAAACAGCCTCTAACTCTGCCTGTCCCAACGGCTCCACCAAGCCCGCCTGCACCAATACCTGATACGCCGTTTCGCTAGCCGTTGTCCGCGCCTCGTCTAGCTCGATAATGCGAATTTCAAGCTGGGTTTGCTCGGGCAAGCGCAAGGGCTGTAAGGGACGCAAAACCCCTTTTTCATAAACAACCGCGATATTTTCACTCATCATCTCATCTCCTTTTTGCCTAATGCCCTCATTATAGCATAGCGACAGAGCCAACTCCCTCTCATCTGCTTCAATAACAGGGCACAAAGTCAGTAAGCGCAAACAAGACCCTAAAGGTTTTGGAAACCTTTAGGGTCTGGACTCAAACCATCAACCCGTCCATTGCTGAAGGACAATGAGCAAGACTTGAGCCAAAATGACGTTGATGATAATGGCGAAGGGGAACATGAGGGTGTAGCCGATACCGGGGAGCGGGTTTTCGGCTTGCTCTTCGGCGAAGCTGAGCACGGCCGGCTGGGGGGAAATCATGCCGAGAAGCAGGCTGTAGGGAATGTGCAGAAGTTTGTAGCCGATGAAGAGAGCCACGGCCGTGGTACCCATTATCAACACCAGCGAAATCCCCAAAATAAACCAGCCCTGCCCCACCGCAAACGCCTCCAAAAAAGCACTGCCCGAGCGCACCCCCACCGAAGCCAGCAGTAAAATCAGCCCAAACTGGCGCAAGGTCAAATTGGCACTGTAGGACATCGTCCACAAAATTGGCCCCGTGCGGCGCACCGCCCCCAGCACCAAAGCCACCAGCAACGGCCCCCCCGCCAGCCCCAACTGAAACGTCACCCCGCCGGGCAAAGGCACGGGAATTTGACCCAGCAAAAGCCCCAAAGCAATGCCCAACCCCATCGTCAACAAGTTAACGTTGCTCAGTTGGGCATAGGAATCCCCAAACAGCGTTACCAAATCATCAATTTCTTCACGCGGAGCCAGCACGCGAATGCGGTCGCCCCACTCGAGAACGGTATCGCCACCAGCCAAAAGCTCAGTGTCGCCGCGACGCACGTGGGAGACAACCGCCCCGTGTCGTTCACGCAAATTGAGCGTGATTAACTGCTTGCCCGCAATGTCGGGATTGGACACAAAAAGGCGGCGGCTGGTGTACACGGCGTGGTCGTGGTGTAGCTCTTCAGCCGCCCGCCGCCCCAGACTTGCTTCAACCCTATCCACTTCTTCGTCTGGACCGACGATAATCATTTTATCGCCTGGCTGGAAGCGGGTGTCGTTGCTTATCAGGCTAATATCGTCGCCCCGATAAAGCCGCCCAAACAACACATCCCAATCATGCTCTCGCTGAAGCTGGCGCAGGGGGATGTTGATGAGGGGGGAAGGAATCAGTTCGATGGTGCGGTAATTGAGGTCGCGGGCGATGGGGTATTGGCGGCGCAGGCGGTACGCTTCGGCGGCGAAGTCGATGCGGGTCACTAAGAGGGCGAGGAAGAGGACGACCATGCGGCCAAGGACGCCGAGGGGGTAAACGACAGAGAAACCGACGACAGCTTGAGACACGGCCGTGTTTGGGTCCGCCGACGTATTCCCAATCAAATCCAACACGCTCGCCAACGCCGGCGTATTCGTGGCAATCCCCGTAAAAATCCCGGCCGTGGTGGCCGCCGTCAGCCCAAAGGCAAAATGCACCCCGACGAGTAAGACCGCTGGCAACAGCATAATGCCCACGATAAACAGCACCTCGCGCAACCCCTCCCGCCGAAATTTGCTAAAAAAGCCCGGCCCATTAGCCAAGCCAATCGTGTAGACAAACAGCACCAGCCCGAGGTCAAGCATGATGGGGGGAATGGCAAAATTAGGGTCTAAT
>JBGTIZ010000306.1:0-5553 GCA_041745395.1 Promineifilaceae bacterium (SeqCode) | reverse complement strand
CGTGGCCGCAGGCCACGACGAAGCTAGTCGGTTGAGAAGAGACGCCTTTTGTCAAAAAAAGTACGTTACTGATTCGTGACCACTACAGAATTCGCCGATATGTTAACCGATCTAAACGTTGAGTGGGTCAGCCTCGCTGACCTAGGCATCACGCTGGACGTACTTGAAGATGGGCAAACCTTTCGAGACAACGCTTGGCTCAAAGCGCTGGGTTACGGCCGTGAAGCACAGCTCATCACCTTGGCCGATGACTCAGGGCTAGAGGTAGACGCGCTAGACGGTGCGCCCGGCCTGTACACCGCCCGCTACGGCGGCGCGGGATTAACCCACCGAGAGCGGTATGAATATCTGCTGACTCAGCTCCAAGAAGTTCCCCCAGCGGAGCGCACGGCGCGGTTTCACTGTGTCATTGCCGTCTCGAACGGGGCGGGAGAGATGCTGGCGGAGGCGGAAGGGGTGTGTGAGGGGCATATTGCCCTGACGCCACGCGGGGCACAGGGGTTTGGCTATGACCCGATTTTTATGCCCGAGGGGCAAGAGGGGCGCACCATGGCAGAGCTTCCCGCCACCCAAAAACATCGGATTAGCCATCGTGGGCAAGCGTTGGTGCAGTTAGCTCCGCAGTTGACGCGCCTGCTAGGGGAAAAGTGAGAGGTGAGAAGTGAGAAGTGCTCGATTCAGTTCTGGCCTCTTATTTCAGCCAATTACTCCCGCAGAGCGATGTAGAAAAAGTCCCGCGTGGATTGAAAAAGATACCGGTTTGGCTGGAAGCTCATCACGTCGGGGAAGAGCGGCTCGCTGGTAAAGCCGCCCTGTTCATCAGGCAGATGGGTGGCAAAATGCACCCAGCTTTCGTTGATGTCGAGCAAAATGCCGTTGTTGACCCCGGCCGTTTTCATCGCCTCGCCCAAGGCGGGCATACTGAGGCTGGGGCCAGCCAAAAAATAAAGTATTTCACCCCCCGCATCTAACCCCAAACCAGACCGCCAAGTGACGATGTTGTAATCAATTGTGCCGCCCCAATCTTCGACTGAATTGTTGTACACCTCGGCCGTGATTTCTCTGTTTTGCACCACCAGCCGCGCATTTTGGCGCAAAGCCAGCATCGTGTCTGTATCGCTGTCGGTCGGCAGTTGCTCGCTCCCCCAAGCGTCCAGCTTCACCGTGCCATTTTTATAGATAACGACCGTGCCATACCCTTCACGCGGCTGAATGGCCGTCACCCCTTGGCCGATGGCTCCAAAACGGCCGTGGGTTCCCTTAAAGCCGCCGTTAAATGTGGCGAGCAATTTGCCCGGCTGTTTGTCCGCCTCGGGAATAAAGCCGTAGCCGGTAGGGCCGTCACGCAGGGCGGGTTCTTCTGTGCCCAGCACAAAGTTAAGCTGGGTGCGGCGCAGGTCGAAGGCAATAATGGCGGCGAGGGCAAAGGGGCGGGCGGGGTCGGGCTGAAGGAAGGTGCGCACGGCCGTGGGTTCGCCCCGTTCATCATACAAATAGGGCGACCATTCGCCCTCCCCCAATAAATCACCCAGCGGGGTCAGGGGGGGCAACGTCCACGGCGTGGGGGAGGGCGTGGTCGTGATGGTCGGCGTATGGGTCGGCAGGGGGGTGCTAGTGGGCAAAGGGGTCGTGTCTGTGGCGGGCTCCACTTCGGGGGTGAACGGCGTCGGCGTAGATGTGGGTGTGGGAAAAGGGGTGGGGGTGAACACGGCCGTGGGGGTCAACACCGCCGCTACCTCCCACGGGGCCTGCGGCTCCGCCAAACCCAACGCGTACTGCGTCTGGCGCACGCCATCCTGCACCTGAAACACCACCTCCTGCACCCGCGCCACCCCGCGATTGCCCAACACCGCCCGTAGCGGATCCGCCAATTGCGCCCCCACACTGGGGAAGAATTGGATAAGCAAAAAGCCGGCCACAGCCAAGGCGACCAGGCCAACAAACAGGGTGAGAATAAGCCGTTTTAGGGACATGGGCCAGTAACAAGGACGAAGGACGAGGGAAGAAGGAAGAAAAGCTCAGCACTCATAAATTTCTGGCCTACGGTCGGCAAAAACGGGGATTTTAGCCCGAACGTCAGCCACAAGCGAAAGGTCAACCACGGCCGTGAGCAACATCTCCTGCTCTCCCCCCTCGACCAGCGTCTCTCCCCACGGGTCAATGATGCAGGAATGCCCAAAAAAGCGCGTCCCTTTCGATTCGCCCACCCGATTACAGGCGATTACGAACATCTGGTTTTCGATGGCGCGGGCGCGGAGCAGGGTCTGCCAATGCGCTAGACGGGGGTGGGGCCATTCGGCGGGCACAAAGACGGCTTGCGCCCCGCGCAGGGCATAATGGCGGAATAGCTCGGGGAAGCGCAAATCGTAGCAGATGGTCAGACCAAAACGGCCGTGGGGCGTTTCGGCTAGGGTGGGGGTCTCGCCAGCGGTCAGATAATGGTGTTCGTCCATGAGCTGGAAGAGGTGGATTTTGCTGTAGGTGGCGGCGATGTCGCCGGTGGGGGTATGAAGCACGGCCGTGTTGCTCACCTGCCCCCCACCCACATCGGCCAAACAGGAGCCGAGGATATAAATTTGGTGCTGGCGAGCAAGCTCAGCCACCGCCGCAAAAACCCCGGCCGTGGTCGGCGTGGCGTGGCTGGGCGCGTTTTCCAAATCGTAGCCCGTAGACCACAATTCAGGGAAAACGACCATATCAGAGCCACGCCGCGCCGCCTCTGTCGTCCACGCCGCCACCTTGGCCAGATTGGACGCGGGCTGGCCGAGGTCAATGTCTATTTGGGCAAGGGAGATGGTTAGAGGTTTAGGGGTCATGAGGTTGGTGTGTTGGTTGTCGGATAGCCGCCTCGTTTGCATTTAGGAGCCAGAGGTTAGCTTTATTCGTCCGTGACGCATCCTTCAGAGGCAGATTTGACGTTTTTGATGTATTTGTACAGCGTACCTCGCGTCGCTTTGTAGGGCGGCATTTGCCACGCGGCGCGGCGGGCGGCGAGTTCTTCATCGCTTAAATCCACGTCAATCGTATTATTGGCCGCATCAATGGTGATGATGTCCCCGTTTTGCACGAGAGCTAGCGGGCCACCCGCCTGCGCTTCGGGGGTGATATGACCGACGATGAAGCCATGAGAGCCGCCCGAAAAACGGCCATCGGTTAACAAGGCCACATCCTGCCCCATGCCCGCGCCCATAATGGCACTGGTCGGGGTCAGCATTTCCGGCATTCCGGGGCCGCCCTTTGGCCCTTCGTAACGAATGACGATAACCTCCCCTTTGTTGATGCGCTTCTCTTCCAAAGCTGTGACCATTTCCTCTTCGGACTCAAACACGTTGGCGGGGCCAGAAAAATGCGTGCCCTCTTTGCCCGTGATTTTGGCAACTGCCCCTTCGGGAGCTAAGTTGCCAAAGAGCATTTGCAGGTGGCCGACGGGTTTGATGGGGTTGTCTAGCGGGCGAATTACCTCTTGCCCCTCGGTTAGACTGGGTAAATGAGCCAGGTTTTCAGCAATGGTCTTGCCCGTCACGGTCAGGCAGTCGCCATTGAGCAAGCCATTTTCGAGCAGGTATTTCATCACGGCTGGGGTTCCGCCCACTTTATGTAAATCTTCCTGCACAAATTGGCCGCTTGGTTTCAGGTCAGCCAAGAAAGGCACGCGCTCGCTGACCGCTTGGAAATCAGCGAGGGTCAAATCTATTTCAACGGAACGCGCCATAGCAATCAAATGCAAAACGGCGTTGGTGGAACCGCCCAAGGCCATCGTGACAACCATCGCATTCTCAAACGCTTCGCGGGTCATGATGTCGCGGGGTTTGATGTCCCGCTCGAGGAGCAGTTTGATCGCTTCGCCTGCCCGCAGGCACTCTTCTACCTTTTCTTCGGCGGGGATAGATGCGCTGTAGGGCAGGCTCATGCCGAGAGCTTCGATGGCACTAGCCATGGTGTTGGCGGTGTACATACCGCCGCACGCGCCCGCGCCGGGGCAACTGTGGCGCACAATGGCTTGGCGGGTTTCTTCGTCAATGCGCCCCGCGATGTATTCGCCGTAGCTCTGGAAGGCGGAAACGATGTCGAGTTTTTGGCCGTCATGATGCCCCGCCCGAATCGTGCCGCCGTAAACCATGATGGCGGGGCGATTGAGTCGTCCCATAGCCATGAGGCACCCAGGCATGTTTTTGTCGCATCCGGGGAGGGCGATGAGCGCGTCGTACCATTGCGCGCCCATAACGGTTTCAATGGAGTCGGCGATGAGGTCGCGGGATTGGAGGGAGAAGCTCATGCCGTCGGTGCCCATGGAGATGCCATCGCTGACGCCGATGGTGTTGAAGCGCATGCCGACGAGGCCAGCATTTTGCACACCTTCGCGCACTTTTTTGGCGAGGGCAAGGAGGTGCATGTTGCAGGTGTTGCCTTCGTACCACATGCTGGCGATGCCTACTTGGGGCTTTTGCATGTCTTCGGTGGTGAGGCCGGTACCGTAGAGCATGGCTTGGGAGGCTCCTTGGCGTTTGGCTTGGGTGATGGTGGCACTGTATTTGTTGAGGGTCATTGGGTTACTCCGAGATTGGTTGGTTTGTTGGTTTGTTGGTTGTAATGATAGCGTGCCCACGGCCGTGTGCAATGTATATTTTGCCAGGCTATTGATGTTAGAATGTCTAGAATGTGTAAGGTCGTTTGATAATCAGCCAGAGAGGTGAGATGATGAGACAGAAAAATGTGTTGGGGTTGGTGTTGACGGGGAGTATAGCCACGGCCGTGTTGCTCTTCTTTCTTTTCGGACTTGGGGCTTTTACCAGCCAAGCCTCTTCGAGTGGGCGCGTCAATTACTCAGGCAATCCCGCTACGGGTGGTCAGACCTGCTCAACATGTCACAACAGCGTGGGAACTGATGCACCTGAGGTGTGGTTGGATGGCCCCACGGCCGTGGTGGCGGGTCAAACAGTCACCTACACCCTAACCATTTCTGGCGGGCTGGCTGTGGTGGGTGGTTTCAACGTCTCCGCCAGCGACGGTCAATTGCAAACCATACCCGACAGCACCACCACCCGTTTAGACGACATGGAGCTAACCCACACCGCCCCACCCCCCAGCTTTGAGGCCGAGGGAACCCTGACCTTCTCCTTTTATTGGACAGCTCCCCAAGCAGGCGTCTTTACGCTTTATGGCGCGGGTGTCTCCGCCGATAACTCAAGCGATCCTGCGGGAGATGTGGCGCACAACAACTTTTTGACCATTACGGCAACCCAACAAGTTTTTTTGCCCTTGGTCACGACCAACGGCCTTGAATAATTGTAAGCGTTCAGCCAGTCAGCTAAACTGCGTGCCAAACTTGATTTTTTCGACTCAGCAACAGCTTGTTTGATGATTCGATTCCTGTTTTAGGCGACTAAACTACGCCAATATGACCAAATCGTATCGAGAAAAATAAGGCTAGCGAAAAAGAATAACTATACGTTCACTATTTCAGTCTGTGGGTAACTACTCACCTTGGCTTGACACGCCTCGCCGCCTGCGGCGGCTCGCCCTTCATAATGGGGTTTTTTGAGTTTTGGGCGA
>JBGTIZ010000305.1:0-5322 GCA_041745395.1 Promineifilaceae bacterium (SeqCode) | reverse complement strand
CGTGGCCGCAGGCCACGCCGAAGCATTTTATCGCTTCTCGGGAGTAACCCATGACCACTACAGAAAAATCAAGGTTGGTACGCAGTTGCGCTAGCTGACTGGCTGAAATGCTGACTAGCTGAACGCTTGCTCTTTAACCTTCTCGTTTTGTCTTGGCTAGCGTGAGGCCGCCCGCGCCCATAAACATCATCCCCACCAGCAAAGCCAAATTAAACCACGTCAAATTATCGGCCGACCCGGCCGTGGGCAGTTGCGGCAGAGGCACAATCACGCCTAAATTACCGCCTGGAATAACGCCGCCGCTGAGGGGCACGATGCAAAAATCAACCCCAAGAGCGAGTGGCTCTTCTGCCCCGATGAATACGGAGCGCGTGGCTGTGCCCGTGACGACAAAGTCGTTGGCGTTGGGGCGGGCACTCACTTGCCACGTGCCTAACCCCGCCGCGACGAGGCCATAAGTGCCGTTTTCACCACTTTGCAAATAGGTGGTGTATTTGCCGTCGTTGCTGACAAACTCAATAGGCACGCCCACGTGAATGGGGTCGCCAAATTCAGTGCCGCATCGGCCGTCGGCGTTGCGGTCTACGTAGACCGTGCCCCGAATGGAGCCAATGTTGTTCTCGGTGCTTTCTTGAGCGTGGACCACGGCCGTGGTCCACACCAAAGCCCCCACCAGCAGTAAAACCAGCCCCAAAACCAAGTAATTTCGTCTAATATTCTGGTTATTCATGACAAACACCCTCCTAAAAAATGTGGTAACCAATTGGATAGATAACGTAAAGTGCAAGGGTTCTAGCCATTGCCTGAACGTGTCGCTGGGCTAAACGCTCAACCCACTTATGGCTGACAGCTTACAACTTACAGCTAATTGACCGGCCGCGCCACGATGACGAGCCGATGGGAGTTACTCGTGTAAGGCCAGCAGGTGATGAGCGTCAGCCGTTCATCAGCCGTGGGCTGAATCCAACGCGCATTCGCTTCACGCACGGCCGTGGGTTGACCCTGTTCAGGCAAAATCTCCCGCGTGACCACCTCATACAAATAACTTTGTTCCCCATCATACAAAATAATGCCCGCCCCAACCGCCAAATCTTCTAAATCCCGAAACACTTCGCCATACACATTTTGGTGTCCATTTAGCACCGTGTTCCCCGGCTGACCCAGCGGTGCACTGGTGTGATGCCAGCCTGCCGCGTAGCTCTGGGGCACTTGCCATTGGTAAAAAATATCGCTTCCCTGACTGCTGTCAAAGGCGGCCGATAGCCCCACATCCCGCACGGGCGCGTCCACGCCCAAGCTGGGAATAACGAGGCGTTGGGGCTGACCCACCACCTCTTGGCGCAAGCTGGTGGGCGCGGCGGCCATGCTGGCCTCAGAGGGCAGGTTTTGGGACACGGCCGTGGGGAGCGGCGTCACGGTTGGCCGGGCGGTCGGTTGGGCGATAACCCCAGACACAGGCAGAATCAGCACGCCTGCGGCTTGATTTTGCGCGGGAAGTGAGTTGTTTTCAGGCACGGCCGTGGGCAACTCCTCTAAAAACGGCTGAGGCGCGGGCGCGGTTTGCACTGCTATCTGATCCGGCAAGCGGGTCACCACCCACAAGGCCAGCGCACTGCCAATGATGACAATACCCACAAAAAGCAGGCTATAGGCGATCCATTCTGTCGATGTCGTTCTTTTTTGTGTAGACATAAAATTCAGGATTTTTCGGATTTCGTGGCGTTTGGAACGGTGTCATGTTTCACGTGTCATGTGGCTTTTCTCTGGGCGTGCCCTGTCTATGCCAGAGAATGGCTAATTGACCGCATGAATTTCCAAAGACCCAAAAACGATTGCTCAGCACGCAACAGATGACTCAGTTCACGACCAATTTCCTCTAGTATAAAGGAAAAGTGAACATTATGAAAAGTAAAAAGCGGAGCTTCTCAAGAGAGAAGATCCGCTTTGTGTTTGTCTTTGAGTCCACGGCAAAAAGTTCAACTGAAGCTCAGAGGGCGCGAGCTTTCTTCCTTCTGCCCTCTTCCTTTGTCCTTTTTGTAGCTTTAATCGGCGGGAACGGCTTGGGGAGTTATCTCGACCATTTTGCCATGCCCATTCTGCCCATTTTTGCCATTAAGCGACACGGCCGTGTCTTTACCCACAATAAAATCTTCCATCATCTGCCGCGCCACATCATCCGTATACTGAATCGGCGGCGACTTCATGAAATAACTCGCGGGAGCATAAACAGGCCCCGCGATGCCTCGGTCTAGAGCCAGCTTCGCACAGCGCACCGCGTCAATAATCACCCCTGCCGAGTTAGGCGAATCCCACACCTCGAGCTTCAGGTCAATCTCTAAGGGCACATCCCCAAAAGCGCGACCCTCCATTTTAATGTGGCACCATTTGCGGTCGGTTAACCACGGCACATAATCGCTCGGCCCCACATGCACATTGCCCTCACCCAAATCATACGGCAACTGGCTGGTCACGGCGTTTGTCTTCGAGATTTTCTTGCTCTCCAAGCGACTCCGCTCCAGCATGTTGTAAAAGTCCATATTGCCGCCAAAGTTAAGCTGATAAGTGCGATCCAGCTTCACGCCCCGGTCATTGAACAAATTCGCCAAGACACGATGGGTAATGGTTGCCCCAACTTGGCTCTTAATGTCGTCCCCAATAATGGGCAGACCCGCTTCGCGGAACTTGTTCGCCCACTCTTCGTTGCTGGCGATAAAGACGGGCATCCCGTTTACAAAAGCACAGCCCGCTTCGATGGCGCGTTCGGCGTACCATTTGGCGGCCACTTCGGAGCCGACAGGCAAATAATTAACGACCACATCCGCCTTGGTCTCTTTCAAGACTTGCGTCACGTCCACTTCTGGCTCGTCTGATTCGTCTACCACTTGGCTGACGTAATAGCCGAGACCATCGGCCGTGTGCCCGCGTGAAACGGTTAGACCGAGCGGCGGTACATCCGCAAATTTAATGGTGTCGTTGGGATGCGCCCACATCGCTTCGGCCACGTCTTTGCCCACTTTTTTGGCGTTGACATCAAACACGGCCACAAATTCGATGTCGCTGATGTGATAACCGCCCAAGTTAACGTGCATCAGCCCCGGTACGCTGGCGTCGTCGGCCGCGTCCTGATAGTAGTGAATCCCCTGAATTAAGGAGTTAGCGCAATTGCCCAAGCCCACAATGGCTACCCGTACTTTTTTTCTCTTATTTTCTGCCATGAGTTTTTCCCTCTCTTTTTGGTCTTTAATTGATGTTTTATAGGCCCCGCATACTCTACTACCATAAATCTGAATGGGTATGCAGAACAAGTGAGAGGCAGATGAAAGGGAATGGGTTTGCCAGAGGTAGACACACGGCCGTGTGTTAGAAACACAACAGTGCCAGCCCTTAACCAAACGGACTGGCACTGTTTACCTATGCAGAAAGTGACTTCTCACTTCTTACTTTTGACTAAATACCCTTAGGCGGGGACGGCATAGTTAGCCGCCGCTTCGCGCAAAGCATCCGCCTTGCTGGTGTTTTCCCACGGCAAATCCAAATCATCACGGCCAAAATGACCATAGGCGGCCGTTTGGCGATAAATGGGGCGGCGCAGATCCAGCTCATGGATAATCGCGCCAGGACGCAGGTCAAAATTAGCCTCTATCAGCTCAATCAAATCAGCATTATCCACTTTGCCCGTGCCAAACGTCTCCACGTTGACTGACAGCGGATGCGCCACACCGATGGCATACGCCAACTGCACTTCGCACCGGTCAGCGAGACCAGCGGCGACAATA
This sequence comes from Promineifilaceae bacterium (SeqCode), assembly GCA_041745395.1. Classification (GTDB taxonomy): domain Bacteria; phylum Chloroflexota; class Anaerolineae; order Promineifilales; family Promineifilaceae; genus Hadersleviella. Next base: position 1,546 of record JBGTIZ010000305.1, on the reverse strand, counting down.
TTCTTAGCCACCCAACGCGCCGCATAGGCCGCACTGCGGTCAACTTTGGTGCAATCCTTGCCGCTGAACGCGCCGCCTCCATGACGACCCATGCCGCCATAGGTATCGACAATGATTTTGCGCCCCGTCAGACCAGCATCACCCATGGGGCCACCAATGACAAAACGACCCGTGGGGTTGACATAAAACTCGAGTTCGTCGTCTACTAGTTCAGCAGGCAGAACGGGCAAAATCACTTCTTTGATAATTGCGGCGCGAATCGTCGCTTCATCCACGTCTGGCTCGTGCTGGGTGCTGATGAGTACGGTAGCGATGCGCTTGGGCTGACCGTAGCTATATTCAACCGTGACTTGCGCTTTGCCGTCGGGGCGCACCCACGGAAGCGTGCCGTTTTTGCGGACTTCGGTCAGGCGGCGGGTGAGCTTGTGGGCCAGATAAATAGGCAGGGGCATCAGCGTGTCCGTTTCGTTGCAAGCGTAGCCAAACATCATGCCTTGGTCGCCCGCGCCCAGGCCGTTGATTTCCGCTTCGAGGGCTTCTTCCTCGGAACGGTACTCGAGGGCTTTGTCTACGCCTTGGGCGATGTCGGGGCTTTGGGCGGCGACGGCGATTTGCACGCCGCAGGTGTTGCCGTCGAACCCTTTGTCGCTAGAATCAAAACCGATTTCGTTGACGACTTGGCGCACGAGCTTGTCGAAATCAACGAAGCCCGTGGTGGTGATTTCGCCCAAAAGCAGGACGAAGCCCGTTTTTATGGCCGTTTCGCAGGCGACCCGTGAGAGGGGGTCTTGTTCGAGCAAGGCGTCTAAAACAGCGTCGCTGATTTGGTCACACATTTTGTCGGGGTGGCCTTCGGTTACTGATTCAGACGTGAACAGCAAGCTGGGCGAAGTCATAAAACTACTACTCATTGTATATCCTCCGGTTTGGATTGATTATCAAGGTAACGGGAGCCGCATGGGTAAGCCGTTACTTATGGGGAAAGGTAAGCTTTGCTGTAACTACTAACCAACAGGTCCGTTGCCTGAGCTTGTCGAAGGCAAAAGGACCGGCTTCGACAGGCTCAGCCCTCAAGGGCATTAGTAGTTACAACCAGACAATAAAAAAACCCCTTGCTGGTTGGCAAGAGGTTTTTGTCCGCAAAAAGGGTATCAGTGACCTCTCATCTTCCAGATAACTCTGTCGGATTTAGCACCATCTGTGAAAAGTGGTTGCTGTAGCTTCATCGGGCCGATCCCTCCGCTACTCTGGATAAGAGCTTATTTGTTTGGGTTGCCTATCATTACATCTTACTTAACTTGTTTGTAAGTCGCCCCAGTATAGCCACTCCCTTTTCCCCCTGTCAAATGGGGAAAGCCGTTTTTACGGGTTCTCTCATAGAAAGCCTATTGCCGCATTTTCAGGGAGTCGTGACCGAGTTAAAAGATTATTGGGCAGTAGTAAAAAGTGAAAAGTGAGCATGGTTCAAGTTACCTTTACAGTTCATTGATGAACTAACGGCCACACGCCTCGCCGCCTGCGGCGGCTTGGCTATTCTAAAGGGGTT
>JBGTIZ010000304.1:0-12185 GCA_041745395.1 Promineifilaceae bacterium (SeqCode) | reverse complement strand
GTATGAAGCGGCGGGGGTCAATGCGGTACTCAGTCCGACGGCGGATGATGTTTCTTTGCGGTTGGGCTTATGGCAACAGCGGGTTGGGGCGCGGGCGGTGGTCGAGGTGCAGGTGGATGGGCGGCCTTTGGCGGCGCATGAGTATGGGGCGGATGTGGTGGGGGATGAACACGGCCGTGCTGTCATCCACGTTAATCGCCCCCGCCTCTATAATCTGGTCAAACACCCCACCTTCGGCTCCCGCGAACTCACCCTCATTTGCCACACCAACGGCGTCGCCCTCTACAGCCTCACTTTTGAGACGTGTGTGATGCAGGTGGTGTAGCAAGGTGCAAGTTGCAAGGTTCAGGGTGTGCCTATTTCTCACTTCTCACTTTCAACTTCTTCACCATCGTCTACGTTCATCATTCCGCCTAACTCTGGTGACGGCTCCGTCGCTAGTGGCTGATGCGCGTAGGGGTCAAAATGTTGATTGCCGCAATAAGGGCATAAATTCCACTGCAAATCCATCAGCCGTCCACAGTCCCCACATTTTTTACGCAGGCGAGTGTGACAATGGGGGCACATCAGCCACTCCTTCTCCACCACCCGCGAACAGCCGGGGCAAGCGGGCCGCTCCTCGATTTCTTGCAACAACGCCTCTTCCTCAAGGGCGCGTTCATATGCCTCGGCCAGCGTTTCTGGCGGGCGCAAAATCAAGTAGATAATGATGCCTACAAAGGGCAAAATCGCCACGACCAGCGCGGCCAAAATCTGGGCAAACGGGTCACGCGACCGAGAGCGCATATCCCGAAACGTCCAGATAACCAAGCTGAGCCACAGCGCGGCCAGCAAAGCGGTAAAAACAGCGATGCCAATGGTTAAGGCGGTAATTAGAGTATCAAGTGTCATGGGGCGGGGTTCAGGGTGCAAGGAGAGTAGGACAAAAATTGTCAATTGCCAATCGTCAATTGACAATTAGCAATTGACTCCCCATCTTGCACCCGCTCCTTTGTTCATTGCTCATTATTCATTACTCATTGAATATGCTTTTTTCACTTCTTCAGCGATGATGCGGATGCCGGCGCGGATGGTGGCTTCGTCTTGGGCGTAGTTCATGCGAATGCACTGTTGTTTATGCGGCCACACGGCCGTGAGTCCAGGAAAAAAATAATGTCCGGGCACGATAATCACCTGCCGCGCCTTTAGCCGTTCATACAATTCTTGGGACGAAATAGGCAAATCCCGAAACCAGAGCCAGAGAAAAATAGCCCCCTCCGGCTTGTGGATAAAATAATCCACGTCGCCCAGTTCCTCACGGAACCATGCCACCGCCTGTTGCGCTTTCTTTTCATAATGCGGCCGAATATGTTCACGACTCAGGCGCATGATCTCCCCCGTGCGCACCGCGTCCAGAGCCAGCGCGGGGCCAAAACCGTTTGGCGCCAAACTGACCACGGCGTTCATCCCCTCCAGTGCCCTGATGATAGGCGCGTCGGCGATGATGATACCCGTCCGCGCCCCCGGCAAACCCAGTTTGGAGAGGCTCATGCACATTACAATGTGCGGTTCCCACTCGGGCTGGGCTTCGCTAAAGATAATATTGGGAAAGGGCAGGCCATACGCATTATCCACAATAAAGGGAATGTTGTGCGCCTTGGCGAGGTCGCTCAGGTGGCGCATTTCCGTTTGGGTCAGGACGTTGCCCGTGGGATTGGTGGGACGCGAGACACAAATCGCGCTGATGCTGTCGTCGATAACCAAGCTGGAAAAATCAACGTGGTACTTGAACAGATGATCACCCAAAAATTCGATTTCCGGCTTGTACGCCACAAATATATCGTTGGAAATGCCCACATCTTCGTAGCCGATATATTCGGGCGCGAGGGGCAACAAGATGCGCTTTTGTGTCCCATCAGGGAATTCGCCCGCTAGCAGGTTAAAGAGGAAAAAGAAGGCGGTCTGACTGCCGTTGGTCAGGGCGATGTTTTGGGGGCCAATGTCCCAGCCGTATTCTCGTTGAAAGAACTCAACCAAGGCGTGAATAAAGGTTTGGTTGCCCTGCGGGGTGTCGTAGTTGCCAATCAGATCTTCAAAGTCGCGCTCGCTGTCGAGAATACGCGCCATGCGGTCACGAAATATCTCTTGCACGGCCGTGATATGGCTTGGATTTCCCCCGCCCAGCATAATCGCCCCAGGCTGACGCACGGCCGTGCCCAAATCCGCCATCAACTGCAAAATACCACACTCACCAGCAAATTTTTGTCCAAACGTTGAGAAGGTCATAAGGTTAGGGTGCAAGGTTCAGGGTTCAAAGTGCGAGGTGCTAGGTGCGAAGGGCGACGGTGAGCTTGTTCGGCACAATTTGCCCATTGCTCATTGTGAGCCTTTAGGGGCAAGGCCACACCTTGCACCCGCCCCTTTACTCATTGCTCATTATTCATTACTCATTGATTATGTTGCTAGGGCGAACACGAGCAAATTCAGCGCGGTAATCATATCAGTCTGACCCGTTTTCACGCGCACGTCAATCTCAAGCAGGTGTCCATAAATTTGCTCCATTTGGGCCAAGCTAAAGCTGTGGCTCTGCTGGACCAATTTGCCGGCGACAAAGCTGTGTACCCGCAACTCTTGCGCCACGGCGGGGGCTTTCAAACCTTGTTCCACCAGCTCTTTGGTCTGTAACAAGAGGCGAAACTGACGCACAAACATCGAAAAGAGCAAAAATGGCTCTTCCCCTTCGTCTAGCTTTTTTTGGAGCAGTTCGGCGGCGCGACGGCCGTTGCGATTGCCCAGCGCGTCTACTAAATCAAACACGTTGGCCTCAGCCGCGTAGGGGGAAAGCAGTTGCACATCGTCCGCCGTGATGGGTTCGGGTGATTCCGCCAGCCCTTTATACATGACCAGCTTTTGGATTTCTTGGTCGAGCAAAGCCAAATCGTTGCCGACGCTGATAGAGAGTAAATTGGCGGCGCGGGGATTGATGCGCCCGCCAAATTCGGTGGTGCGCTGACTTATCCAGCGGTCTAATTGCCCCCCCTGAGGCCGTTCAAAGAGGCGCACATAGCCGAGTTTGCCTTTTTTGCCGTCGGGGCGGGGTTCGTCGGCTAGTTTGAGCAGGCGATGCTTGGTGGTTAGCTTTTTGGCTTCCATGAAGAAGAGGCGCGTGCTATCGGGCACGGCCGTGAGATACGCCGTTAAGCCATCCAAATATTTTTTATCCAGCTTTTCAGAGAGTAAATTTTCGACAATAACCAGCCGTTTGGGTGCCAGAAAAGGGACGGCGTTGCACGCATCCTGGAGCTGACCGAGGGTCAACCCTTTGCCAGTCAGCCGCGTCGTGTTGAGGTCGAGCATGGCTGGGTCGCCTAGCTTCTCTTTTAGCTCATTGAGCTTTTCTTTTTGGGTGTGGGTGTCTTCCCCGTGAAAAATGTAGAACATGTCGTGGTTTGAGATGGGCGTCGTGATTTAGCCCGTGGTGCTGATGTAGAACGATTTCATCGGGGATTTGTTGCGGCCGAGCAGGACGCGGAAAATGTGGGTGAGCGGGGAGGGATGCCGTTCGCGCACTGCTTCAATCTGCATGTTTGGCCCGGGACGGCCGTCGGTGGTGAAGGTTTGGAAGTACATGCCCAAGGGGCGGGAGACGATGATGGCGAATACGGTGGCTAACACGGCCGTGGGCAAAATCGCCAAAAAGGAGCCGCTATCCAGCTTTTCCAGCCCTGCCCGTCTTTGTTCGACGGCAAAGACGCCTTGGCTGGTCAGGGTGGTGAGCGCGGCCGTGGTTAACAACACCGTGCCGCAATTGGGATGAATGGCTAATTGCGCTTCGCCGCCTTGCATACGGCGCAGAGCTTCCCGCGCCGCCTTTTCTACAGCGGCCAAATCAACATCACCATATAAATTGAGGTAATAGCCGCCCCAAGTGGCATTGCCCTGTACCCCAAAGCGGGGCAGGCGTTCACTCAGGACGTGAATGGTGGCATGTTCAAGGGCATGGTTGCGCCGCACGCGGCTGACAAGTTGCATAATCATCTTTTTTCTCCGTTTGTCGCTGGTCGTGCCTTATTGTTTAGGAGCACACGCCGACATCGCGTCGAATGGTATCACTGCCCTGCAACAGTCGCAAACGGGGTGGGGTGGGGTTAATTTTCACGGTTTCTTTGCGTGACACGGCCGTGGGGCTTTGTATGATTCTTCCTTAGCTGACCTGCTAAATGTTGATACCCAAAGGAATAGACCCCACCCATGACGCCCCTCATCTCCCCACCCGCCCTTTTACTCAGACCTATCTATACCATTTCCCAGCAAGCCAACGGGGAGGAAAGCAATAGTTGGCTCGTGGGCATGATGATGATAATTGCTTTTGTGCTGGTTCTGGCCGTTATGTTTTTGCGTCGCCGACGGCCGTGATTTTAGCTTAGCTACCATGCCCTTTAGAGAGGCAAGTACTCTACCCGATTAGCCAATTCATCAAGTTCACAAGCTTGTGCGATTAGCTCTAAATCTTGGAGACATCGTCCTATAGTGATACGTAGCTGGTGAACATAAATCACACCTGCAAAGGATATTCCTTCTGCCTGACGATGTTTCGCCTCAACCAACAAATCATCATCTTGAGTGAATAAAATACGTTGTAAAGCGGTTGCGCGGTCAAGCAAATCACTATCCTCGGCCGTGCGATAACCATCTTCCTGAGCCGTAAGCACATCAATATTCCGCAATCGCAGTCCTATCGTGATGGCTCGTTGTACATGCACATCCATGTAAAGAGCGACAGTCATTCAAGTAACCCTTGTTGACGTAAGCGGCTTGCCACAGGGGATGGCTCCGCCTCCGTCATTGCTTGAGTTACATAAGCTGACCTTTGCGCTATGTCGTTATCCAACGCTTCCTTATGCTCCCAGTAATAGGCCAAAGCGGAGTATATTTGGCTCATACTCAGATAAGGATGCTGAAAATGTAGCTCCTCAGGACTCCAGCCATGTGCCTTTTGAGCGAGAACCAATTCGACCACCTTCATAGTTGTGTCCGCAATATAGGGCACATTATTTTGGTTTAGGCGGATATGTTTGTATGCCGTTGAGGTTGTCGTCGTAGGTGATGCAAGGTTCATAATGGGTTCCTCAAAATGTCATGCCCCTTTTTTCTATACGGTACCATCTTATAACAGGGCTACTATATCATCTACCAGAGAGGTTTGGATAACATCCCAGCCTGTATAGGGGCTGGGATGTAGGCGGAAGAATGCTTCCACTTGGGGGATAGCCTCGGCTTCATCCTTATCCTGATACAGAAACTTGACCACGGCCGTGGATTCTCCCTCCTCCCCCTCCACTTGTGTCACCACTGGTTCCACCACCACCCGTGCCAACTCACCCAGCATTGTCCAGACAGGCTCCAGCCGCGCCGCCGTTATCACCTCGCCCGCCATATCCCGTAACGGTGGGTTGCCTTGCTTCTGCAAAAAATCAGCCCGCTCCCAAACCAAAAGCTCCCACACAAAATCTTTGACCCACATTTCCACATCATACACGGCCGTGGTTGCCGGAAAATGTGTCCACATATCCTCAATGTGTACATCATCTATCTCCTCATCCAGCAACTCCTCCGTGATGAAGCGATACGCATCTAATACATCCCACTCCCCCATAAAATCAACCGTGATATTTTCCGTAGCTAATAACGTCAGCAACTCATCCAGAGCTTCCTCCAGCGCATAAAGCGGCACCTCACTCACGGGCTTCACCTCTGGATTTCCTAGCCGCTCCCGCACCGTGGTTAGCTGGGCATTTTCAAACTTCTGTTCAAATTCCAAAACAGAATCCAGCCACGCCATTTCCATCTCAGGCGGCATCTTCCCCTCTCCAAACTGTAGTCCCCCATGCTCCTCTTCCAACTGGTCACGCTTCGCCTGAATGAGCGAATCCTGCATCCGGCGGCGCATTTCGTCTAACTCATCATCATTCATCACTATTCATCTCCCGTCACGACTAACCAACAACTCCGTTGCCTGAGCTTATCGCAGGCAAAAGGACAAACTCCCGACAGGCTCAGACCTCGGATTCGTTAATCGTTATCATCATCCAACAAGCCATCCCAACCGGCCGACTCCTTTGCCATATGCCCCATAAAGCCCCGCAAGCTCTCTAATTCTTTTGTTTCCGCTTCCACCATCTTCTCTGGCATCAACCCCCATTCTGCCAAAAAGCGCAACCATAGTGGCGCCAACTCATAGAAAACGAGGGTGCGATGCCGCGTTAAGTATTCCAGCCGGGGGTAGATGCGCAAGAACAAACGTATCTTCTCCTTGGTTGTCCAAAGCAAGTTATCTCCCTTTGTAGACCGCCTACTCTCCCCGCGCTTCACAATCTTTTTGCGCGAAGGAGATACCCCATCGTCAAATGATAATTTGTCATCCACTTGGCTCATTACAAAATGCTCCATCTCACCCATAAAGAGCCATATCTGCCCCACAGGCACATTCTCTTCCCGGTGAGCATAACTGGCAAACGCGGCCAATAACAACGGCAAATTGGTACGCACGGGACTCTTTTCTAGCCGCTTTTTGTGTATCGCAAAATCTGCTTGTGCCCATGAGGGCTTTTGCTGTCCCGTCGCATAAGCCAGCCATGACCGCCATGCTTCTAATTCTGGTGACTCGTCTCCTTCTGTCTCGCTTAAAATGTCCCAGAAAGGAGTCAACATGGGGTCGTCAGCCGTGAGGTCTGGTTTGGCTAGAGCCTGTTGGAGCAAGGCCAAGAAATTAAGGGCTTCATCTATCTGGTAGCCCGCCTCTCCTATCCAATGCCGCTTTGCAGAAGGCCCCCTTTGCACCACCTGCGGCCGATTTTGGGTCAAGACATCTACATAACCACGGCGAGCGAGCAAGGCCACCCATGAATCATACACTTCCGCCGCTTGGCGTTTCACCTGCTCTAATTCCGCGAACAGTTCCCTGATGAGGTCATCTTGTCCACGCAATAAGGCTATTTTGAGCCGCTCCTCGACGACAACAGATTTCTGGCTGTCATACGCTTCTGGGGCATTGCTTTCAATGAGGTCAAGCAGGGCTAAATATCTGTCAAAATCTTTCCTATCCACTGCCTCACCAAAAAGCGCGTAATCTAATTCCAGAATCAATTCATCGTCGCATAGCTCTGGCTCTTCCTGAAGGGCCTGCGTCATGATGTCGAATTGCTCATCATAAGAGGCATCCACAAATCGATTCCACAGATCCTCGACACGCTGCATAAGCGGGTCTGCGCCAATTATTTGGGCTATCTTATAGGGTTCCACATCCTCAAAATCCTCAAACTCTTCAGAATCTTCAAACTCTGGTATAGGTGATGGGTCAACGGGTGATGAAGGTATATTTGCCGCTATGGGAAATGAGGGTGTATAAGAGGGTGATGATGAGCGCGTATCCGTTAAAATGGAGTTTTCGGCACGCTCGGCTCTATCTTTCGGTAGACAACATTTTTTGTATTTCTTTCCGCTACCACAGGGGCAAGGATCATTACGACCAGTCATTTTTTCTCCTTTTTTTTGTAAGCAACTATCATGACAAACAACCTCGCAGGCTGAGCCTGTCGAGGCTTACAGTTTTACCTTCAACAGAGCATCAGGCTTGCTGAGTGAGCATCATGATAAATATATAACAAAAAAGCCTTCTTAATCAAAATTAAGAAGGCTGAGACAAAACAGTAACTTGTGACGGGAACGACGGGGATCGAACCCGCGATCTCCGGCTTGACAGGCCGGCGTGTTAACCACTACACCACGTCCCCAAGTTAGGTATTCTTTTTGTAACTACTAACTCACTTAGAAGTTCAAATTTTTCTACTGGGTCAAGCGATTTGAATGCTAAAAGTTGAACTTCGTAAACCGCCTAGCGCATTAAAAAGCCCTCTGCCAATTATTTATCAGAGGGCTTTGGCTAGGACGGGAACGACGGGGATCGAACCCGCGATCTCTGGCTTGACAGGCCAGCGTGTTAACCACTACACCACGTCCCCAGCAATGTCTGATAATAGCAAAAGCAGGGTGGGTTGTCAATAAATCGCCGTTTTCTGCCCCAGTTTCAGTGGAAAGCGATGGCGCGGAGGTTTTGACCAGAGGTGCAAACGGGCTGGGGATGGTAGTCTGGCACGTTTCATTAAGCGTGCGCTCATGATGGGGGCTGACCCACGGCCGTGTCCCTAACCTAATCCCCCACCGTAATCAATGCCTCGACTTCGGCAAACTTGGCGGGGCCAATGCCCGACACATCCATCAAATTCTCGATGGTGGTAAACGCCCCTGCCTGCTCACGGTGGGTAATGATGTTCACGGCCGTGGCTGGGCCGATACCGGGCAGAGTTTCGAGCTGGGCAGAATCGGCTGTGTTAATGTTAATCAGGTCGCCCGCATTGGCCGCGCCACCATTACTGTTGTTTGTTGAGGGATTGGTTAGTTGAATCGGCAAAGTCTCGACCTGACCTGCTTCCAGTAACTGCTCAAATTCAGCCTGATGCGGCACATAAATTTGCATTCCATCCTGCAAAGGCAGGGCTAGATTGACATAATCTCGGTGGGCATCGTTGGTGAAGCCGCCCGCTAAATCGAGCAAATCCTCGACGATGGCTCCTGAGGGCAGGGTATACACGGCCGGGTTTTGTACCTCACCATTGATGTAAACGCGCAAGGGGCCGGGGGTGGCGGTGGGCACGGCCGTGGCTGGCGGTAAAATGACCATCGGCGCAGGCTGAATACGATTGACCAAGCCCAGCGTCACCAGCGTTAATATCACGCCCAACCCCAGCGCAACCACAGCTATCACCAAGTACGCGGGGTTAAACCCACCCGCTTCACCCGTGGCGGGTTCCTGCCTAAAACGTTGCTCCAACTCGCTCATCTTGCATCCCTCCTTTTCGACGACTAGACATAACAACCAAATTGAGAAATAAAAAGTAAAACGTGAAAAGTAACCACGAGCTTATAATCAGTGTGGCAAACCAGTTTATTATAGCTTGCCCGTTCATCCTTGTTAATGGTACAACTAATCAGTGGCCGTTGTCCAAAAAACTCGAGGGCAAGGTCAAGCAACCATATTTTAGATGAACAAGGAAAAGCAGTCATGACAGCTCCCCATCAACCACAGCCTAACCCCAAACAAAAACGCATTTCCATCGAAGTGCCCGCTGATTTAGCGGCCGTGTACGCCAATTTGGCCTTTATCACCCACACGCCGGCTGAACTCATGCTGGACTTTGCCCAAATTTTGCCGCGCACGGCCAAAGGCAAAGTCGTCTCGCGCATTGTCATGTCCCCTATGCACGCCAAAGCGTTGCTGAACGCGCTGGGTCAAAATATCGCCAATTATGAAAAACAGTTTGGCGAAATCAAAATGCCCCAGCAGACCAATCTGGCTGACCAATTCTTCCGCTTTCCCAATAGTGATGGGGAAGGGGAGGGTGAGGGAGGGGGCGGGAGTGAGTAAGAGAGCAAGAGAGAAAGAGAGGGTGTGAAGTAGTTGGGTAATCGTTCGACCCCCACTAATTGACTGAAAGATTGGGTTTCTTTGGAATTCATGGCGTTAATTGGCAATTCTGCTAAACAGACCATGTTTAGAAAAAGACCACATGGCACATGACACATGACACGTGAAACGTGACCCTGTTAAAAACCCCGCGAAACCCGAAAGAACCAAGATTGGCTAACCAACTCAAAAAGAGCAACTAACCATGAGCATTAACACCCTGGAAAACTTAGACAGTATTGCCGAAGAGATTCGGCGGCGATTTGAAGAAATAGATGGCGTCCGCGAGTTTGCTTATAAGCAGTCGCGGGATGTGATTCGGACGTGTGCAAATGCGATTCGGGCGATTCATCGTGAGGATTGGCACACGGCCGATGAACTACGCACTACAGCGCACGAACAAGTCAAAGCATTGCGGGAGGCCACGGCCGTGTACCCGCAAATTTACCACAGTGGTTACACCCAAGATTGCCTTAAAGAGTACGTCGAGATGGAACACACCTACGCCCTTGTGCGCCATCGTCCCCTGCTCAGCCCGCAAGAGCTAGACGTCGAAGAAGCGGCTTGGCTTAACGGCTTGGCCGAAGCGGCCACTGAACTGCGTCGCCGCATCCTCGACATTATCCGGCATGACCACAGCGACGAAGCGGAGCGGCATTTGCGCGACATGGACGAAATTTACAGCGAATTGCTCACCTTTGATTTCCGGGACGCGATTACGGGGGGGCTACGGCGGCGCACGGACACAGTGCGGGCGGTGCTAGAGCGCACGCGGGGGGATGTCACGACCTCTTTGCGCCAAGCCAAGCTGGAAAAGGCGTTGGCGCGTCTGGAGCAAAAGGCGATAGACGCGGAATGACGGTGGCATTTGCCCCAGCGACGTGGCGGTTGCTGGATACAGGGGTGGCCGATGGCCCGACCAACATGGCCGTGGATGAAGCGATTCTCACGGCCGTGTCCAACGGCGAGAGCTTACCCACCCTGCGCTTTTACGGCTGGGAGCCAGCCTGTTTGTCACTGGGGCGGGCGCAAAGCATTCAAGAAGCAGACGAAGCGGCCTGCCGGGCGCGGGGCTGGCACATTGTGCGCCGCGCCACGGGGGGACGCGCCATTTTGCATCTGGATGAGCTGACCTATAGCGTGGCCGCCCCGCAAACGGAGCCAAGGGTGGCGGGCGGTATTCAGCCCAGCTATGAACGGCTCTCCCGCGCCCTCGTGGCGGGTTTGCGCCTGCTAGGCGTCGAGACAGACCGCGCCCCAGAATTGTCCCCTTCCCCCAAAAATGCCAGCGGCCCCATCTGTTTTGATACGCCGGCGCGGTATGAAATTACGTTTGGGGGTCGCAAGCTGATGGGCAGTGCCCAGATGCGACGCAAAGGAGTCATGCTCCAGCATGGCACGCTCCCGCTGAGCGGGGATGTGACGCGTATTGTGGCGGCGTTGGCTTTGGGTGCGGCGGAGGGGGAAGCGGCACGAGCGGAATTAAAAACGCAGGCGGTGACGCTGGCGGAGGTGTTGGGGCGGGAGGTGGGACTGAACACGGCCGTGTTCTTTATGCGTCAAGGCTTCATGCAAGCCCTCAACCTCACCCTCGTCAAAAGCGACCTCTCCCCTGCCGAAAAACAACACGCCGCCGACCTCCACGCCACGAAGTATGCTCACGACGACTGGAATCGGCGGCGGTAGGGGAGAGTTAGAGAGAAAGTGAGGGAGGGAAGGGCGCCACTGTTCCCCATAATTGCCAAACAAGTTGAACCATTATTTTGTGCTATAATGCCTCTGTTTTCAGGAACATTTGAGCTATGAGCAAACGCAAGCAAGATAACAGCGATTCCCCCGTCCCCCGTCCCACCCGCGTCGAGGCCAGAAACCGTAGCACCTCGAACACGCGCGGCGGCACGAATAGCCGTGCCAAACGCAAACCAACCACCAGTAATAAGGCCAAACAAAATAACTCCCGCTTTAAGCTACCTTCGTTCAACTTCAAGTGGCCTACTTTTCAGCTGAATCTGCGCCGTCGGGCATTGGTTTTGGGCTTGCTGTTGCTGGTGAGCGTGGTCATGCTGGGGCTGAGCCTGTTGTCGCGCAATCAGGGTTGGCTGACGGGCGGGATTTTGAACCTGTTGAACTGGCTGTTTGGCTGGTTCCAGCCGATTATGTTGCTGTTGTTGGGGATGGGCGGTCTGTTTTTGATTGTGTGGGGGATGGAGCGGCCAGTGAAGGGACTCACGGCCGTGCGTTTTGTCGGCGTGGTCATGCTCCTTGCTATCGGCTTGGCCCAAGCCTCCATGTTGGCACTCTACTTAAATAATGGGCTGAACAATTATGAAGCAATCGTGACGGCCCAGGTGGGCGGCGGCCTGCTGGGCAGTTTGCTGGCACAGGCCATGACGGACATGGCGGGCACAATGGGGGCGATGGTCGTGTTCACGGCCGTGGGGTTGCTCGCGGCCGTGATGGCTACTGGGTTACGGCTCGATGATTTTCAGCGCGTCTATGCCGCCTGGCGAGCCAAACGCGCCGCGCCTGAAGAAATCATGATTGGCGGCCACACGGCCGTGTCTCCTCCCCAGCCCGCCGCCTTACCCCTCTTTGCCCCCCGTCGCGCCCCCGCGTCTCCAGCGGACGACGCATCAAGCCCCGCCCCCGACGCCAGCGACACGGCCGAGCCGTGGGTCGAGCC
>JBGTIZ010000303.1:0-12220 GCA_041745395.1 Promineifilaceae bacterium (SeqCode) | reverse complement strand
CGTGAGGTCACGAATATGCAGTTAGACATTGTAACCGGGGCTTCGTTAGATGATTTGGCGATTGAATTTGAGGGGGGACGGTCGGAAACGGTGCTAAATTTGGATATAACGGCTCGGTCTAGTCGAACACTTATTCCTTATGCGGAGGTAGTGACGTTGCAGGATCAGATTGGTTCGATGCTTGAGGAGGAGGGGGTTCATTTTGACAAGCTCGCGCTCAACTTAGTCGTGATTCGGGTGACGCAACTTGACCCCGGCGTGCCGCCCACGGCGACCCCGACGTCGGTTATAATCTTGACACCCACGGCCGTGGCCACAGTCATCGGCACCCCATTTCCCAGCGAGCCATAATCAGAGAAAGCTTAACAGAGCAGTTTGACCACGGCCGTGGCATTGACAAACAAGACACCGACATTATAATTACTACTCGCTTGAGCAAATCAAGCCCGCCTCTGTAGCTCAATTGGCAGAGCAACGGACTCTTAATCCGCAGGTTGAAGGTTCGAGTCCTTCCGGGGGCACACAACAGCCGTTTTACTCGTTCGGTTGTTAAAGTTCGATTTCGTCCCCTCCCTTATGGCTGGAAACTAAAGGGGAGGGGACGCTTTTATTTATTGCTATCTTCTTTAAGAGCTTGTACTTCGTCAGTGGGGATGAGCCATGGCATTGTACGCCCGCCGGGGAGCTGGTACGCGCCTGGGAATCTCCCACGGTGTATATAGCGTTGAACTGTCCTAGTTGTAACACCCAGCTCATTTGCCGCTTCTCTGACGGTCATGTAACTATTTTTATCCATTTATTCCTCTGTCGAAGTTGCGACTAATATAGACGTATCTAACAAATAAGTCAAGGGCACTTTAGTATGGGTTTGAAACTGATTTTAGATGCTATCCAAACTATCGAGAATATATCTGATATTGAGCAGATTATCACCACGGCCGTGGCGCGGCGGGCATTGATCGAGCGCAGGAAAGGGGAGCTGTGCTTAACGCTGATAAAGGGGAAATGGTACGCGCTACGGCCGAATGATCCAGACAAGCGCGGCTTTGAGCTGGGGCAGAGGCTGGGAATGGCGGCCATGCTGAGGCTAGCAAGGGAGAAAGCACCCAACCCTAGAGATTATGAAATAACGAAGGCTGAAGCGTTGAGCTTACGCGATCGTGATCCTTCTCTGGTTGGTCGCTGGGAAGATAACGACGGTTCTAAGGGTTATTATCGCCAATCTGAGTACGAGAAGGCGGCGCGGGCATGGGCTGAAGCTCGAGAGCATTTGAAGGATGAGCGGGCAACGATTCTGAGGTTGGGCATTGCTGGTATGAAGCGGCTACACCAGATAGAGGATCAAGGTTATGTGGTTCTGCTTCTGGATGAATGACAAAAAGTGTCATCAGTGTCATCAGTAGCAAATGTGGAGTGATGACACTTTTTAGGCTGGCTCTACCTCTGGTTTTTTAGATAGGTGTCATCACTGTCATCACTGTCATCACTAATATAATAATGTTTGCCTGTTGTTTGGTGTTGGGGGGGGGCGTGTGTGCTGTTTTCCTACAGTATGACTAAGACACTGAAAAACCGTGATGACAGTGATGACACTGATAACAAACCAGAGGTGGCGGGTGTCATCAGTTGGCTTGATTTTGTGATGACACGGAGCGCGGAAAGTGATGACAGGGGTCTAACGGGAGCCTGGGCTGGCTTTTGGGGTGGCAATGGGTTGGCTTTAATTTCTTTTGGAGCGGAGCGACTTACCGCATTCCCCCCCCCGGTGCATCGAAGCGCAAAAAAAGCCCACGGCCGTGATCATGTCACGGCCGTGGGCTTCTCCTTTTCAGTGGGCTATCGCCCATTTAATCACTCCATCATGGCATTTTTGCCAACTCTGGTATGAGGGAGATGGCATACTCCCTCATTTCCCCCCGCAATATGACAAGTATCACAAAAAGAAACATAGTACCCACAATTGTGGGTACGACTAACCGCTCCATTGCCCCGCCCGTGCGAAACCTGAACGGGCGGGGTAGCAGGTGAATAGGGCGGTGGGTAATGGGGCCGAACAGGGGCACGCCAGCCACGGTTAGGCCGTCTGCTAGCAGGTGCGACGTGTAACCGGCCATAAATGCCCACGGGATGATGACGGGGAGCTGGAGCAGGGCAGTAAGGCCATAGATAACCCAAAACAGGGCGGCGGCCGTAGAAAACCAATGGGTGGGGCCACGGTGGGGCATGAGCCAAGAGAATAGGTTTAGGGGGATGGTCAATAGCCAACGAAAAAAGAGGGAGAGGCGGGGCCGCCGTCTCCATTCCCGTTTTAGTTGTTGTTTGCCTAGTCCTAGTTTTGTGCGCGCGGCCGTGTCGGTGCTGTCTAGGTCTGGGAGCAGGGCGGCGGCCATAGAAACGACAACGGCCATCCCATCCCAGCCTATCGGCTGGATGGCCGTTGTCGTTTCCACGGCCTGAAGGATGACCAGCGTTAGGCCAGCGGCCGCTCCTAGTAGGGCATGGCTTCGGCCGTTCATTTACTCTGCCTCCACATTAACCGCCATCAGCGTGGCCGTGTCTCGGTGTTGACGCCAGAGCCAGCCGCCATAGCCTGCCACAAACAAAATAGAGGCAATGGGTACAAACCAGAGCCATGGCTGATTACCTATGAAGCGATCACTCCATATAACGAGCATGGCGATCGTCCACACAATGCCAAAGAAACCGACAAACAAAATAGAGGCGAGTGCTTTTTCATCGACTAGCCAGCCGCGCCGCTTAACCAGTTTGGCGGCCGCCAAACCAAACAGATCGGCAATGGTGCGGGCGACGTTCATCACGAGGGCGTAACTCGCATCAGCGGTACGCCACGCCACGGCCGTGGCCACACCAAACGCGCCAGCGATTAGCCAGGCGTAGATCATAGAATGGACGTGGAACTCAGTACCGTTGGCCGTGAGCATGTTACCAGCGGCATTGTTGAGATATTGGAGGGTGAAAACGCTAGCCAACAATCCGTACATAACGACGTGGATTAGGGCAAACACCAACCCATAAACACCCAAGGCTAACGAGCGCAAAATGCCGCCGGTAACAGGGTGCATATCTTCATCATCATCAATATCTGTTCTGCGGTCGCTAAACATCATCCCGCTAAAGGCCATGATGATGTACATGAGAAAGCTGGCAATGAGGTAGAACCCCACGATCCAGCCGATAATCGTGCTGTACAGTTCACTTTGTAATTCATACATGGTTGGTAACCTCCTCTTCTTCTGGTTGGTCTAGGGTAGTGATCAGCCAATCAAAGCCGCGCACCATGCCCACGGCCCCGAGCCATGCCAGCGGCACGGCAAAAACGATCATGAGCATAACCACGGCCGTGGGCATGTGCATCATGCCCCAGCCCATAGGCGTGGAAAAAATAGAAATATAGGGCGGCCCGCCCCAGACGGTGAATAATGCGCGGTCGATTAGGTGCAGGGCGTAAACGGATAGCGTGGCCAGCGAAACAAACAGCCCGCCGGCGGTGAAAACAGTTAGGGTATCGCGTGGGGTTTTCATAGATTATTACCTGTGCTTTTGACGGTATTGACCAGCCAAACAACGGCCATCACAATAACGCCAATGGTGAGAAATGCGCTGATAAATAGGTTTTGTTGAGCCAAAACCCAGAGGGTTTGTACCATTTGAAACATGCCCCGCAGGTTGTCATAATCCCAAAGCGGCTCCGTGATCTCCGCAACCTTCGGGTTAGGCGCGGGGATATAGGCTGGGCCAGGTAGTGGCCCGCCTTGGTTTGGATCGCCAATGGGCAATGAGTTACGCGGTTGCCCGCGTGGATCCAGCGAAATGATGGGGGTAGCCGTGGGGGTGGGGGTCGAGGTAGCCGTGGGGATAGGTGTTGAGGTAGCGGTCGAGGTAGGGGTGGGCGTGTTCTCTGGTGTAGGCGTGGGTGTAGATTCACATTCATTTGAACCGATGGCAATCGACAAACCCGTTATTTGATAACTATCGTTCATTAAACCAATTCTGCTCTGAGTTGGCTCTACCAAGGCGATCTCATCCAAGTTACGGCAGAGCGACTCAAAACGCCACTGATTATCGCTTGGTGATGCTAATGGGGAATACAGTGGTAATCCTGTACCACTTGTTGCCTGAATCAAAAAATTAATGGTTGTACTTGTCTCGGAGCGATACCAAAAAGAAATACGCACAGTATCGGTTAATGTCCAGGACAATCCTTCAGCTGAAGGATTGTTATAGCTAACCAAATGCGCGGCCGTTTCATATCCGCACGGGTGGCCTGTTATTGTTATTTGATCGGTTGGCTGTAAATTGTTCCAGCCGGCAGATGTAGCAAATAGACCATCGACCGGATTACCAGTTATCGGCCAATCACATGAGCCGGGCGCGGTGGCTTGCGCGGCGGCGGGCGGGGCGAGAAGTATTTGCACGCAAATAATGAGCAAAGCGAGGGCAAGGGGGGCGATCTTTTTCATGCTATCCAAATCCGGGTAGGAACCAGCGGATAAAAATATCCACGATTCGATAAATGACGCCAAAAACAGCCAAGGCAAATTTGGCGGATAGGGTGAGGATCACCCAGAACAGCATGATGAGCAGGGCCACGATGTACGGCCACAAATTGGGCATGTACAGCTCGAGGCCACGCGCCACGGCCACGGGGGCGGCCACGGCCTCTGCTAGCGTTAACGCCGCTGATATGGGGTATATACCCTGTATGCCTTCGCCGCGTATCCACGCCAGCGTTTCGCCCGTTTCGCTAATCCAACCGCTTGTCATGACGCCAGCAGAGGTGATCCACTGGCTAGCGGCTACTTGGCTGGCCTGCCGCGTGGCGTTTGGGGTGAGTATGGCTTCTATCATCTGCGTCTGGCTGATCATGGTGGGGCCGGTAAATTCTGCCGTCCATGAGATGGCGGGCAGGTCGAGCGGGGCCAATGTTGAGAGGGCGGGCGCGGTTAGCTCAATTGTGGGGAGCTGGGGCACGCTCACGCTGATGGGGGGCAGGTTGGGCGAGTTGGGCGCGGGCAGGTTGGGCGCGGCTAGTGTTGAGAGGGCGCGGGGTGTATAGGTTGGTTGGGGGGTCAGCGGTAAAGATTGGTAGGGGGTGCGGGTTGCCGTGGGGACGGCAGTCACCGCTCCGCCCGTGGGGAATGCCGTGGGGGTAACCGTGGGAGTGGGGCCGCCAGCCGTGGGGCTGGCCGTGGGTGTATTGGCGGGCGTGCTGGTTGGGGCTACGGTTGCCGATAGATCAGGGGTGAGGGTTGGGGCTGGCGTGGGCGTAGGCTCGGCATCACCGGGGAATGGGCAGGGGGGCGAGGCCGTCCAGCCCACTGGTATTTGACTAATACCAGCATGACCCGCATTTAGGCCGCTATAGGGTGGCATCACGCGGCCGTAATCAATGACGCGAAGCCGCGTAAAACCGCCCACAACGCTGTTTATGGTCACGGTGGTATGGTTTAGGATGGTCACACCAGAGCCGAGCGAAGGAGTTACTCGCACTGTCCAGGGGAGGCCAACGGAAAACACGGCCGTGTCAACCACTGCCCCGGCGGGGGTATAGGTGACAGCCTCATATTGCCAGTTGGTCGCATATTCCCCCAGCGTCTCATTCCAAATATTGGTATCGAGCCACGCCTGCACCGTGAACGATAGGCGGATCGGGCCATTGATCGTAGCATAGCTCGGCGAGGCGACATGAAACTCATGATTAGGGGATAGCTCAAACAGGCCAGACGGACGCCAAACCACCACGCCACACGCATAAGATGGCCCGGCTAAAATGTCGGCATTGTCTGACAAACAATAGGCAGTATCTGAGGGTTGCGTCCCAGGGAGATAATACTGGTTGCCGTAGTCATCCAGTAGCACATCGGGGCACGTGCCCGCCTGTGCGGCAACGGGTGGCGCGGCCATTATTTGCACGCCAATAATGGCGAGGGAGATAGAAAGTATCACCCAAAGGGCAGGATTTCTTGCCATTGCTTCATTGTCCAGGCGATAACGCCGAAGGCGACGCCGCCCACGGCTAACCAAAGGGGAAGAGAGAGCGGGAACACTTCCAGCGCATAATCGGCCGTTGCCAGTGCCGCCAGCCCCAGCCAAAGCATTTTTGTGCCATTCATACCGCTTTCATGCAGGGCGGCCGGCTCAATGATTTCTAAATCCTCTCCATTAATGTTGATAAAGACGCTGTACTCATCCCCCACGAATACGCCACGAAACGCATTAAAGACGATCCGCAATAGCTCCCACATCTCGAGCAGTGAGTCGTATATATTCTGAAAAACGGCCGCGAGGGAGAATAAAACAAGTTGCCCAATTTCCGTCCCTAGTCCCCAATAATAAAAAGCGTTTAGGATGTGTTGGGTAATGGGCAAATTGAGCCACCACATGAGCAATGTCCACGGGTCGAGAAAGGCCACCACATCCCAAAACAAGCCAACGACCCAACTCGAGGCGTTTATAAAACCGCTATAGAGCCATATGCCAACGTACTGGCCTGCATTGGCGAGCCACATGGCCCCATTCCATAAGCTAGCGAGGGCGGCGGGAATGTACACATTCCAGATATTGGCGATAATGCCAATAGCCCAAAATCCCACGCTCATAATGGCCGAGGCGGCCCAGCCGAGGGAGTAAGCAAACCACCCCCAAACCGTTTCGATGGCATATACAACCCCATTGTTCCAGATGTCTACCAGAAATTGGATGCTAGCATCCATAAACGACATGAGTGCATTAAATGCCTCTGGTAGAAAAATAGAGATGTTGAGCAGGATATTGTAAATGTTGCCGAGCGTAGAATTTAAGTGGCAAAAATAGAGATTTGCCAATAGGCAACCTATCCAGCCAAGCCACGCGCCAATTTCCAGAATGGAGCCGGGAACGGGGCAGGTTGTGCAGTAAGTGATACCGAACAAACCGCCCCCCGTGCCGTTCCATCCCGGATAGGTGCCGGGGCCAGTCGGCGAAGTGGGCACGGGGGGAACGGGGGTAGGAGGTGGGGGTGGGTTGCTGGCCTGATAGTGCTCTCCCACGGCCGCGCAATGCACCCCCAAAACCGCGCCAAATTCGTCCGTTTCCACAGGGACGACAAATACGTCATCTGCGCGAATTTCATCGAGCGCGGTGGTAGCGGGGAGCTGTAGCTGGATGGTGCGCTCGCCGCTGGTGGTGATGGTGTCGGAGATGGTGCGCCAATCGCCAGCGGCCGGGCTAATGGTGACCTGGTCGAGGCCAATTCGTAGCGTGGCATTGTTTGCTCCGGCAGGGTAGTCCACATCGAGGCCAATGAGGTAGGCGGGGGAGGTGGGCAGGCTGATGGCCTGCGTTAGCTCGAGGGCGGGCGTGGTGTAGGAGCGAATGATTTTGCCGCGCTCCTCCTCTGGTGCGCTGTCTATCCACATGCCGGGGGCATAGAGCGGCTGGTCGAATGTCCAGAGGTCTGGCACGACATAGCCAGCCTCAAAACCTGCATTTTGTACCAAATTGGCGGGGGTGCTGATTGTGACGGTGTTGGTTATGCCGGTGGCGTCTGTAATGTTGTTTGTGGCGGTGAGGACTAGCCCGGCGGGGTCTAGGGCTAGGTAGCAGGCTCCGCTCTGGAGAGGGGGAGGCGGCGGAGGGGGTGGCTCTGGTAGAGAGGGAGTAGTGTTGGGATCGTACTCAAACACATAGGATGCGGATAGATGAAGTTCGCGGACATGGCGTCTCTGGCTACCTTGCGCCTTGACCCTGAGCACATAAAATCCCTCTGGCAACTCCAAACACGATTTCTCTATATATTCATTGGCCGCCGCCTGAGAAAACAAACTGCCTGTATTACACGTTGCCCACCATGCCGCGCCGCCCTCATCATGATAGGAAAAATCGTTCCATGGAAAGATGCCAGCTCGAATATATGTTAATGAGCCGGGGCCTTGGCTATATGCCGGCTTCATTCCTAATGCAAAATCACCCCCAGGGTGATAGAGCGAAACTAGAGCTTCTACACCTGCGTCATGGTCAACGTAGAGGCCTTCACTGTCTATACCTCGCTTAGATGATGTACCCCGGAGCATCCATAAGCTGTTATCAGCCTCGCTGGTAAAGTCTGTCCACCAGCCGCCTGTAAGCGCAGAATCAGAGAAAGCGGCGACTGGGGTAGACAACACGGCCGTGAACAAAAGCAGGGCAATGAGTAGAGGAAAGAGAAGCCGGGTAACGCGGTGGTTTTTTGACATTAGCTTGATTTTTTTGTGAGGAAAAGAGAGGCCCACGGCCGTGGGCAAATCCACGGCCGTGGGAGGGGAGAGGTGAGGAACTAACGACTAAATCCTGATACGGCTCACAGCCGCAATGATTGCGCCCAAAATGCTGGCACCGAGAGCCAAACCTGCAATATACAGGTATGGCCCCCCCAAGGCGTCAATAATTAATTGAGCGCCGTCAAACATTGAGTTGGTGTTCAACGTAATAGACAATTGCCACGTATTCCACACGCTAGCCATATCCCCGGGCATGGACATAACCGATTGAGACGCATCACCCACCACGCGGGAAATGTTGGCGGGGTCAAGGCCGGCATAATGCGCGGCCGTGTCGGGGCCATTGGCCGGGTTGAATAAAGCGGCCGCGAAGTCCTTGGCTTGTGCCAAAAACGCGACCATTGTCAGGAAGATAGTCCCGACAGACAACGAAGCAAGTTGAAGCATGATAAACCTCCACAGGTTTGGGTTAGTCGCGGCCACGCACGAGGCCGACCGCGACGATAGAAAAACTGAACAGTAAAGAACCGGCCACGACTGCACCGGATAGGACAACAATTTCGGGGCCAAACAACACGGCGAACATATGCGCCAAATCGTCTAGCATGGTGGGAAATATCACGAGCGGCCCCCATTTGGGTCTATATCCATCGCCCATTTGAAAATGCCGAGAACGCGCCGCATTAGTCCCAGAATGTTCCAAGCGAACGCCTGCACGATGAGGGCGATAAACACGGCCGTGAGAAACACGCTCAAAACATCGGAAAAGAGAGTCATCGCTTTGAGTTGAAGTTAGCCAGCCGCTCTACCGCTTGCCAGATGAACACGAACAGCAAGAGAAGCAAAACACCAGTGATAAACAGCTCCCCGGCCGTGGCAACCATATCGACACGAGCCACGCCGCCGCTTGGTAATTCTATGTAGTAGCTCGCTATCTCTATCGTGTCTGTTATGATTTCCATGTATGCCAGAAAACAAAAACGGCCGCGCACCCCGTGATGGGTTGCGCGGCCGTGGCCGTGGGTATTTGCGCGCAAATGAGGCGCGTCTTGTTTTACTACCAGTTGAGGCACATTATAGAACATACGGGCGAGCGCGTCAACGGGCAGGTGGGCGGCGCCAATGTTGGCCCCGCCCATCCCCTATAAATGCAGATAGCTGGTCATCACTAATGACAATGGTGAGGGTGACAATGCGGCGGCCTCTCGCGGCCGTGTCTAGGGCCTCCCTGATTTTTTGCGCCAGGAATACCATGTCTGGATCGTGTGCCGGCCGGCTGGCGGGTGTGGGCTGATTGGCTACCATTTCAAACCTCATCGGAGAGATGCGAACGATCTGGGCCAGAGCCATTGGCGTTGCCATTCTTGGGGGCAACATCAATACGAAACGACCAGCGGTTAAAGACATATACTAATAACACTAATGGTATTGGCCCAGGCCAACACATACCAACTAGACACAAAATTACTATCGGGTTTTCAAACATGATGGTTAGTCTCCTCGTATTTTCCTGTGAATTTCTCTGCTGACGCTGGTCAGAGAGTTAATAATCTAGGTATCCACTTAAAAGAAGCCACCCTCTACCTCTGGTATCAGGTCGCCGCTTTCATCGCTCCCCCCTTCAATGTCGCCGCTTTTGTTGCCATTGCGTCCCCACCCCTCATAATCCCCCGCCTCTGGTGGGGAGACGGTATCGTCTGGCTCGGCTTGTGCGTCTCCACCACTCTCGCCACTTAATGAACGGTGGTAGGCCATCTCGATCTCTTCCTGCGATGCTGGCGGAGCATGTATAGGAATGACCCAACGGCCATAGCCGCCAATTTGTGGCACGGTTCCTAATATGTAGTAGCCATCATCTAACTCGATAATGGGTTCCTGCTTTTCTAGGTCGTAATCCCAGCGGGTGAATGCCTTTAAGAGTGTCCGCTCCGACATATGGGAGACCTCAATACATAGCCGCTTGCTGGCCTTGCCCGCGTAGTCGCTTAACAAGGTACGGAAGAGATCGAGCGCGGCCGTGTCTGTCTTCTCCTCTTTCGTCTGCCATTTTTTGATGGCGGCCGCGATCTCGTTCTGGATCATGGCCTGCTCGCTCTTCTTGTCTATCTTCTTACTCTCGGTGAGGCTCCCTAGGTAGGGCGTCTGCACGAGGATATTCTCCCGGCCGGCCATGCGGAAGATGCCCCGCCCGCCCAGGGGCAACTTGGCGGCCGCCGTATCATCCAGTACAAGCATGGATCCGGTGATGGTGGTACTGAAGCAAATCTTAGTAGGCGTGTTAGCTCGAATGGCCGTGCTGATGACCTTCTTCTCTGGGAATTGTGTACAGAGCCAAATTGAGAGGCCGACCGCCCGCCCCTGGAAGGCAATGTCAGCGAGCAGATCCTCGACCGCCGCCTTGATTTTTGTATCTAGCACGAGGTTTTGGATTTCATCGAAGACCAGCACCCAATGGGCCAACTTCAGCCGCTCGATAGCATTCCACGCCGTGATGTCTTTAACCCCACGCTCCCGGAGCATGGTAAAACGCCTCTCTTTTTCCGCTCTGAACATCTGGAGCATTTTGGGGACGTCCGTCCGCTCGTAGCAGATGGGGGCCAGCAGGTGGGGAATGTGTTCATAGGGCATAAACTCGAGGCCGCCCTTTAGGTCAACGAGGGCCAGCTTTAGCAGGTGGGGGGGGTTCCTGTTAATCATGGTTAACAGTGCCTGATTCATAAACATGGACTTACCCCCGCCCGTTGTGCCGGCCACTAGCACATGGATCAGATCGCGTATATCTGCATAGGCAA
The DNA here is from genome assembly GCA_041745395.1 of Promineifilaceae bacterium (SeqCode). Taxonomy (GTDB): domain Bacteria; phylum Chloroflexota; class Anaerolineae; order Promineifilales; family Promineifilaceae; genus Hadersleviella. The sequence goes on along the minus strand of JBGTIZ010000303.1, from coordinate 1,170 downwards.
ACTTGTAATTCTCTGCCACGCCGATGGGGATAACATACTGCTTTGTTTTGGGTAGCAGTTCCGTCGCGTTTCGTTCAGTGTGTTCGCTCTTCCAGGGGAACAATTTAGGAATGGACGCCACCCCAGAACGCAGGCCGACAATTACCCAGCATCCGTAATCTGTGGAGAGGTGGACGCGGCTCTCCCGCTGGATGGCCGCGCTCAAATTTTCGCTAACGTCGGGCTGGGCAAGGTCGGTGAAGGTGATACCGAACGGGGTGCGGTTGTCTATTTTGTAGTAGATAGCATCGTCGGTCATGATGACTGCCTCAAGCCTGATTTTTGTATAGACGGTTACCGCCCCCCGCTTTTCCTGCACCCGCGCCATACCTTGCCGGGTTAGGTTGGCTATGATGCCTTTACCAATGCGCCGGGCTTCTTTGCGTATAAGGCGGCGGCGGCGGCGTTCCTGCCGGCCGGTGGCGCGTCGGAGCTGGAGCCGTTGGCGATCGGCCGCAAACTCTGGTGAGCGAAAATAGAGCCACATGGCGCGATATTTGGCGCGGTATATCCAGCAGACAAGCAGGCCGAGGGCAACCGTAGCAATTGAGAGGCCTAGACCGCTCCACAAAAGCAGATCGAAGGTCACGACGCACCCCCAGCCACGATGGTGGCCGCCAGCCCGCCGGCTATGAATCCCAGCCCAGCCAGCAGGAAGAAAAGCTCGACCAGACCAAGGCGGCGCCACAAGGCGGATTGTTTGTGTTTGAAGTAGTACGCCATGGGGTTCTCTTCCAGTTCTGCAAAAATGTAGGGGGTGCGGAATAGCACGAGGTAAATCACCACACCGAACAGCAAGAAGCCGACAACCATCGCTATAAAGGCCATGCTATGACCTCCACACGCGCCAAACAGCGGCCGGGCTGGGGATGTCTAGCCGAGCCGAATAAACGACATAGGCACTATTGAACAGGGCAAACGGGAGGGCAAATTGGTAAATAATCTCGCCCACCCCCTGCGCTATATCAAAATCCCAAGTCATCAGGTATTTACCAAAGAAATGGGACACAGCAAATGTCACCACAGCGGAAAACAAAAAAGCGGCCGCTGCCACAAACCAGACCCATAACATGTGTTAAACCGTTAATTTTTAAATTCTATCTATTCGTTACATATCATACACATAGAAGG
>JBGTIZ010000302.1:0-8591 GCA_041745395.1 Promineifilaceae bacterium (SeqCode) | reverse complement strand
CGGCCGTAAGGGTCATGCTCAATGTCCGTCTGGGCGTAGGGCGGCAATAATTTGGGCAGGTTTTGGGGCACTTCTTTTTTGCCCGCTTGTACTTGTAGCGTTTGTAAAAAGCGGGCTTCTCGCTTGAGTCGCTCTTTGTTTTCGTCGCCAGCGTGGGCTACTTTCAGGTAAACCGTTTGTTTGAGATGGGTTGCTTCATATAACACGGCCGTGCGCAACACCACCACCGCCCGCACAATCTCAATATCCCCCAGCCACTCCGCATAATCCAGCACATAAGGCGACATCTCCGCCGGGCAATACTCCTCCTGACACCACAAATTAGCCACGGCTTCCGTGCGCTCACACAACAAACAAACCTGCTTCATCCCAACCTCCTCACGACAAACAAACAGCCAGCAAAAATAAAGCGAAACGACCCTCCCAGTATAAACCCATCCCCACCAACTGCCCATAGCTCTTGCAAATGACGAATCGTAAACGAGATCCATCATTCACCATTAGCAATTCACCATTCACCATTTACAATTCAAAAGAATTAGACCACAGCGTGGCTCTCCAACATTTGGCACTTGTCATACACAAATTCAGGGTCAAGATCCAGCCCATCCCCCCAAGCAACCGTATCAAACGAGACGCGCACCTGCTGGAAAAAAGCCGGGTCTTGCAGTTGGCTAAAGACGCCAAAATCGAGAAAAGGCTTCATGTCTAACCTGCCCTGCTCTCCATTATCAAACCCCACCAGCAAGGTGTAATCCTCGCAGGCACTCACTTTTATGACTGATGGGTACATTGGTTCACCTTCCTCCTAATGTAGGGGCTGAATCTTGAACGGTGTTTCACCATTCATGACCAGTTCCCAATTTGCCAACAATTCCTCTTGATGCAGTTCTGCCCACGCCAAAACAAATCGTCTCTGCTTACGCGGCAAGTCACCTTGCATTATCTCACAGGTGTGAATATCAACGGTAGCTTTGTGCTCCGCATAATACACATGAAAGTGTGGGGGCGGATGTTCACTGGGAGCGTAGTACATCCGAATAATGATGCCGTAAAACATTGAAATCGTAGGCATAAATGTGTCTCCTTCATCGGTGCATTCAACAGCGTAAGTTTAGCCTACAATCCCGCCTCGCTCCAACCTATCTCATTCCATTTCCCCAGCACTTCCAAAAGTGCCGGGGAAGGTTAGCGCGGAAGGTTAGGCGGGGCAGGTCAGGAGCTTCGACCTGCCTGAGAAGTTGACCATCTGTGCCGAACGGTATGCTATAATACCCGCCGCAACAGTAACCCTACAGAACACCCAACAAAACCCTATGCCAACCTCCGACCTTTTTGCCGCCTTTCGCTGGTGGACCATCCTCATGCTACTCGGCTTCACGGCCGTGCCCCTTGCCTACACTCTCTTCCAAAAACTGCCCGACCGAGGCTACGCCTTTAGCAAAATGCTCGGTTTGCTCATCGCCAGCTACATCTTTTGGCTGATGGCTAGTTTAGGCTTCGTGGACAACAGCACGGGGAGCATCCTGCTGGGTGTGGTGGGGCTGGTGGTTATCACGGCCGTGGTACATCGCACCAGCGACGGCGGTCTCTGGAATTGGCTACGCGAAAATCGCACTTACATCCTCACCGCCGAAGTTGCCTTCACCCTGCTGTTCATCCTCTGGGTATGGGTGCGCGCCAATAATCCCGGCATCACCGCCACCGAAAAGCCAATGGAGTTCGCCTTTCTTAACGCCGCTTCGCGCAGTCCCAACTATCCCCCGCTCGACCCGTGGCTCTCTGGTTTTGCCATCAGCTACTACTATTTCGGCTACGTCATGATGTCCGTTGTGGCTCGCCTCGCGGCCGTGCCCGAGATGATCGCCTTTAATCTGGGCATGGCCTGGCTGGTAGCGGGGAGCGGCTTGGGTGCATTCGGCCTCGTCTACAACCTCATCGCCGCCGACCAAAAGACAGACCCAGAGAGCGACCAGGAAAGCGGCCAGCTTTCCAAACTCGCCTTGGGACTAGGCTTGGTCGCCTTTCTGGCCTTACCCATCGCGGGCAACGGGCAAATGCTCCTCGAGACGTTGCATGGCAATAACGTGGGCACGGCCGTGTTTTGGGAATGGCTCGACATTCGGGATATTAGCAACCCACCCCGAGAGACACCTCGTTACCAAACGCCCGACGGCAACCCCGCCAGCAACTGGTGGTGGTGGCGTTCTAGCAGAGTCATCCGCGAGTACCATTTATCCGGCCGCGCCGAGGATGGTCTCGAACCGATTGCTGAGTTTCCTGGCTTTAGCTTTGTGCTGGGGGATATGCACCCCCATGTGCTGGCTTTGCCCTTCGCCTTTTTGAGCCTCGCCTTGGCCTTCACTTGGTATCTGAGCGAGGTGCAGGCCAAGCGCGAAGAGGAGGAAGAAGCAGAAGATTGGGCGGCGTGGGCGAGAGGTATTTTTGCCCATGTGGGTTGGGGCAGGTGGCTGGCCACGGCCGTTGTTCTCGGTGGTCTTTCCTTTCTAAACACATGGGACGTGCCCATCCACCTCTTTGTGGTCGTGGGCGCGTTTGCCCTTGGCCGCTGGCGACGGCGCGGCCAATTCGATAGCAACCTCTTCGGCGAAAGCGCGGTTCTCGCCTTCGCCCTGCTCATCCCCGCCTACTTTTTATATTGGCCTTTCTATCTTGGCTTTAGCTCGCAGGCGGGCGCACCCTATATTTTGCCCATGCTGATGCAACCGACGCGACTGGTGCAATATCTGGTCATTTTTGGGATGCCCCTTCTACCGTTGACCGTGCTGGTCGGCGTTTTGGCGTGGCAGTTGCGCGGCCGTGGGGGGCGCAGTTGGCGTCCCGCGCTGGCGGTGGGGCTGGGGTTGCCGCTGGGCTTGCTCCTGTTGCTCTTTTTGATGAGCGTGCTCATTGCCAGCAATCCCACAGGGCGGGGCGCGACTTTGAATTTGGCGAATGAGTTGGGCATTGTCCTGACCCCTCATGATGGGGGGGCGAGTTTGGGCTGGGCATTCACGGCCGTGTCTGCACTGGCTCCCACCATTTTGGCCGCCCGCGTGCAATATATCGGGCTGACCCTCTTTTTAGCGACTCTGCTGGGGCTGATTGTGTATAGCTGGCACGCGGGCTTTTTCCAGCGCAATGCACCCGCGTTCGTGACCACGGCCGTGCCCTTTGCCCTGCTCCTCATGCTAACTGGCCTCCTCCTCTCTATTGGCCCCGAATACGTCTATTTGCGGGATATTTTCGGCCAGCGGCTCAATACGATTTTCAAATTTTATTATCAAACATGGCTTTTATTTGGCACAGCCGCGCTGTATGCGCTGGGCTATTTGTTGCGGCAAAAGCGGGGCTTGGGGATCGGGGTCACGGCCGTGTATGCCGTCCTCTTACTCGTGGCTCTCACCTTCCCCCTGCGCGGGGCACAATCCCGCGCCGTCGAATATCGCGGCGCGAGCCTAGAACGTCCCGCCACCTTGAATGGCCTCGACTTTTTGCGCCAGCGCAACCCCGACGAATACGAAGCAATCATGTGGCTACGCGAAAGCGTAACGGGTGCGCCCGTCATTCTCGAAACCACGGGCAACGCCTACTCCGACTTTAGCCGCGTTTCGGCCAATACGGGCTTGCCCACGGTGCTGGGCTGGCTCAATCATCAAAATCAATGGCGGGGCGACAGCACCGACGAACACAGGCGGCGGGATAACATCGTGCGCGAAATGTTTGACTCACCTGATTGGAATCGCACGGTGCAATTGCTGAATGAATACGGCGTTGAGTATATTTTTATCGGCTCACTTGAAAAGGGGAATCACAACGCCAATTCGCTCCAAAAGTTCAGCAATAATTTGGAAATCGCTTTCCAAAATAACAGCGTGACGATTTATCGCTGGCAACCCACGGGGAATGGCAATTAGGCAAAGGTGATGAGTTGGAGTCGAGACACGGCCGTGAAATCACGCGGATTGTGTGTGACCAGCGGCAGGCCATAATACACGGCCGTGGTGGCAATCCACGCATCCTCCGCCGTCATAGCCACCCCCTCGCGCCGCGCCTCCGCCCGAATTCGCCCCCACAGCGGACACATTTCCATGACAAACGGCAACTGCATATAATTCCCCAACGTTTCTTCCAACTTTGCCCGCCGCTTTGCTCCCCAGCGGTGAATCTCAGCCCACTGATATAACTCCGCCCGATTCATGAACGAAATCGCCTGCTCTTTATTAAACAGGAAGGGCAAATAAAGCTGAATGCGCGTATCCTGACGAAACAGGAAAGAAACAATATTGGTGTCTACCAGCACCACAGACATTACCACTCCTCATCAAACTGCTTTTGGAATCGCTTAACGGTCAATTCTTTGCTCAAAGCCCGCTCTCTTGCCAAAAAAACCATAAAATCCTCTTCATCATCCCCCTCTTCTGCCCACTCGGGGAAAGCAAAATCAGCCACATTGGTTAATACTTTACCGCGTGGGATATCTAGTTGGTCAAGGAAATCTGGCGGGGCAATCGGAACTAACTCTGACCACTCTTGTTCAATAGGCTGTGTGTCTGACCAGGTTGTGATTAACACTTGTTTAGTTGGCATGGGCAACTGATGCCACAAAGAGCGAAGCTCCGTCGGTGACAAAGCTAAAATATCGTCTAACAAACGTTCAAGTTGGGGTTGGGATGATGACAATGGCATCGTCATAGCACACCTCCGCAGATATTGTAAATATTGTGGTTCTTCAGGAATTCAGGGGGTTGACATCAAATGATGCGCGAAACGCAATGTATGACCAGAGAGACCCGCGCATCACGTATTCGATTTCAGACCGAACCCCATGAGATCCCAAAGAGCCAATATTGTTATGTAGTGGCAGTTTAGCTGTACGGACAAATATATTGTAATGATTTGCTCGCTTTGAGGCGAGTTGAGAGAAATTCGCGGCCGTTCGTTAACGGCTTAGCTACAGATTTGCCAACGCAGAAGCTAACAGCTAGCTAATAAATAAGCCCAAATACGCCGCGATAAGCCCCTTTGTGGTATCCTCTCTAATAGTTCTGCCGCTGAAAAGAGGCGAACACCCCACTAACACACCTTTTCCAGACAAACATTGCTCAGCAATCTATTTCTCTTCGGTGACTCTGCCAGCCCTGCACAAGGGCGATCTTTCTCATTTTGAGTTTAAGGGCAGAGTCTTTTGTTGCCACAGCCAGCTTCTACGTTTCGCGTCTTGCGTTTGCATTCGTTGGGAAGAAGCCCACTGTGCGCCAGCAGACAGGTGAGCGTTGCCCCTCGTTGTTGTTAAACAGCGAAGCAGGGGCAGGCGTTCAAGCGATACATAGGAGTATCATGACCAATACATTTTCTTCTCTGGGTCTGCAACCAGAACTGTTGCAGGCTGTCACTGACCTCGGCTTTACGGAGCCAACCCCGATTCAACTAGGCGTTATTCCCCACATGCTCCACGGCCGTGATGTCATCGGCCAAGCACAAACCGGAACCGGCAAAACAGCCGCCTTCGGTCTTCCCCTTCTCCAACGCCTCGACCCCCACAGCAAAGAGATTCAAGCCCTCGTGCTGGCCCCCACCCGCGAACTTGCCCAGCAAGTTTCCCAAGCGATTTTTGAGCTAGGGCAACATCTAAATGTACGCCCTCTCGCCATTTATGGCGGTCAAAGCTACACCCGCCAAGTCGGCCGCATTCAAAAAGGGGTGCATGTCGTTGTCGGCACGCCCGGCCGTATGCTCGACCTGATTCGCCAAGGCAAACTGGATTTAAGCGGTGTGCAAACATTGGTGCTGGACGAAGCGGACGAGATGCTCAGCATGGGCTTCATCGAAGACATTGAAGCCATTTTGCAAGAAACCCCCACCGAGCGGCAAACGTCCTTGTTTTCGGCCACCATGCCGGCTGAAATTCGTCGCCTCGCCAACAAATATATGCGCGAGCCAGAAACAGTCACGATTGCCAAAGAGCAGGTCACGGCCGCAACCATCACCCAGCATTATTATCTGGTCAATGAAAGTGACAAACTGGCCGTGCTAACCCGTCTGTTTGAGATGGAGCCACTGACCAACACCCTCATTTTTGCGCGTACCCGTCTGGGCACGGGGGAACTGGCGCACCAGCTTACCCAGCGTGGTTTTCCTGCCGAAGCTCTCAATGGGGATTTGAGCCAAGATGCGAGGGATCAGGTTTTGCGCCGCTTTCGACAAGAAACGGTCAATGTGCTGGTCGCCACCGATGTGGCCGCTCGTGGTTTAGACATTGACGACATTTCGCATGTGATTAACTATGATTTGCCGCGTGACGTGGAAAGTTATGTGCATCGCGTGGGTCGCACGGGGCGCGGTGGCAAATCGGGCATTGCCCTGTCGCTGGTCACGCCAGGCGAGCAGGGTCGTCTACGTCGCATCGAAAAATACACGCGGCAAACGATCACGGCCGTGCCCATCCCCTCTGAACAAGACATCCTCGCCCGCCGCGAACAAGAGCTAAAAACCCAGATGGAAGTGTGGCTCCGTCGTGACCGTTGCCAACGGGAAAAAGAGATTGTGGGCGAATGGATAGAGGAAGGGTACGACCCCATTTTGATTGCCGCCGCCGCGCTCAAAATGGCTCGCGCCGAAGAAAAACAACGCCCCATTGCTCGTATCAGCCCCATTGACCCCAACGCGCGCCAAACGAATGAGCGCAGTAGCAAAAATCGTCAGTCTCCTCGCGACCGCAACGAGCGGAGCGAACGCGCACCGCGCCAAAGTCGGGAAGGTGGCCGCTCCTACAAGAGTCGCGGTCAGCGTCCCGCGCCCATTGCCCATGAAAAAGGAATGGTGCGCTTGGTGCTCAACGCGGGGCACAGCCAAGGGGTTCGCCCCGGTGACGTCGTGCGCTCGATCGCCAGCACGGGCAACATTCCCGGCCGGAGCCTGGGCGCAATTGAGATTTTGCCCCAGCAAACGTATGTGGATGTGCCCGAGCAGTATGTCTCGAATGTGTTGAAGCAGTCGGGTCGCTATCAGATTTTTGAGCATAAGGTTGAGGTCGAAAAGGCGAGCGGCTAGGAAGCAGTAGAAAGTGAGAAGTGAAAAGTTGGGCTGTCCCGCTTTTCAGTCAGGTCAAATCTCTCGCCAAGGCGCAAAGAACGCAAAGTTTTTCTCTTTGCTCCTCTGCATCTTGGCGAGAGCCTGCTTTTTCAGTAAGCTTGTTTCTCACTTCTTGCGCGACTCACGCAACAGAACACGGCCGTGGTGCGTAATGCTTTGTGACAGATTTCACTAGAAACCCAACACGGAGAAAAGAATCCCATGTCCCAAAAAAAAGGTCTAACTCGACAAAACGGCATGTTCCTTGGCGTTTGCGGCGGTCTAGCCGCCCGCTTTGGCATTAGCCCCTTCATCGTGCGCCTCATCTTCCTACTTCTGCTCCTGCCCGGCGGCCTGCCCGGCATCGTGCCCTATTTCCTACTTGCCCTCATCATGCCCAAGGCAAGATAGGCCTTTTGCAGGTTAAAAATTACGCCGTGAGGACTGTAAAGTGAGAAGATGCATCCATCTGACAGCCCTTGATTAGCACGCCCACCACTTTTTACTTCTTACTTTTGACCTTTCACTCTTTCAGCTAACTCTACACCATGACCCACAATCGCTTCGGAACAATTCTCGCGCTTCTTTTTACGCTGGGCTGGACTGTCGCCATTGGCGTCAGTCTATTTATCTGGATGCCCCAACTGTTGGGACAAGAGCCGCTATTTCATGAACACGGCCGTGAATACCTCCCCTTCGTTGCCCAAAACAACCTAAGCTGGGCCATCTTCCACATCGGCGCGACGGGCGGACTTATCGTCCTGCTTGTGCTTATTAGCCACCTCTCCCAGCTACGCGCCACCTCCCCCATTCAGCCTGCGATGCACACCCTCGGGCTACTCGGCGCGTTCAGCGGCCTACTCGCCTCCCTCATTGACCAATTCGCCACCCCCGTGCTAGCCCGCTGGCAACACGGCAACATGACCGTCGCCTTCCAACTGTGGGAAACCATCGAGCCATTCCGAGACGACGGCCTCAAAACGCTCAGCTTTCTCCTGCTTGGCCTGTGGACACTCTGGATAGCTGGCGTGTGGCAACAGCCAGAAAATAACGCGCCCCGCCTCGCCCGCTTCACCCAATTTGTCGGCGTCAGTTTGCTCATTTTGGGTCTCATCGAGCTAGCCATCCCCCTGCCGTGGCGCAATATTCTGGGCGAAACGGGCGTCGCTGGGCTGACTCTACTTCTCTTGCCCATCTGGGGTACGTGGCTGGCGCGGTGGTTTTGGCAACGAGAATTAGACGGCTAGATGCGTCAGACCATGCGTAAATTTTTTTTTGTAACGGGCGGCTTGCTGTTACTCACGGCCTGCTTGGGGGGGAGTTGGCTCGCGTATGAAATCAATCGCTTTGGGGAGGAAGATGAAACACGCAAGGCCGAGGCCGCCATTGTTTTAGGGGCAGGCGTGTGGCGAGGGCGTCCCTCGCCCGTCTTTCGGGAGCGGCTTAATCACGCCATTCAGCTTTATCATGATGGCTATGTGGACAAAATCATCTTCACGGGGGGCGTGGGCTTTCGG
>JBGTIZ010000301.1:0-2392 GCA_041745395.1 Promineifilaceae bacterium (SeqCode) | reverse complement strand
GGCCTTGGTTGCGCTCTGGGCGTCCTTTGAGGGCCGTGAAGGGGCTTGCCACAAGCCACAATATCTATTTGCCTGAATGACCACCGCGCTTTGATTTTGTCAAGGTGCTTTCCAAATACCCCTTTTTGCAGGGGACTCAGCGATGAGCGATGAGCGATGAGCGATGAGCCTACTGAAAAAAGCCCCTTTTCGCGGAAATCCACCTCTGGTAGATTTGGCGAAAACACCCCTTTTTTCAGGGCACTCAGCGATGAGCGATGAGCGATGAGTGCGCCTTGCGGCGCGAGTAAGGGAGTAAGGGTGTAAGAGAGTAAGTGAAGAGAGAATCATGATTCGGACTATTTTGATTGCTAATCGCGGGGAAATTGCGTGTCGCATTATGCGGACGTGTCGGGAGATGGGGATACGGACGGTGGCGGTGTATAGCACGGCCGATAGCGCGGCGCGTCATGTGTTGGAAGCAGACGAGGCGGTCTGGATAGGGGAGTCCCCGCCGACTGATTCCTATTTGCACATGGAACGCATCATCACAGCGGCGCACCAGAGCAGGGCGGAGGCGATTCACCCCGGCTTTGGCTTTTTGGCCGAGAACGCCGCTTTTGCCCAAGCGGTGGCGGATGCGGGTCTGATATTTATTGGGCCGAGTGCGGAGGCTATCGCGGCGATGGGCAACAAGCGGGCGGCGAAGGAGTTGGTGGTGCAGGCGGGTGTACCTGTGGTGCCGGGCTACCACGGCCGTGAACAAACCAACGCCACCCTTCTCGCCGAAGCGGAAAAAATCGGCTTGCCCCTGATGGTGAAAGCGGCGGCGGGCGGCGGCGGCAAAGGGATGCGCCTGGTGCATGAGGTGGCGGATTTGCCCGACGCGCTCGCCTCGGCGCGGCGGGAGGCGTTGCAGGCGTTTGGCGCGGATGAGTTGACCCTAGAACGGGCGGTTATCCAGCCGCGCCATGTGGAATTTCAGGTGTTGGGGGATAAACACGGCCGTGTGATCCATCTCGGCGAACGGGATTGCTCTTTGCAACGTCGCCACCAAAAAGTGGTCGAAGAAGCACCTGCCCCCCACTTTTCGCCAGAACTGCGCCAAAAGATGGGAGACGCGGCCGTGGCGGCGGCGAAATCTGTCGGCTATTTCAGCGCGGGCACGGTCGAATTTTTGCTGGATGGCGAGGGGAATTTTTACTTTTTGGAGATGAACACCCGCATCCAAGTCGAGCATCCCGTGACGGAACTCATCACAGGGCTGGATTTGGTGGCGTGGCAAATTCGCATCGCCGAAGGGGAGCCGCTGACGCTGAGGCAAGAAGAGGTCACGTTTGATGGTCACGCCATCGAGGTACGGCTTTATGCGGAAAATCCAGCGCAGGGTTATTTGCCCGTGACGGGTCAGATAGCGTTGTGGCGTGCGCCCGAGGGGATTCGGGTGGATAGTGGACTGAAACAACAGGATGAGGTGACGATTTTTTATGACCCGCTCTTGGCCAAGTTGATTGCCCACGGCCGTGGGCGCACCTCAGCCATTCGGCAACTCGCTTATGCGCTGGAACAAACCCGCCTGCTGGGTCTAACAACCAATCAATACTTTTTGCGGGACGTGCTTGTGCATGAGGCGTTTGTGGCGGGGGAGGTGCATACGGGCTTTTTGGATGTCCATTTTTCTGAGTGGCAACAGCCGCTGGGGCAGGTAGAGGGGGTGCTCACGGCCGTGTCTATCGCTCAATATGAACAGGCCAGCCGCGCCGCTGGGCAAAACGGCTACTGGCGCAACTCCCCCAATCGCCCCCAGCTTTATCGCTACACCGACCAGCCCGACGTCGAGCTTACCCCTGAGCGCAACGGCTACACTATCCAAATCGGCGACGCCGAACCAATCAGCGTGAGCCACTTTAGCTGGAACCAAGACAGTTTTGAAGCGGTGCTGGTCAGCGACGGACGGCGACAAAAGCTGACTTTGGTGCAACAGGGCAAAGCGTGGTGGGGACAAAACCATGCGGGGATTGTCCACCTCGTACCCCAAACGCTCCTGCCTGAGCCAGCCACCCCAGCAGACGCGGGCGGCTCGCTCAGAGCGCCGATGCCGGGCGTGGTGCTAGAGGTTTTAGTAGAAGCGGGGCAAACGGTCACGCAAGGCCAAGCGTTGCTGAAACTGGAAGCGATGAAGATGGAGCATACGATTCGGAGCGGGGCGGACGGGGTCGTGGCGGAGATTTATTTCGCCGCTGGGGAGCAGGTCACGGCCGAGGCGCAATTGTTGCGCATTGAAACCATATCACCGTAAGCGGGTCACTCATCGCTCACTATCAATAAGCCGCCGCACGGCCGTGAACGGCCATGCTATTCATAGGGAAAAAGAGGGTGTTTTTTTTTTTTGGGGGGAAGCCCCAACAAAAAA
>JBGTIZ010000300.1:0-2448 GCA_041745395.1 Promineifilaceae bacterium (SeqCode) | reverse complement strand
TCAAACTCTCCATGTTGAGGTTGAGTTTTTGCTACGCTACGCGTAGCCTTGATCTCTGTCTATTTGAGTACTTCTGTCTTTCTCAAAGGGTTGTTGGGTTTCTTTTTGACAGGTCTGTCACTCTTTAGTTGTTAACGTGCTTGCTGTACCCTTGCGTTTGAAGCAAGGTCGGGCATTATCTATCTTTTGCTAGTCGCCGTCAAGTATTTGCGACTCGGCTTATTTTTCACTTAGACTAGGTTTTTTAGTTGAAGTGGTTGTGCTCCCCAGCACCATTTTGTTTGGTTGTTAACTGCATTTTGTGGTGCGCCCGTTTGTGCGAGCGGATGGAACTATAGCGAATTGCATGGGTGTTGTCAATACCAATTTAGGTTGGTTTTTTGCGGCTGTTTTGGGTGAGGAGGTGGCTGATGATGAGGGCGAGCCAAGCGGCGAGGCTGGCGGGGAAGAAATGCACGACGCCTAATTTTAGGAGGTCTATATTTAGGTATTGGCCGATCAGGTGGCCGAGGGCGAAGCCGAGGATGGCGGTTATGAGGTAGAGGGGGATGTGTCGGATGGGGCCGCCGACGATGAGGTGGAAAGCGGCGGCGTAGGCGGTGGCGATTAGCAGGCCAAAGATGAGAGCGGCTATTTCCATTGGTTTTAGGTGTTTAGCGGTTGTGGTGTGACGATGCGGTCTTGGATGAGGCCACCACCGAGACAGTGTTCGTCGTTTTGGTCGGGCAGGGATTGGTAGAAGACGGCCCCTTGTCCAGCGGTGGGGCCGAAGACGGGGGTGTCGAAGGTGATTTGGGCTTCGTTGTGGGGGAGGGCTGTGATTTGGGCGGGGATGAGTTGGGCTTTGTAGCGGATTTTGACGAGGCCAGACACGGCCGTGTCCGGCGCCTTTCCACTAACCCAACTCACATTACGCACGAGTACCTCACTTGTGCCAGCCTGTGCCCGCGTGCCCAAAACGAGTGTGTTGGTGCGCGCTTCCTTGCGGATGACAAAGAGCGGCTCAGGGTAATTGACGCCTAACCCCTTGCGCTGGCCGATGGTGTAATGGGGCAGGCCGTTATGCTCGCCAAGATGCTCGCCGTCAGCCGTGACGATGGGGCCAGGGGTCATGATGTCGGGCGTGTGGCGTTGCAAAAAATTGCGATAATCATCCCCTGCGAGGAAGCAGAGATCCATGCTGTCCCCTTTGCTGGCGGTGGGCAGGCCAAACTTGGCCGCGAGTTCGCGCACTTGGGGTTTGGTAAAATCGCCGACGGGGAATTTGACGTGGGCGAGATGCTCTTGGGTGAGCATGTGCAGGACGTAGCTTTGGTCTTTGTGGCGGTCTAGGCCGGGGCGTAGCTGGTAGCCAGAGTCGGTGGGCACGACGCGGGCGTAATGACCCGTGGCGAGATAGTCAGCGTCGAGAGCGCGGGCGCGGTCATAGAGATAGCTGAAGCGGATTTCCCGGTTGCATTCGATGCGGGGGTTGGGTGTGCGCCCACGGCCGTGTTCGTCTAAATAAAACTGCACGATGGTTTTGCGAAAATAATCCTTCACGTCTACCACGTAAAAAGGGATGCCCAATTGCCCCGCGATGAGTCGCGCATCCGCCATTTGGTCAGGCGTGCAACAGCGGTTAAACGCTTCTTGGCCTGGCTCACTCCAGAGGCGCATCATCATGCCGATCACGTCGTAGCCCTGCTCAACGAGCAGGGCGGCGGCGACGGAGCTATCTACGCCGCCGCTCATGGCGACGACGACGCGGGGTTTGTTGGTCTTGTTTGTGGTCATAGGGTCGTATGGTAGCAATTTTGTCAGGAAGAAGGAAGAGAAACGCAGTCAGAAGCAGATTTCTTATAGCTGGGCTGAGGTTTCTTTAATGATTCCGGTGCGGTACGCCTCGACGAGTGAGCCGAGAGCCTTGATTCTTTGCTGGATTTGGTGGCCTTCGTCGGTGTCGTGGACGCGGAGGCGGCCATTGTTGCTGTCGAGGATGCGGGTCTCGCTGTCTATATCGCGTTCATCATGAATTGCTTCTTGAGTGGAGTCGAACGGTTCGTGGGCGGAGAGCAGGAAGCCGTAGGAGTTGGAGATGAGGGTGTAGCCGGCGATGCCTGTTTGGCTTTGGTACGCTTTGGCGAAGCCGCCGTCGATGACGATGAGCTTGCCGTCGGCTTTAATGGGGCTTTCGCCAGTTTTGACCATGACGGGCACGTGGCCGTTGATGATGCGGGCTTCGCTATGGTCGAGGCCAAATTCGGTGAGTATTTTCACGGCCGTGTCTTTGCTGTCCCGCAGTTTGTAATACGCATTCATCTCCTCTTTGTGGGTCGATTTGTCTTTAATAAAGTACCGCTCAAACGTAGCCATTTTGTACTTGCCGTAGAGCGGCGAATTGGGACCACTCCATAGATACCACATCGCATCTAGCCCGTACAGTTTGCGCTCGAGGTCGGTGGCGAA
>JBGTIZ010000299.1:0-18208 GCA_041745395.1 Promineifilaceae bacterium (SeqCode) | reverse complement strand
ACTTTCAGTGCGCTTAAGCGTATTGATAGTGAAAGCTATGGACTTTTAGTCCCTCAGCTTTCAGTCGGTGCGAAAGTCACCGAAGGCACTTTAGTGCCAAACCTATGCACTTGCAGTGCATAGTATTTTAGTTCTCACTTGCTTCCCGCGCTCGGGCGAGGCTTTCGGCGATGCGCTGGGCGGAAATGCTGACCCGTGGCTCTTCCAACATGCCGATGCGCGTACCGGGGATGTTTTGCACTTCGATTTCGCCCGTGACCCAGTTGTGCCAACCGAGGGTGGGGTCGTCGGGGCGGCCACGGGGCTGTTTTTCGGCGCGGAAGATGGTCACACGGCCGTGGTAAAGTCGCCATTCATACGCTTGCAGAGCCTCCTCGTGCATCACCTCGATTTTAGCCAAAGCGACCGCTTGGACGGTGGGGTCAACCCGTTCTGTGCCCACTTGGCGCACCGCTTTGGTTTGCAAATTGGTCAACAGGCGATGCGTGCGGTTTGTCAAATAGCTGAGTCGTTCTCCCGAGGGCACTTCCGTCACGCGCATCGTTTCCGTGTCGAGGCGGTCTAGCGAGCGGCGCACGGCGCGGGTCAGGATGCGGGTCAGCCCGCTGGCGCGGACTGCTACGGCGTCATACTCGGGATGCGGAGCCTCAAAAATGCCCACAAAGGCGGCTTCTTCTCCCTGTTTTTGTAGCTCATGCGCCACAGCAAAAGAGAGATAGCCGCCAAGGCACCAGCCGCCGACGTAATAGGGGCCGTGCGGCTGAAGCTGGCGCATTTCATTGACATAATGGGCGGCCATCTCGTTGAAATCGGTTAGCAGGGGCACATCGCCGCTGAGGCCGTGCGCCTGTAAGCCATAGAGCGGCTGGTTTTTGCCCAGATAGCGACCCAAATCATAGTAGCCGACGACATTGCCGCCGTGGGCGTGGATGAAAAAGAGGGGCGGCAAATCGCCGTGGGGCTGGATGGGCACGAGGGATGACCACGAGGGGGGCTGGTCGGCGGTGGTTAACACGGCCGTGAGTTCGGCTATGGTCGGCGCACCCAACAGGGTGGCTAGGGGTAAATTTTGCCCCGTGGCTAGCGTGATTTTTTCAAAGAGGCGTAGCGCCAGCAGAGAGTGCCCCCCCAGCGCGAAAAAGTTATCGTGGATGCCAATTTTTTTGGTTTGCAACACTTCCTGCCAAATGCCGAGAAGCAGTTTTTCGGTGTCGTTGCGCGGCGCAGGAGAGGCGGTGGGTGGGGGAGCGTCTGCTGTCAGCGTGACTTTTTGGGACGTGGGCGTGGGGGTGTGGGCAAGGGGGAGCGTGTCGAGCGGCTGGTGGGGATTTTTGCCCACGGCCGTGAGCAGGGCCACGAAATTATCCGCTAGCTGGCTGATGGCTGGCGCACTGAACAAATCGCTCTTGTACAGAATCAGGGCGCGGAGGTCGCCTCTGGGTTGCTCATTCAGATAAAAAGCGAGGTCAAAGTCGGCCGTGCGCTGGTCGAGCGGCACCTTTTCCGCCGCGAGGCCAGCTAGGGTGAGCGGCTCCTCGGTCGTGTCGAGGGCAAACAAGGCGCGGGTGAGCGGCACACGCACCACGGCGGGCAGTTCCGCTATCATTTGAAAGGGCACATCCTGATGATCCATTGCGCCCAAAAGCATGGGGCGCAGGCGGGTGAGCAGGTCATGAAAGGTGGGGTTGTCGGTCAGGTCACTGCGCAGAACGACGATGTTATTAAAGTAGCCGATAATGCTCTCAAGTTCGCGCTGTTGGCGACCAGCGATGGGCGTCCCGACCAGTAAATCTGTCTGGCCAGAGTAGCGATACAGGAGGGTGTTGAACGCGGCCAGCAGGGGCAGGAAGAGGCTGGTTTGGGTTTGCTGGCCAATGGTTTTGAGCTGGGTGATGAGCGAGGCGGGAAGGTGAATGGGGTGGGTTTGTCCCGCATTGCCCACGGCCGTGTTGTTTAAGGGCTGGTCGGTAGGTAGTTGGAGCGGGGTGGGCTGGCGGGCTAGCTGGGTGCGCCAATAGGCAAGCTTTTGGGTGAGCGTGTCATCGGTCAGCCACTGTCGTTGCCATTGCGCGTAGTCAGCCATGTGGAGCAGGAGGGGGGGCAGGAATGGCTCGCCCGTTTTTTCTTGCGCGAAGTGCGCGTAGGCGGTGGTGAGTTCTTGCCGCAACAGGGCGGCGGACCAGCCATCAAAAACGATGTGATGCACGGCGAAACCAAAGAGGTGTTCGTTGGGGCTGAGGGGCACAACGCCCGCACGGATAAGCGGAGCTTGGCTGAGGTCAAACGGCTGATGGATGAGGTCGTCGAGCATGTCGCGGGCTTGCTCTTCGCTGGCGGCGGTGGGGCTAATGGTTAGCGCGACGTTCAGGCTGGCAGGGTCGTGGATGATGGACACGGCCGTGTGTCTTGCGCCAGTTTCTTGATTATCGCCAGCGGGAGCAAAGCTAGTGCGTAACGCCTCGTGCCGTTTGAGCAAAAATTGGAGGGCCTGCTGGAGCGCGGCGGTGTGGAGCGGCCCGCGCAGGCGGGCTAGGTAGGGAATGTTGTAGAAGTTGGGGTTGGTGGACATCTGGTGGAGCCGCCACAGCCGCTCTTGCCCAAAGGTCAGAGGCAGGGGAGGAATGCGGGGCGCGGGCTGGATGGGGGGGGCGGACACGGCCGTGTTTAGCCCCCCCGCCTCGGTGCGGGCGACCTCTTCTAAAAAGGCCAAAATATCCGCTTTGCGCGTCTTGATTTGGGCGGCCAAGTCGGCGGTCATCGCTCCTTTGGGCGCGTTGACTTTCAGCTTGTCCTCTTCACGATAGAGCGTGATGTCTTGTTGCTGAAGCTCTTGCAAAAATTCAAAGGTGCTCATTAAAATTCAAACTCCTCCCAATCATCGGTCGTTTCAGCCGATTTTTCGGATGTATGGGTATAACGCAGGGTATCTACTTTGGTGGCGAGGGTGGCGACAGTGGGGCTTTCAAAGAGGGCGGTGATGGGTAAATTGAGGTGGAAGCTATCAATGATGCGTCCCAAAATGCGGGCGGCTAGGAGCGAATGGCCGCCTAGTTCATAGAAAATATCGTTACGCCCCACGGCCATGAACCCGAGTTGGTCGGCCCAGATGTCGGCGATGATTTTCTCGGTGGGGGTTTGCGGGGCTTCGTAGATGGTGGCTATCGCTGGACGGGGGGTGCGCTGGCTGTGAGCCGCTTCTAGCACGGCGCGGGCGGTATGGTGGGTCAGGGCGATTTCTGCCCAAGTGAGTTGCGTGGTCGTTGCTGTGGCTGGTTGGCTGGTTGGCTGATTGGCTGATTGGCTGGTGGGGTAATCGGTGGTGGCGGTGAGGTTGTGGAGAGCGGCGGTGGGCACGGTGTAATGGGTCGCTTCGCCGTGCATGCTGGTTTGGGCTTGGGGCAGGTTGTCGAGAAAGTGGCGGGCGGGCAGGTTTTTGGCGGTAGGGATGAAGGGGATGAGCAGGTGGTCACGGCCGTGGGTTTCCGCAAATTGAGCCAAATGGCGCACCATCGCCTGTTCCACACCCCGCCCCAGGACGCGGCAACTGAGCAAAAAGCTGTCTATTTCTAAGGCAAATTGCCCTAATTCGGCCACGATAATGCCTACTAAACCGTATTCGCCGAACCTGTCCTGCACGGTGACGCGCCACACCTGCGCGCCGCTCCGCTGGAGGGCGCGGATTTCTGCTTCGGTGCGTCGCTTGGTGCTGACGTTGAACTGGTTGGTGCGCTGGGTGAGCTGGGCGACGCGGGGCAAATCGGCGGGCGTGATGTCGGCGATCTCTATCTCGATGTTGAGGCTGTCGAGAAAATCGCTGAGGGAGGTGCTGGTTTGGCGGATGCGTTCGCGGGCGAGGTTTTGCTGGTAGAGTTGGGTGCGTTTTTGGTCTTCGGCGGTGATTTTAAGGTGGTCGAACGGCCAGAAGTGGTGGAGAAAGGTGGGCCACACGGCCGTGTTCTCGGGCAACTGCACGGTGAGGACTTCGGGGGCTTTGTCTTTCACGGTGGCAATCTCGACGGGGTTATCATCTACAAAAATAAAGCTATCCAGCCCCACATTTAACTCTGTGGCTAGCTCGCGCAAATTATCCGCTTTGTTCTGCCAATTGATGCGCCACGTCACCAGATGCTCGCGCATAAGAATCATATCGTCCCGCCAGTCAAAAACGTCTAACACATCTTCCTCCACGTTTTTGCTGGCTAGGCAGAGCAACATGCCCGCTTCGCTTTGGTCTACCATGAACCGTTGCAGAGCCAGATGCGCTTCGCTCATCACCACGCCCTCTACCCCATCTTCCGCACAGACGCCCTCCCAGAGGGTGTTGTCGCAATCCAGCACAATTACTTTGGACGGAGGGCGATGCAGGGCGGATAGCTCGCGCACCAGCAGGGTGGCGAGAGCGGCGTACTGTTTGTCGCTATAGGGGATGTGCCCGAGGGTGTCGGTGGCTGGAGCGTAGCTGTCGGCCACGGGGTATTGAGTTTGGAGTTGGTAACTGCTAACGAGATAGAGGTTGGGCAGTTGGCTGAGGTGATGCAGGAGTTTTTGCTCGTGCTGGTGCAGGAGGCTTTGGAGGCGGGGCGGGTTGATGGTGTCTGGGCTGGGCGGGCAGAAGATGAGGAAGAGGGGGGTGAGAGACACGGCCGTGGTTTCTTCCAGCCCATGCACCAGCGTCTCGGCTTGCGCCGCCAACTGCTGTTGCGCCCAAGCTAGCCACGCTTCTCCTTGTTTTTCTGCCCATGTGGTTCCATTTGGCTCCCCATCCCCGGGGCGCAACCAATCCTCCAGCCGTACCAGCAACACATTGGCACCGCTCTTTTCGTTACGGCGAGTCGCGCTGTGTGGGTCTAGTAGTTGTTGGTTGAGTTGGTTATACGGGGCGAAAATAGGTTCGTGCCGCATATGTCCTTGCGTTTGCCAATAAGTTAGAAATGGTTCGAGCGGTTCAGCGGTAAAGGTGGCGGTGATGACTAGCTGAGGGGTATGCTGTTCTTCCAGAAACTTCATGAATTCTACTACCTGTTTGGATGAGCGAAGGGTTATTTAAACTTGGCTACCCATCATCCGTACTGCCCACACTGTCCCTAGCGCGACGTCCACTGCCAAAAGGTTAAATCTCTCGCCAAGACGCGCAGAGTTTTTCTTTTTGCTCCTCTGTGTCTTGACGAGAGTCTGCTTTTTTCAGTACGCTCACTGCTTATGATATGGTACGCTAAAATTCAAATTCTTCCCATTCCTCCGCCACTGTTTCTATCTGGCTCTCGCCTGAAGGCTTGATGGCCGCAAAGCGTAAAGATTCGATTCCTTTGGTTAGGTCACGAATGGTGGGCATGGTGAACAGCAGGCTGAGCGGGGGATTGATATTATATAACGCCCGCAGGTGGCTCATAACGCGCGTGCCTAATAAGGAGTGACCGCCTATCTCAAAGAAGTTAGCCGTGACGCTGATGGGGGTCACATTCAAAACCTGTTGCCAAATTTGGACCATTTCTTGCTCAGCCTTCGTTTCTGGCGGGACGTAGCTGTCGCGGACAGCCTGCTGGCTGGTGTCGGGGGCGGGCAAGGCGCGGCGGCTCACTTTACCACTGGTGGTCAGTGGGAATGCCTCGAGGGTGATGAATTGAGTCGGAATCATGTGGTCGGGCAGGTTGTGGCGAAGATGCTGACGCAGGTCGTCAATGAGTTGGGTGTCGTTTAGCTTGGTGGGGTCTTGGGGGACGAAGTAGGCGATTAGCCGTTTGTCGCCGTGCCACTCTTGGGCGGTGACGATGGCTTGGGACACAGCCGTGTGGCTTTCCATCATCGCTTCAATTTCACCCAACTCAATCCGAAAACCACGCACCTTTACCTGAAAATCCAGTCGATTTAAATATTCGATATTGCCATCTGGCAGATGACGCACCGCATCACCCGTTTTATACAGCCGCGCCTGCGGGTCATCACTAAACGGATCCAGCACAAACTGCTTCGCATTTAGCTCTGGCCGTTTTAAGTAGCCCCGCGACACCTGCACCCCCCCAATGTACAACTCCCCCGTGACCCCTATGGGCACAGGGCGCATGTGCTGGTCTAGGACATAAATTTGGGTGTTATCAATGGGTTTACCAATGGGCACGCGCCGCGCCTCGTTTAAGTGGCACGCCCACCACGTCACATCCACGGCCGCTTCAGTGGGGCCATATAAATTATGCACCTCACAGTTGGGGAGCAACTGCGCGGCGCGTTCAACCAACTCGTACGACAACGCCTCGCCACTGCAAAACAGCTTGGTCAATGAGGTGCAGTTCACCACGTTTGGCTCGGCCAGAAACATGCGCAACATGGCGGGGACAAAATGGATCATCGTGATCTGCTCCGCCTGAATAATATCGCATAGATAGCCGCTATCTTTGTGCCCCTCTGGCTGGCTGATGACCAAACGGCCGCCCGTCTGCAACGGCCAGAAAAATTCCCACACAGAGACATCAAAGCTATAGGGTGTCTTTTGCAGACAGCGGTCGCTCTCGGTGAAGTTAAACGCCCGTTGCATCCACAGCAGGCGGTTGACGATGCCGCGATGCTCGTTAACCACCCCTTTGGGCTTGCCAGTGGAGCCAGAGGTATAAATCACATACGCCATATTGTCTGGATGCAGGGGGATGTTTAAGTTACGCGTTGGTTGGGGCGCAATTTTGGCCGCCCAGTCACGATCTAGGCAGATGATGTGGCCCGTAAAGGGGGGCAGGGTTGCTTCTAATTGGGTGTGGGTCAGAAGCACTTGCAAATCTGTGTCTTCTATCATGAAGGCCAGCCGCTCGGTGGGGTATTCGGGGTCGAGTGGACAGTAGGCGCCGCCTGCTTTCTGAATGGCGTATAGGGCGATGACCATGTCTAGGGAGCGTTCTAGGCAGACGCCCACCACGGTTTCTGGTCTGACGCCCAAGCTGTGTAGGTAATGGGCGAGCTGATTAACACGGCCGTGTAGCTCCGCATATGTTAGCTGTTCACCCGCAAAATCGAGGGCAATATTGTCTGGCGTGCGGGCAACTTGCGCTTCAAACAGAGCTGGCAAAGTGGTTTCCAAATCATACGAATAAGCTGTGTCGTTCCAGTCCACAAGCAGTTGCGTTTCTTCTTTGGGGCTGAGCAGGGGAAGCTGGCTAAGAGGCAGGTCAGGCTGGCTGACAAGCGCTTGGAGCAGTTGGCGATAATGGCGCATAAGCTGTGCCATCGTCGCTCGCTCAAATAAATCGGTGTCGTATTCCCAGCGACCGCTTACACCCCCCTCCGGCGTTTCCCCCAACTCTGCCATCAGGTCAAACTGCGCTGTGCCATTATCAAACAGTACTGGTTCCGCCGTTGTCCCCGGCAGATGAATCAAAATAGGCGCGACTTGTAGCGTAAAGCTCACCTGAAAAACGGGATGATAACTAAGATCGCGCGGAATTTGCAGAGCTTCGACGAGTTGCTCAAAGGGCAGTTCCTGATGAGCGAACGCGCCCAGCGCGACCTTGCGCACCTGTTGTAGAAAGACCCGGAACGAGGGGTCACCCTCGAACGAGGTGCGCAGGACGACCGGGTTAATAAAGAACGCTATCAGCTTTTCTAGCTCGGGCTGGGTGCGGTTGGCCGTAGGCGAACTCACAATAATGTCGTTTTGGCCGCTGTAGCGATGCAATAAAGTCTTGAAACCGGCCAGTAGGGTCATGTACAGCGACACCCCTTCCTGACGGCTAAATGTTTTGAGCTGGCTAATCAAGTCTGGCGTCAAATGGAGCCAGAGCCATGTGCCGTTGTTTTCTTGTTTACGCGGCCGTGGGTGGTCAGTGGGCAATTCTAAGACAGGCAATTCACCCTGTAGCTGGTCTAGCCAATAATCGAGTTGCTCTTGACGCACCTCCCCCCGCATCCATTCCCGTTGCCAGATGACAAAGTCCGCATATTGTAGGGGTAGTTCGGGTAGTGGGCTGGGCTGGCCAGCGGCGAACGCTTCGTAGAGCGTGGCTAACTCGGTGACAAAGTGATTAAGCGAAAGGCCATCCACGATGATATGGTGCATCATTAAGATAAAAACATGGTCATCAGGCGCGAGGCTGATCAGTTTGACATAAAAGAGTGGTCCCTGCGCCAAATCAAACAGATGTCGCCCTTCCGCGTTGATGAGGCGGTGCATCTCTGCTTCCCGCTCAGTGGGGGGCAAATGGCTTATATCCAGCAGGGGTAGCTCGACGGGGTGGGGCGGGGCGATGACCTGCATGATTTCCCCATCTTCGGTGGTGAACGTGGTTCGCAGGGGTTCGTGGCGGGCGATGAGTTCTTGCACTGCGTGGGTCAGGGCGGCTACGTTGAGCGCACCCCGCAGGCGTGTTTGATGGTGATAGGGAATGTTGTAGACCGCTTTGCCCGGATTAAGCTGGTCTACGAGCCAGAGCCGCTGTTGAGCAAACGAAGCGGGGAAAACAAAGGTTTCCGTGTCTGGTGTATCGGATGTGAATATGGCTTCACTAGGCATAGGAAATTCTCCTTAAATGAGGTTACACCGTGTGGAAGGGAGTAAGTCTTATAATTATTTCGTCCTTTTTGTCGGTACTACGGTACTATTCTTGCCTGTGTATCTTACTTTTCAGTTTACGCTCGTTAATTCTCTGCTGATTTCCCATAATTTTTGGGCAACGGCGGGGTTTTGAGCGATGGGAGCAGGCTGGGCGGGTTGGTCACTGTGCCAATAATGGCCGTTCATTTGCCCCGCTTGGGGTGAGGTGGCTAGATGGAGCACACGCGCCGCGCCTTGTTCAGTGGGGTCGCCTGTGGTTTGTAGCCAACCGCGCACGGTGCGCACGGCGCGTTTGAGCGGATTGGTGGCGGTACGCGCTTGCTCGTAATCAGCCAGAAGCTGGGTCTGGATCACGCCCGGATGGAGGCAGTGGGCGACCACGCCCGACTGACTGCTGTCTAAGCGACGGGCTAATTCAAAAGTGAACAAAATATTGGCGAGTTTGCTCACTTTATACTGCTGGAGCGGGTCGTAGCTTTTTTCGCCTTGCAGGTTGTCGAAGTCGAGGGTGTGGCTGTGCGCTTGGGAGGCGACAGTGATGATGCGAGCGGGGGCAGTGGCCTGAAGCAAGGGCAGGAGGAGGTGGGTGAGCAGGAAGGGGGCGAGGTGGTTCACGGCGAGGGTGTATTCGAGGCCGTCGGGGGTGAGTTGACGTTCTTGGGCAATGATGCCCGCGTTGTTGATGAGCACATCGAGGCGCGGGTAGTGCGCTTTTAGATGGTCGGCTAGGCGGTGTATCTCGGCTTGCTGGGCGAGGTCGGCGGGGATGAAGGTGATGTGGGGGTTGTCAGTAGTGGTTTGGATTTGTCCCACGGCCGTGTTGCCCACCTGCTCATCCCGCCCCACCATAATCACCGTTGCCCCCAATCGTGCCAGCCCCAACGCCGTTGCTCGCCCGATGCCCCGCGTGCCACCCGTTACCAGACAAACTTTGTTCTCCATTTTTTTACCCTTTTTGCAGTCAGCCCAGCTTCTTAACGACGGCGCAAGAGACGGGGCAATGATTTCGCTTCTTCCATATTTAAGACCCAAGCCAGCAAAATAAAAACAGCCACGCCTGCACTAGCTGGCAGAAGCACAAGGATTAGGCGGGTTAGCAGGCTGGCACTCGTTACCCCTAAGTCTAACATGAAAGTATAGGTCAGATAAGCAGTGAGACCTGTCGCGGCGGAAGCGATGATTGATTTCCACAACACACGGCCGAGTCCATGCCCCTTTAACGACCCAATGTGAAAATACATGACCCCCATCATGAGCAGGGTGTGTAACATATGCTTGCTGGCGTCCGCCGCCATCAGGCTGAGCAGGCCCAGCGGCTCGAGCAAGAGCAGGGCGACTAGCAGATAAAAGCCGAGGCTAATGACGCCGACAAGGGCGGGTCGCCAAGTGTCTTTCCGCGCATACGACGCATACACCAGCATTTGGTCCACGGCCGCGAATGACAGCCCTAATAAGTATACCCGCAACACTTGAGCCGTTATCAGCGTAGCTTCTGGCAGAAAACGGCCGTGTTCAAACAGCAAGGCGATAATTGGTTCGGCTAGGGCAAACAGGCCAAAGGTGGCGGGCACAATCAGGGTGATAACCAGCCGTAGCCCTTGCGAGAGCGTTTGCTTAAAACCGAGCGGGTCGTCTAGCGCCTGTTGCGTCAGCATGGGCAGGGTGGCAATAGATAGCCCCATCACTACCAAACCGAGCGGCAGTTGGTACAGCGTCGTGGCAAATTGCATATAGGTGATGCTGGCGTCACCCGTTTGAATCGCCAAACGGTAGCTAATCCAAATTACGGTTTGGTTGACAAGTAGCACGCCCACGATGGGCAGATAGAGCCGCACGATGCGCCGCACGGCCGGGTGACGCCAGTTTAAGTTCCAGCGCAGGGTGGCATCCCGCATGGCGGGGAGCTGGAGGACGACCATTAAAATGGAGCCAATTAGCAAGCCCCACACCAAGCTATCAATTTCGGTGGGGCGCAAAAGGGCGACGACGATAATGGTGCCGTTGAAGATGGCTACGGTGAAGGCGGGCAGGGTGAAGCGTTGCAGGGCATACAACACGGCCGTGATAATGCTCGACAAACTCAGAAAAAAGACGGCCGGCATAGCCAAGCGCATCAAATCTACCGTCACATCATACAGCTCAGGGTCATCAAAATTATGCGCACCCGCCAGCCACGCTATCTGCGGGGCAAACAGCATCACCAGCGCCACCAGAAGCAACAACAAGGTCATCGCCAAACTCAGCACCGTGCTGACCACCTGCCACAAGTCATCACGGCGAATCGTTATTTCCTCGGCCGTGCCCTTTTTTGAAGCATAATCGCTAAAAACGGGCACCAGCGACGAGGTGACCATCTCCCCCCCCACAATCAACTGATACAGCGTCATGGGCACGAGCGTCGCCACATTGTACGCGCTCAGCAACCCTGACGCGCCAAACAAGTTGGCCTTGACCACCTCGCGCCCCATGCCCAGCAGGCGTTGGATAATATTGCCCAGCGCAATAATCACGGCCGCCCGCAGAACGACCCGATTTTGGCTAAGTGGGGTTTGTTTGGTCGTTTCTGCTTCTTCTGCTAATGGTATGGGTGGCGTGATGACAGGGGGGTCTGTTTGATTGGGGGGGGAATTAAGCATAGCGTGTTGGCCTTGACGTTGTTTTCCGGCGGGTAGGCCAGAGGGAGAAACTGGAGGGTAAGCGTGGCGAGATTCTACTTATGGCACACGGCCGTGTGCAACCACGCCTACCCCGCGCTAAGGCTACGTCACCCTGATGCCGCCTTTTTGTCAGTATTGTGAAAAAAAACACAATGTTGACGCACTCTTGTTCATTTTGTATATTTCTTTCATCGTGGAACTGGTTCCATAGTGACAAGTTGCACAAAGTGGCGTATACTGATTTTCATGTAGGTCTAAGCTTGTGGCATCACAAGCCCATTTAACCCTATGGCTTTCGCTACGCAGTTTATAGGCTCTGCTTTTAAAGCTTGGCTCTTCGGGAATTTGTGGGGAAAGCTAGCTATTTTCTTGACGGGACAGGTCATGTCCAGAGAAAGACCACATGACACATGACACGTGAAACATGATACCGTTCAAAACCCCACAAAATCCCCAAGACTCTAAATATTTAGGTTAGGAAAGGAGAATTCAGTGTCATCAACGATTCGTGATGTTGCCCGCCAAGCAGGTGTTGGCGTGGGCACGGTGTCACGAGTGCTGAACGAGAGCACGGCCGTGAGTGAAACAACCCGCATCAAAGTCCTGACCGCCATTGAAGACCTGAACTACGTCCCCAACAGCATGGCTCGCCGCCTCTCCCTTGGCCGCACCATGACCGTCGGCATCCTAGCCCCGTTTTTTACCCGCCCTTCCGTCGTTGAACGCTTGCGTGGCATCGAAGCTGTTCTCGCCCCCACGCCCTATGACCTCAGCCTTTTCAATGTCGAAACCCTCAATCGACGCGAAAGCTGTTTCCGCGATATTTTTCGTCGTGAACGAATTGATGGCCTACTGGTAATCACCCTTATTCCTAACGAATCAGAGACCAAACGACTGTTAAAAGCCAACATTCCCACCGTTCTCGTGGATGCTTACAGCGATGTTTTTGACTGCATCGTTATAGATGACGTTTACGGCGGACGCTTGGCCACGAAGCATCTGCTTGACCTCGGACACCGTCGCATCGGTTTTATCAGCCACTATTTGGCAGACGATTTTGGGAATGGCTCTAGCAAAGATAGGTTCGTCGGCTATCGGCAAGCTCTACAAGAAGCTGGCGTCCCCTTCCGGCCAGAATATGTGGAAGAGGGGGGAGCGGATCGGGATGCGGCACACGAAATGGCTTCTAAACTGCTGGCCTTAGACGAACGCCCCACCGCTATTTTTGCCGCCAGTGACGCCCAAGCCGTGGGCATTCTGCGAGCGGCCCAAACGTTTGACCTCGCTGTGCCCGAAGATTTATCGGTAATTGGTTATGACGATATCGAACTGGCTGAATACATTAACCTAACGACTATCCATCAGCCGCTCATACAGTCGGGCACACAGGGTGCAGAAATTTTATTGGACATTATGCAGGATGAGGTTGATATACGTCAGCAGGTGATGTTGCCCATTCACATCGTGCCGCGCGGTACCACGGCCGTGCCGCCCGCCAATCTATCAACCAACCAAACAAACCACTACTAAATGGGTTTGGAGGAATTCCTCCCCCCTGATAAGCCCACTCAAGCAGACTATCTGCTTGGGCAATTGCTGAAACAGTCACCCGGCAACAAACCAAATGACGAAACTTGTTTATCTAACCGAGAAGGTACAAGGAGGTGCCAAACGAAAACGAAAACGAACTGTACAAACTCACCACTTATTGGAAGAAATTTTATAACAACTATCAACCATGTCGAGGAGACAAGAAGATAATGTTAAAACGTATCACGATTTCCCTATTGTTAGCCCTACTGCTGGCCATCTCTTTGGCCGCCTGTGGTGGCACAGCTACTCCTGCCCCCGCCCAACCACAAACGCCCGCTGAACCAGCGGACCCATCTTCACCAGCCGCTCCCCCTAGCACAGACGGCGTTACCCTCCGTTTGTTCGCTGGTAATGTCGGTCAAGAGTTGGAACTAAGCGAAGCCGCTGCCCGTCAATTTGAATCAGACAACCCCGGCGTCACAGTGCAAGTCATTGACACCCCCGACTTTGTGCAAGACCGTTTGGGCGTGTACCTGCAACTGTTTGAAGCGCAATCTTCCGAAGGCGATGTCTTCCAGATTGACGTCATTTGGCCCGGCGACCTAGCTGAGCATTTTGTTGACCTGAACCAATATGGTGCGGCCGCCGTGGCTGGCGACCATTTCGATGCCATCATTCAAAACAACACCGTTGACGGTGCCTTGATTGGTATCCCATGGTTCACCGACGCTGGTCTGCTCTACTATCGTACTGACCTGCTCGAAAAATATGGTTATAGCGACGCCCCTACCACATGGGATGAACTAGAAGAAATGGCCACCACCATTCAAGAAGGTGAGCGGGCAGACAACCAAGACTTCTGGGGCTTTGTCTGGCAAGGCAACGCTTACGAAGGCTTGACCTGTGATGCGTTGGAGTGGGTTGCTTCCCACAATGGTGGCACGATTGTCAGCCCGGACAGCGTCATTACGATTAACAATCCTAACGCTATCGCCGCGATTGACCGCGCCGCTGGCTGGGTGGGCACGATTTCTCCCCCTGGCGTAACTGGCTATGGTGAAGAAGAATCCCGCGCCGTGTGGCAAGCTGGTAACGCCGCCTTTATGCGCAACTGGCCGTATGCCTACTCCTTAGGCAACGCCGCTGACAGCCCTGTCTCTGGTCTATTTGACGTTTCCCCGTTGCCCGCTGGCCCTGGTGGCTCCCCCGCCGCGACGCTGGGTGGCTGGCAATTAGCTGTGTCCCGCTACAGTCAGAATCCTGAGCTGGCCGCGCAATTCGCCCTATACCTTGCTTCTGAAGAGATTCAAAAAGAGCGGGCTATCGTAGCCAGCTACAACCCGACCATCAAGAGTCTCTATAACGACCCCGATGTGTTAGCCGCCGCGCCTTTCTTTGACAGTCTGTTTGATGTGTTCACTAATGCGGTGGCTCGTCCCTCTACGGCTACGGCTCCCAGTTACAACCAAACCTCTACCCTGTTCTTCAATGCTGTTCACAGCGTCTTGATGGGTAGCACCGATGCTCAGTCGGCTCTGGAAGAGTTGGAAGTGGACTTGGAAGACCTGCTTGGCTTCCCCACGGGTGAGCCAGACACGGCCGTGGGCGCGATTTCTAGCGGTGAAACTACCGCTGAGCCTGCCGCTCCAGTTGACGCCATGACTTTGCGCCTGTTCGCGGGTAACGTTGGCCAAGAATTGGAACTAAGTGAAGCCTCCGCTCGTCAGTTTGAAGCAGACAACCCCGGCGTCACCGTCCAAGTGATTGACACCCCCGACTTTGTGCAAGACCGTTTGGGCGTGTACCTGCAACTGTTTGAAGCGCAATCTTCCGAAGGCGATGTCTTCCAGATTGACGTGATTTGGCCTGGCGACCTAGCTGAGCATTTTGTTGACCTGAACCAATATGGTGCTGGCGACATTGTGGGCGCACATTTCCCCGCCATCGTCGAAAACAACACCGTTGACGGTGCCTTGATTGGTATCCCTTGGTTCACCGACGCTGGTCTGCTCTACTATCGCGCTGACTTGCTGGAAAAATATGGCTACAGCGACGCTCCTGCCACATGGGATGAACTAGAAGAAATGGCCGCCACCATTCAAGAAGGTGAGCGGGCAGATAACCAAGACTTCTGGGGTTTTGTCTGGCAAGGCAACTCTTACGAAGGCTTGACCTGTGATGCGCTGGAGTGGGTTGCTTCCCACAATGGCGGCACGATTGTTAGCCCCGACAGCGTCATTACGATTAACAACCCTAACGCTATCGCCGCGATTGACCGCGCCGCTGGCTGGGTGGGCACGATTTCTCCCCCTGGCGTAACTGGCTATGGTGAAGAAGAATCCCGCGCCGTGTGGCAAGCTGGTAACGCCGCCTTTATGCGTAACTGGCCGTATGCCTACTCCTTGGGCAACGCCGCTGACAGTCCCGTCTCTGGCCTGTTTGACGTTTCCCCGTTGCCCGCTGGCCCTGGTGGCTCCCCCGCCGCGACGCTGGGTGGCTGGCAGTTAGCCGTTTCGCGCTACAGCAGTAACCCAGAAATGGCCGCTAAGTTTGCTTTCTACCTTGCTTCAGAAGAAGTGCAGAAAGAGCGGGCTATCGTAGCCAGCTACAACCCAACCATCATGAGCTTGTACGATGATGCGGATGTGTTGGAAGCCGCGCCTTTCTTTGGCAGTCTGTATGATGTGTTCATTAATGCGGTGGCTCGTCCCTCTACGGCCACTGCCCCTAACTACAACCAAACTTCTGTGCTGTTCTTCAACGCGGTACACAGCGTTTTGATGGGTACCACTGATGCCGAGGACGCTTTGGAAGAATTGGAAGTGGATCTTGAAGATTTGTTAGGCTTTGAGGTTGGTCAGCCATAGGTTTCATTTTGTTCGTTGCGTCAACGAACATGAAGCAGTTTAGCTGAGATGTTGTGTTTGTTGTGGGGAGGTCGTCTGGCTTCTCCACAACAGCCAACATTTTCAGATAGAGAGCCGATAGTTTTTTTGTAATGGTTACGCTTTGTTGTTACCCGATGGGGATATAACTCAACCAACTGGCTGAGTTAGCGAGAAAGGAGGGCGTATGAGTACGGTTAGTCAGGAATCCAACGTAGGGCGAGACAACAAAAAAGAAGGTATGGGTGATAATGCTCGGCGGGAGCAACGTCTCGCTTATTGGTTGCTATTACCCACGTTTTTGATTTTGTTGGCAATTGCTTTTTATCCGTTGGGGTCGGTTTTTTATATCAGTTTTACGGATAGAGCGTTTGCGAGTACGGCCGCGGAGCCGCAGTTTGTTGGCTTTGATAATTATCGTAATTTGTTAAGTTTGACGGTGATGCAACTTCCTTATCGCATTGATGAAGCGACGGGTCAACCAGAGCTAGATGCCGATGGAAACCCGCGTTTTGACACGGCCGTGCGCGTGTTGCCGCGTGAGCCTGTGCGTTATCGGGAAGTGACGCAGTTTAATTTCTTGGGCACCAGATATATTGTGGGGGCGACCGACCCGAATTTTATCCTGGCGGTACGCGACACGATGATATTTACGGTAGCTTCGGTAGTGTTGGAAACTTTGCTGGGGCTGATTGTGGCCTTGGTAGTTAATTTCCCGTTCCCGGGGCGGGGGTTGATGCGGGTGATTATGCTGGTTCCGTGGGCGATTCCCACGGCCGTGTCCTCAAAAATTTGGGAAGGGATGTTCTCCTCGTCAAGAACAGGAGTTATTAACGTCATCTTCCAAAACTTGGGCATAGGCAACGGGCAAATCCCCTTCTTGGCTGACCCCTCATGGCAACTACCCGCTATGATTGCCATTGACGTGTGGAAGACGACCCCCTTCATGGCCTTGCTTATACTTGCGGGGCTACAAACCATTCCTAGTGACTTGTATGAAGCGGCTGATGTTGACGGCGCGGGCCCGATTCGCCAATTCTTTTCGGTGACACTGCCCCTTCTGCGCCCCACGCTAGCGGTGGCCCTGGTATTCCGCACTTTGGATGCCTTGCGCGTCTTTGACTTGTTCCAAATCGTTTTGGCACAAAGCCGCTACTCAATGGCCAGCTATGCTTATTACGAGCTAATTGGTAATCAGCAGATGGGCTACTCATCCGCCGTCAGTGTGTTGATTTTTTTCTTGATTTTGATATTTGCGGTTGTGTACATCCGCTTGTTAGGAGGTGTTGGCGATGAATAGAGATTCAAAATATTACCTGCAACGACTGTTTTTCGTAATTATGCTAGTGGTCATCACCGTCTACCTCCTGTTTCCTTTCTACTGGGCAATTAACTCCTCCCTTAAAACGGAAAACCAGTTGCAGATGACCCCCACCACATTTGTTCCGCGTAGCCCGCAAACGGGAGAAATTTCGATTACCCTCCAAAACTATCAGGGCGTTTTTCAAAATGAGCGGTTTTTGCGTGGTTTGTGGAACAGTACCATTGTG
Organism: Promineifilaceae bacterium (SeqCode); assembly: GCA_041745395.1. Taxonomy (GTDB): domain Bacteria; phylum Chloroflexota; class Anaerolineae; order Promineifilales; family Promineifilaceae; genus Hadersleviella. The sequence continues at coordinate 1,050 of JBGTIZ010000299.1, read as the reverse complement.
GCTACCTCTACCACGATTTTATCACTCGTGGCTGGTGCATTCTCCGCCTTTGCGCTAGGTAAACTCCGCTTTCGGGGTAAGGAGCCATCGCTCTATCTGATTTTGTCTATGACGATGTTCCCCCAAGTGGCGGTGTTGACGGGGCTTTATGCGGTGATTAACGCGCTCGGCCTGCCCGCTATACCCAGTATGATTGTGTCGTATCTATTGTTTACTTTGCCGTTTACAACTTGGGTGCTTACCTCGTTTTTCCGGGGATTGCCAAATGAGTTACTTCAGTCAGCGCAGGTGGATGGGGCGACGCCGTTCCAATCGTTCTACATGATTTTGTTGCCCTTGACCCTTCCCGCCTTGGTGACCACGGGTCTTTTGGCCTTTATCAATGCGTGGAATGAATACCTGTTTGCGCTGACGTTCACCACGATTGAACCAACGGCGCGGACGGTTCCCGTGGTGATTGCCCTCTTTACGGGCACAATTTCACGGCAAGACCCATATGGTGAAATCATGGCCGCGGCCGTGGTGGTGACGATTCCCCTGCTGATTTTGGTCTTGATCTTCCAGAACCGAATTATGGCTGGCCTGACGGCTGGTGCGGTGAAAGGCTAGGTTTCAATTCAATGAGTAATGAGTAATGAGCCTACTGAAAAAAGCCCCTTTTCGCGGAAATCCACCTCTGGTAGATTTGGCGAAAACACCCCTTTTTTCAGGGCACTCAGTAATGAGTAAAGAGGTTGTGTACTGACCTTGAGGGTGGAAACTCATCTCGAATTTTCTACGGAAAAATGCCGTATGTTTTGCGGTGGCTCATGTTTTGAATTGGCTTGTTTTTGTATTGAAATAGCAAGAGGGATGGCAAAAACGGCCATCCCTCTTTAGTTTCAACTGTATAACTACCCGAATACTCGGGGGCGTGGTTGCTTGACCATCAACAACAAGGAGTTTTTACTATGAGTACCGACTGGTTCCAAACTGCAGTTTTTTACGAACTAAACTTACGCGCCTTCAAAGATAGCAACGGTGACGGCATTGGCGACTTTCGCGGCGCGA
>JBGTIZ010000298.1:0-18817 GCA_041745395.1 Promineifilaceae bacterium (SeqCode) | reverse complement strand
ACTTTCAGTGCGCTTAAGCGTATTGATAGTGAAAGCTATGGACTTTTAGTCCCTCAGCTTTCAGTCGGTGCGAAAGTCACCGAAGGCACTTTAGTGCCAAACCTATGCACTTGCAGTGCATAGTATTTTAGTTCTCACTTGTTACGCTTGCCCTCCTCGATTTCCGACTTCTCAATGGCGCGTAGAATGGCAATCATCGTGGCATACGTGGGATCCATGCCAAAATAAGAGAGATTTTGCGACCCCAAATTTTTCCCTTTGCTAAACGGCGTATCCGACGCATAGTGCAAAATCCCCACTTCAAATGGCGCCTGATACAGGTTCACAATTTCGTTATAGGGATAGCGACGGGGGCGCACCAATTCATACATACAGCTCAGATACGGCCCCGCTTCCATCTCGAGGTCGGTATACCCTTCGTTGTACAGCACGGCCATGTATTCATGATTTTGCAAAAATGTGCCCTGCACCGTAATTGCTTTTTGGTTGTCTAACACACTGCCATAAACAAGATGGGGCACAATGTCCCCGGCCGTGAAGCAATTGTTGAACATATAGGTGTTTTGCGAATGTTCATCATGCACCACGTTGGGAATCATCACATCCCCAATGCGGCCGTTCAGCGTGGCCGATTTGCCCATGATATACACGCCCCGAATCTCGGCGATGTTCCGCGCAATTTCCGACAAAATCTGGTAGGCGGCCATGCCCAGCGGGTAATCAATGTTGATGATTAGGGCATTGCTCTCGGTTAATTGCTCGAGTTCGGGCATGTTGAGACGGGGGTCAAGCTTGGTGGTGTCGAGCTTGTTGAGTTCGACCACTTGCGCCTCGACATCGAACACATGGCGGCTTTCGATGCGATGAATGCCATGTTGTCGTTCATGCGCTAATCTATCGGCCGTGCGCTGGGGAAATCGGCTCTCAAGCTTTTTCAGGACATAATAGAGCAGATTATCGTGGCTACTGGGCACATTTTCCCGCCGAATATCTTCATACTCCTGCTGTAAACCGACATCGTTGCTGGTTTGAATGAACTGAATGAGTTCATCCTCGATAGATTGGGCATACCCGCTAAGCAAGTTGGGCAAACTATGCACGTTGCTGGAGATAAAGTAAATCGGTCGCTCGAAGAAGCCAATGTCGGGCAAACTGGCGGCGATGTTGTCCCACCAGCGGCGCGTCGCTCGTTTGTACTCGGCAAATGAACCTGCCAGGAGGCGGATAGCGACAGAAACTTTTTTGTTGGCAATGATGAGCAATCGTTTAGCCAACTTATCACCCCAGATCGTTTTGAGCCGTTCCAGGTCTTCATAGGTGATACCCGTTTGCTCGGCAATACTGCGCAAGCCATCTTGCCCTAGATCAGTTAAGCTGGCTTCTAAAAGGCGAATGACGGTGGGACGGTTGAGCAGGTAATGCAGTTTGTCCCGCTCGATTTGATAGGCGACCAGCATGGGAATGAGGTCATCAATGTCGGAGCGGCTAGCGATAAAGACGGCTAGGGTTTGTTTGCCGTCCCAATAGGTGCGCCGCCGGCGGGCGGGCGCATGAATGCTGTGCCAGCTTTCGACATGATCGTACCCTTGTTGGGCAAAGACGCGCTCAGATTGGCCCATCACGACGAGATTGACGTGTTCGAGCATACAGTCGGGCAGGCGCAGAATGCCATAAATGAAGGCGGCCATGTCTACTTCCTGGCTGTCCGCGCCGACGTGCAGGGCGGAGCCGATGCGGGTGTGCGCTTCGAGGAGGGTCTTAATGGGGACTTCGCGGGTACTGCGGAGCAGGGTGTAGTAGGTGCGGATGTAAAGGGCAATTTCTTCGCTTCCAGTTTCGGGGACTGTTCTATCCATGGGGTTCCTTGGGGGTAGGGGAGTAAGAGAGTGGGTAAGTAAGAGAGTAAGGGAGTTGGTTGGTAGAGTTGAACAGGTAACTTAGCCAATCAGCCACCTTAATCGTCAGACAGGTTCACCATGATTTGTGGTTCTCCGGCGTGAACACGGCCGACAACCACGGCCGTGTCACACAGCTTTTGGTAAGCCACAACTTGGTCAGGCGCGACGGCTACAAGTAGACCACCAGATGTTTCGGGTGTCCAGAGGACATCTCGCCAGAGACGAGACACGGCCGTGTCAAAGCTCACCTGCGGCGCAAAATGGGACTCATTGCGCCAAGTGCCGCCGGGGATTGCTTTTTGGGCGGCGTATGTGGCCGTGCCCGGCAAAAAGGGCAACTGCGCCAGCGAAAAAGTAAACGAGACGTTGCCCGCTTTTGCCATTTCGGTGGCGTGCCCCAGCAGGCCAAAACCGGTGATGTCGGTCATGGCGTGGGCGTCCACGGCGAGAGCCGCTTCGGCCGCCTGTTTGTTGAGCTTTTTCATGCTGTCCACGGCCGTGGACAACTCTTCATCACTCACCAGCCCCCTTTTGAGCGCGGTTGTAATGACGCCCACGCCCAGCGGCTTGGTCAGGAGCAGGACATCACCCGGCCGTGCGCCCCCCTTGCGCTTCACTTGGGCGGGGTCAATCATGCCCGTCACAGCCAGACCATATTTTGGCTCTTTGTCCGTGACGCTGTGCCCGCCGGCAATGATGCCGCCCGCTTCCGCCACCTTTTCCGCGCCGCCGCGCAAAATCTCGGCTAAAATCGCTTTGTCCAGATTATCGGGAAAAGCGACTAGGTTAATGGCGAACAGCACATGTCCGCCCATGGCGTACACGTCGGACAGCGCATTGGCGGCGGCTATCGCCCCAAAGTCGTAGGGGTCATCAACCACCGGCGGGAAGAAATCCGTGGTGCTGATGATGGCTTGTTTTTCGTTGAGCTGATAAACCGCCGCGTCGTCGGCCGTGTGGAGGCCGACGAGCAGTTGCGGAAAATCAGCGGGGTTGAATGTCTCTTGTATGGGTCGCAGAACCTGCGCCAAATCGCCAGGGGCGATTTTGGACGCTCAACCAGCGCAGGTAGCGAGGGTGGTGAGACGGATTTTATCAGTCATGGTGTCAATGAGTAATGAATAATGAACAATGATTAAAGAGGTTGGTGGCGGGGGATGAGGGTGCGATCTGGCCTCGCTTCTTACTTTTTGCTTTTTACTTCTGACTTCTGATGGTACTGTTACACGGCCGTGGAGGCAACCTGAATTACATATGAATTTATCTCCATTAACTGCCGACTGCCCTACGCCAACCCCGCGTACCTTGTGCCCTATTTCCTATCTTCCGTATAATCAAGCACATGTTAGACGGCAAACACCTCTCACGCTTTGAAGCCATGGCGCAACGCCTCATCGAAGGATCATTCAGCCGTTTTTTTGGCGGGCGCGTTGCCCAGCAAGAAATCGCCAATCGCCTGATGCGGGCGATGGAAGAAAGTTATGAACAGGGGGAAGTGGCGACCCACTACGACGTTTATCTGCATCCCGCTGATTATGACGCCTTGGCCGAACCCGGCATCGAAGACCGCTTGGCGAACTATTTGGTCCAGTTGGCGCAACAGGTCGGCCTGTTGCTTCCTGAACGGCCGACGGTGACCCTTGTGCCCCAAGAAAGCTTGCGCCAGCACACGATTCACGTTGCGGCGCGGCAACGCGCTTCTGATCGAGCCGCGACCAAGCAGTTGCGCCGTTCCGAAGTGGATGAGACGCTGGATGCGGTCAAGACGATTCGCAAACTGGACGCCTTTTTCATTATAGATGGGCGTCAGCATGTCTCTTTGATTCAGCCGCTGATTACGATTGGTCGCCGCACCGATAACGATATTATTTTGAATTCGCCTTCGGTTAGCCGCAAACATGCGCAAGTGCGCTGGCGGTCGGGGCATTTTGTTATTTATGACTTGGGCAGTAACATGGGCACACAGGTCAATGGGGCCACTGTGGTTGAATGTGTGCTTCAGCCGGGGGATGTGATTACGATGAGTGATGTGTCCCTGATTTATGGGGAAGGAGCGACGACGGAGGCGCGGCGCGAGTTGCGCCGGGGGCAGTTTGATAATGAGACGCGCTCCATGTCGGCGATTGAGTCGCCGCGTTCGAGCGCACAGACAGATGAGGGGCAACTGTAGCGTATGGATGTGACTTTGGTTTTGTTTGGTTTGCGTTTGCTGGGGGCGGCCGTGTTGCTGGTTTTTATGGTGGTGATGGCTTGGTTGGTGTATGGGGAAATGCGGGCTTCCACGGCCGTGTTAAAAACCGCCAGCCAGCCTCGAGGCTGGCTCCACGTGCTTAATAGCGACCAAGAGCCATATCCCCTCTTGCCGCTCACTCGTCTCGGCCGTGCGCCCAGCAACGCTATCGTGGTGGATGACGGCTTTACCTCGAGCGAGCACGCTCTGATTGTGCTACGCGGCCAACGCTGGTGGCTAGAAGATTTGGAAAGCCGTAATGGCACGTTGCTCAATGATGTGCCCCTTACCGAGCCGGCCGTTATCAGCGCAGGGGATGTGGTCACGATTGGACAAACGCGCTTCAAAGTAGAGTTAAGCTAGTAAAGGCAAACTCTCACTGAGGGGCAGAGGTGCAAAGAGGAAAACACCCCGAAAAAAACACCTCGCTTTTTGCCCTCTTCCTGCCGTTGAGGGCAAATATGCTATAATTCTGCCTCATCTGACTATACATTCATCCTCGCACCCCACCCTCTATGTCTCCCAACCCAATCCTTCCCGTTACGATCCTGATTGTTGATGATGATGCGTCTAGCCGTCGCCTACTCGAAGTAATTCTCACCCAGCAAGAGTACGAAGTGGTGCAGGCGCGTGACGGCGCGGAAGGGCTACGGCTGGCCGCCATGTGGCTTCCCAACCTGATTTTGCTAGATGTGAACATGCCAGGCATGAGCGGGTATGAAGTGAGCCAAGCTCTGGGCAAAAACCCCGACACGGCCGAGATTCCCATCATTTTTATTAGCGCGATGGCCCAAACAGCGAATCGTATAGCGGGGTTGTCCGCCGGGGGCGTAGACTATATTAGTAAGCCATTTGCCCCAGATGAAGTTTTGGCGCGGATTCAGGTGCATTTGCAACTGCGCCAGCTACAGCTAGAGCTGACCTATAAAGTGGCTGATTTAGAGCAGAGTAAAGCGGAGCTAGACGCTTTTGCCCACACCGTGGCGCATGACCTCAAAAATCCGCTGACGGCTCTGCTCGTTAATGCCGTGCTGGTGCGCCATCACACAGCCGATATGCCCAAGGTCAACACGCAGATTCAGCGGGTGATAGATGCGGGGCGCAAAATCGAAGAGATTATCGAAGGGTTGCTCTTGTTGGCGGGGGTGCGTAAACAGGCGGTGCCGCTGGAGCCGCTAGATATGGGGAGCCTAGTCGCCAGTGCGCTTCAGACGTTGGAGCCTCTGCGGGAAGACATCGGGGCGGAAGTGACTTTGCCCGAGCATTGGCCTGTGGTGCGCGGGTACGCGCCGTGGGTGGAGATGATGTGGACGAATTATATTAGCAATGCGCTGAAGTATGGCGCACGGCCGTGTCAGATCACGCTACGGGCGGAAAAAATAGCGGGCAACCTTGTCCGTTTTTGTGTGGCTAACAACGGCTCTCTTATCCCCCAAGAGGAAATCCCCTCTTTGTTTACCGAGTTTGCCCAGCTATCCCATTTACATAACGAAAATCGGGGAAATGGTCTAGGCCTGTCCATTGTTAAACGCATTGCCGAACGGCTAGGTGGTGAAGCGGGCTACCATGTCCATGCTGGACAGGCCTGCTTCTTTTTTACCCTTCCCGGCGTCACAACGGCGTGAGGCGCAAAAACTAAGAAGTGAAAAGTAAGAAGGGGGCGACTGGTTGCCCAGCCACTTTTTACCTCTTACCTTTCACTGTTCACTCGTTTACCTGATTGATTTCTTAACTTGCCATAAAAGCCTGTCAGGTCTGTACCTGAGTGCCGTCATGATTGGCGGGGGCGCACGACGGCGGCGGCGGTCCAAAACACGGCCGTGAGCAATACCCCCCACGCCAGCAACGTCATCACACTCGGCGCAACCAACGCCTCCCCTTGCAACGCCTGCCACGTCACCAAAACCACCACGCCTAGATAACCCGCTCCTGCAATCCACACCAACTGCTTCTGTTTACGCTGACTCAGAGCCGCATTTTGCGCCACAATAAACGCGCCTAACAAGGGCAAAACCTGCATGGCGTGCATCCCGATAAAATGCCCAACTCGCAAATCCCCCGCTTCTGTATTCCAACCCACTACCGGCAACTTGCCCCCTTCGCCATCGGCTAGCCCGACCGTGTGCGCCCCCGCCTGCGGCATCTCGCCCGTGTTTTGGGCATGGGCAAGCTGTGCCCCCGTGGGCATGGTCATTAGCCAGCCCAGCCCCGCCCCCAAAACGCCAATCGCCAAAGCCAACTTGAGCGACAGCCCCCACGCGGGGTTGGCAAATGGTTGGCGGATAAGCAAGAGGAGGGCGACTAATGAAGCGAGCCACAGCAACATAATCATTGTGCCCATCGTGGAGAAAATTGCTCCGTCGAGCAGGGTAACGGTATTAAAATGGCTCCGCACGCCGCGCACGGCTTGGAAGGCGATGAGGACGAGTTCGACAAACAGAGCCACGGCCGTGACCCAAGAAACGGCGCGAATCGCACGGCCGTGGCCTTCGATATGGCTAATCAACCACAAAACAGTCACGGAGTAAAAAATAGATGAAATAGCAAACTTGGTGGGCTTCAGCCACAGTGGCTCTCCTACTAAAGTGCGGGGATCGACCAGCAACCCCAGCAGGGTGAAGGCGAGTAGCGCCACGGAAAAGAAGGCGGACAAAGCGAGCGGACGGTTGGTTTCCCAGAGCGTGCGCACGGCCGTGCGGGCGGACAAAGCGGTCGGTAAAGTGATGGTACTCATGCTTAAATTCTCCTATGGTCTGGGGTAAAATTTGTCCCACAGATAAACCGAACATTGTTCGGTAGCCAGCAAAAAAAATAGACAACTAACTTATAGTTGCCCTAACCCTAGCCCAAAAGCGCGTAAAGTCTCTCGGTCAGCTACGGTAAAATTGACCAGTTCCACGTCGCGCAAAAAGGTCACGCGGAGCATCGCTATGCCGTGTACCATGGCCCAAGCACTGTAGGCCACGCTTAGCACGCTGTACGTCTCGTTTGTCACCACCAGCCCTTCAGCTACGAGCCGTTCCACGGCCGTGAGCAAAATAGAAAACGAAGATTGTTCCGATACCAGCATTTGCATGTCTTCTTCGGTGGCTTCACTAGTCATTTGGGTGAACATTAGCAAAAAATAGTCGGGATTGGACACCGCAAACTGAATATAAGCCAGACCAATTTCCACGAGATATTCTCGGGCAGGGAGGGCTTTATCAACATGCGCCATGGCGGCGTACAAACGGCCGTGTCCTTGCCCACACACGGCCGTGATAATCTCTTCTTTACTGCCAAAATATTCATACAGCCCTGCCGGACTATAATCAATCCGCCGCGCCAAAGCGCGCATCGACAGCTTATCAGGCCCTTTTTGCATAATAATTTCCCGTGCCGCCTGCAAAATGGCGTCTCGAGTTCGTTGGTGGCGTTTTTCGCGGGGGGTTAGCATGTTGACCTTGGAGCTATCGTTAGTCAGAACGCAAATCGTTTTCCAAACAGTGTTCGGATTATAATCGAAGTTGAAATTATTTGTCAAGCACGTAACAACGTTAACTTTAAGATTGAAACCGAGCATTGTGTGTTAGAACCATTGCATTTTGCCCCGTTTTATGACATCCTATGACCTGTACGTTGACTTCTGTGGTATTACCAAACCCATACGGGTAAAACAAACAAGAGGTTTAAGATGTTAAATGTAGCCTTCGGCAGTATGCTTTTAGTCACCCTTACCGCTCCCGCTTTCTATTACTTGCTCCAACAAGTACGACAGCGTCAAGAAGAGAATGAAAAAGCCGCTCAAAAAGCGTACGTGCAGGCACAGCAACGCCGAAATTAAGACCACGTACTGGCTTGCATAGCCAGATTTTTGAGATGCACTGACAGCTTTAATCCTTTAACTATAAAAAGCTCCCCAATGAGGGGAGCTTTTTGTTTTTACAGCCAGCGCAGTAAGCGTTTATGGCTCTTCGGGAATTTATAGCTTCAATTAGTGACTGTATGGGCTAGACAGGCCACCTACAGAGAAAAACCACGTGACCCATGACACGTGAAACATGACACTGTTGCAAACCTCACGTTTATGCTCGCTTACTCGGCCAATGAGGCCAGCAAGGCGACCGTCGCTTCGACCGTTATAGCCTGTTGTGCCTCAGGCGCAATCATCGCGAGCAAATCGCCATCCTGCGGCCCGTACCAGCCAAATTGAGCATGATTGCCGCCTTCGATGGGCACAAATACGGTGTCGGGGGGAAGCAGGGCGCGGGAGTCGTCAATTACGCTGACATCTATCAGGCCGTCGCGTGTGCCAAAAATGGACACGGCCGTGAGTGTTTCTTGCCCCGATAAATCATTGCTGTTAGCTGGATAAGACGCCCACAGCACCAGCCCCGCCATTTCCCCCGGCGAGCCGTCTACATAGGCTGAAGCCATCGACCCGCCCAGCGAATGACCACCAATCGCCCACGTCGAAACAGTCGCAAAACGCGCATCAGCGATAACACGATTAGCCGCATTCAGGTTAAACACGGCCAAATTGAGCGGCATCGGCACGATAATCGCCACGTACCCCTCAGCGGCGATGTCCCGCGCCAAAGGAGCATAGGCGCGAGGGTCTACCAGACCGCCAGGGTAAAAGATAAAGCCTGTCGTAGGGGTGCGGTCGTTGGGGGTAAAAATGAGCCAATCATCTTCTGTAACCGTCACTTGCGCGTCTGACTCGAGGGTGGTGAGGGCCACGGCCGTGGGTGAGGCTGTCCCTGTACTAGAATAAATAACCAGACCGACGCCGCCACCCACCACCAGTAAGAGCACAATCCCTAATAGGCCGAGTAAAATTTTCTTCCACATCATAAACCTCTTTCTTTGTTGTTTATAGGCACAAAAAAACCCAGCCGTTTGTGCATATGAAGCACATGGCTAGGTTGACTGGCTAACTGTGGGCAATTCTCAGTTTGGATTGTCTCTGTTAACTATTGGAATTAGGTTGGTTTGAGTCAGTTCGGGGAGACTCATCTGCTTTGGCGGGTGCAGCAGTCGGCTTTTCGTGCTGATTCTGAGCCTCAGATTGATTCAGCAGTTTGGTGGAGAGCATGGCTAAGCCTGCGCTCAGCCCTTTTAGCCCTGTGGACGCGCCCTGCTGGGCGACTGCCTTCCAATCCGTCTCTTTTACTTTTGTTTTCAGCTTCTCTTTTTCGGCCGCGACTCGTTGCTTGACCACGCGGTCAACCGTTTCGTCTAGGATTTCTTTACTCTTGGTTTTGGTCGCCTCGGCGGCGATGTGGGCTTGGGTTCCTAGCTTGGTGGATAGCTCTTTTCTCTGCTCGCTTTCCCACAGTTTGCGGCGCGTTTCGCTGTGCCAAGCGCGGGTTGTGGCTTTGCTGGCGGCGGTGAACACGGCCGTGCCCACCGCCTGCGCAATTTTACCCGCCTTGCTCAACAACTCATTTGATTCTGGGGCGGTGTCAGTTTTGGCGGCAGGAACCAAACTCGTTTGCGAGGCAGGGGGCGACGAAGCTGGCTTGGAAGGCTCTTCTTTTTCGTTAAGAATAACGATGTGAATTTCGTCTTGGTCAGACATGTGCAGACGCTCCAATGAGGGGCAACGATATGTTTGCTCTCATGATAACCATGATAACATAGAAAACAATACGCACACGGCCGTGTGTCCGTTGCAGACTCCCCAAACAAAAAAAGAGAAGCGGCCTAAGCACGCTTCTCACTTTTTACTTTTCACTGTTACTGCTGACTAACTTTACTGTCTAAGTGACATCCTTCAAAGTCAGCCCTTCATCACGCAGGTAGTTCATCAGACCACCTTTCTTGTCCATCGTGCGCATCGCCCGAGTGGTCATGCGAATTTGCACATGCTTATCCAGTTCAGGGATATAAACGCGCTTGCTCTGGATGTTGGGCAAGAAGCGACGACGGGTTTTCTTGAGGGAGAAGGGAACGTTGTTCCCTGCCATTGGGCCTTTGCCCGTTAGTTTACATTTGCGAGACATTTCAACCACCTTCTATTTGGTCTTGTTTACTTGGAATTAGGACGTGAAATAAACAACTCGCCATTTATACGCAAAAATGGCGATTATGTCAAAAATTTATCGGTTATTTTTAGGTTTGCTTTTGGGTTCGTATGGAAAAAAGGCGGGTATGGTCGCCAATTTAGGGTGAGAAAGATAACACATACGGCCGTGGGAACCAATTCTGTTTAACATAGGCTTAAAGTAAGTCGGTCAAACACTCATTCTCGACAAAAGTTGGACAAATTGTAATAAATGCGTACAAAACATTGACCCTCTGACTCTATCTATGGCAAAGTTAACCCAACCAACCAACCAACTGACCAACTGAAAGATTTAAATAAGGATTCTCTCCCATGAGTAAAGCAATCATCTTTGGTGCCAACAGCGACATTGGTCGCGCTATGATTCATTATTTAGCCCAAGAGGGCTGGCAGGTGGTTGCTTTTGCGCGGGACGACACGGCCGTGTCTGACCTACCCGCCACCATTATTGAACTCAGTGACGTGGCCGACGAGTATGCCGTACAAACGGCCGTGCGCGCCGCCGCCTACGAAATAGACGACGTTGACCTCTGGCTTTACAGTGTGGGCGACATCACGGCCGTGTCCGTGGCCGATATGCCCCTCAGTGCGTGGCAACGCATCCTCAACGCCAACCTGACGGGCGCGTACCTTACCCTGCACCACAGCCTGCCCCTCCTCGCCGAAGATGCCCACATCATGTTTGTAGGCGCGATTCACGAGCGGTTGCGCCTGCCCGGCCTCTCCGCGTATGCCGCCGCCAAAGCGGGGCTGGACGCGCTGGCCGAGACGGTCAAGAAGGAACAGCGCAAGAAAAAGGTGAGCGTCATTCGCCCCGGCGCGGTCGCCACCAAGTTTTGGGACAATGTGCCCCTGAACCTGCCCAAGGATGCGATGTCGCCCGAAAAACTAGCGACCAAAATATGGGAAGCGTATGAGACGGGGCATAAAGGGCAGTTGGATTTGACGCATTAGAAGGCTGTAAGCTGTTAGCCATAAGCCGTAAGCCGTAAGTGATTAGCTTCGCTACAACTGGAGTAATTTTGTGCATGTTTTTGAGTATGAATTTACGGTAGACGCGCCGCTCACGGCCGTGTCCGCCTTCCATCACGACACATCCGCCCTCAAAAAGCTCGCCCTGCCGCTCACCTTTGTGCAACTCCACAAGGTTGAGCCAATGGGCGAAGGCTCCGTGTCCGAATTTACCATGTGGCTGGGGCCGCTCCCCGTGCGCTGGCGAGCGATCCACAGCAACGTCAGCGAGCGCGGCTTCACCGACACCCAAGACCCAGAAAAAGGCCCCGCCGCCTCTTGGCAACACACCCACACCTTCACCCCGCTCAGCGACCACCAAACCCGCGTTCAAGAACACATCGAATTTGAACACAGAGCAGGCGTGGCGGGATTACTCACCCGCTTCCTCTTCTCCAAACCCAATCTCCACGTTCTGTTCGGCTACCGCCAATGGGCGACCCAGAAAGCAGTAAAGAGTGCTGAGCGATGAGCGATGAGTGTTGCTACTCTGCATAAAAACAGGTGTAGAGCATTTATTCATCCTTAGCTACCAACCCTTTTACTCATTATTCCTTATTCATTACTCATTCATTATGTCTCCACACGTACTTATCATTGGCGCGGGCGTGGGCGGACTGACCGCCGGCGCGGCGTTGCTCAAAGCAGGCTATCGCGTGACTGTTCTCGAGGCGCATGTGTATGCAGGCGGCTCGGCGGGCACGTTTTACCACAAGAAATACCGCTTCGACGCGGGCGCGACGCTGGCGGGTGGCTTTGCGCCGGGGGGGCCACATCACCAACTGGCGGAAATGCTGGGGGATTTAGAATGGCCGATTCAGCCCGTAGACCCCGCGTGGGTGGTGCATTTGCCCGACGGCCGGGCGGTGACGCAATGGGCTGACCCTGAGCAGTGGCAAGCGGAGCGGCGAGCGGCGTTTCCCCAACCCCAAGCGGAAAAATTTTGGCGCACGCAGGAGATGCTGGCCGATATTTCGTGGGATATTTCCACACGGCCGTTTCCTTGGCCGCCCGAATCCATCAGGGATTTATTCACCTTGGCTGGCTCCTTGCGCCCCAAAACATTGTGCTCTTTGCCCTATCTCTTCCGCACGATTGGCAGTTTTGCCCCGACCGATGACCTGATGTTCAAGACCTTTTTGGATGCGCAACTGCTTATTTCGGCGCAGGCCACGGCCGTGGAAGCGAACGCACTCTACGGCAGTGCCGCGCTCGATTTGCCTCGGCGGGGCGTGAACCATGTGCAGGGCGGCATTGGCGCATTGGCCGAAACACTTTCTGATTGGATTCAGGCGCATGGAGGGGAGGTGCTGTATCGGCAAGAGGTGACCAAAATTGAGCGGGGGGCAGATGGTCGAGCCACGGCCGTGGAAACGAAGCGCGGCCTGCGGCTTGAAGCGGACTTCTTTCTCGGCAACCTGACCCCGTGGGCACTCGAGAAATTATTAGGCGAAGATACGCCCCCGCGCCTGACGCGCACCGTCGCCAATTTGGAACCAACTTGGGGCGCGTTCATGGTCTATCTGGGCATCGACCAAGCGAAATTCAAGGCGCGCTTCCCCCAAGCGGCGGGACATCACCAAGTGGTGCAAGACCCAACCATACCGCTGGGCGAGACCAACTCCGTCTTTGTCTCGCTGACTGATTTTAGCGACGAAAGCCGCGCTCCAGTGGGTGAAAGCCCCGTCACCATGTCTACCCATACGGAAATTAGCCAGTGGTGGCGCTGGCGGGAGCAGGACAAAGCGGTTTATGCGGCGCACAAAGAGGCGTATTTGCAAAAAATGCTGGACGCGGCAGAGCTGGCTCTGCCCGGTTTGCGTGAGGTGATTACCTTTCAGACGACGGGTACGCCGGTCAGTTTTGAGCGGTTTACGCGGCGACCGCAGGGGATGGTGGGCGGCTTCCCGCAGAAATCTATTTTTGGGGCAAGGGGGCCACACACGGCCGTGTCCAACCTCTTACTCGTGGGGGATTCCATTTTTCCCGGCCAATCCACGGCGGGCGTGACGCTGGGCGGCCTGCGCGTGGCGCGACAGGTGGCGCAAGCGTTGCCGCGCCCCGTGACCCACCAAGGGGTGACGCGCATCGCTCCGAGTGAGGTTCCCAGCGGCCAAAATTAGACAGAAATCACGCGCAAATCATGAGCTTTACCAGTCGCTTGTCAACGGGGGCTTGCTGTATAGTGAAGGGGAAACTTTGTTGTTGAAGCGCGACGCGCTTACCCCGAGGAGGCATGATGTTTGAGCATATTTTGATTCCTGTTGATTTGCATGACCGTAACCAAGCGGCGGTTGATGTTGGTTTGCATATGGCGGGGCAAAACCACGGCCATGTGACCCTACTCCACGTCATCGAGTTAATTTCCGACGCCACGTTTGATGAATTTGAAGATTTTTATCTGCGCCTAGAGGAGCAGGCGTTGGGTAAAATGACCACGCTACTGGGCGACTCAGCCGACGCCGACCATGTTTCCCAAGTAGTCGTTTACGGCGACCGCGTGCGGGAAATCATCAACTACGCCACCGAGAACGACATATCACTGATTATTCTCAACTCCCACCGCATCAATCTGGAAGATATGACCGTTGGCTGGGGCACGATTAGCCACAAAGTCGGAATCTTAGCCCAATGTCCCGTCATGCTGGTCAAGTGATGCGTTAAGCTAACATGGAAGATGTTCTGTTTTCTACAACCGACCCATTAGGGCATAATGTGCGCCTGACCAACCGTTGTTACCAATTTCATATACTGATAGCGCACCCAGATTTAGATAATTTAAATGAGATCGAGCAATCTATCCGTTTAGCTGAATACATTGCTCAAGATGCTGTTGACCCGCAACGTATCGTATACTACAAAACATATCAACGACGGCCACAACGTTGGTTCATTAAAGTTGTGGTTGACGAAGAGGGTGAAGTAGTGACCGCTTATCGGGTTAAACGCATAAAACAAAGCGAGATGATTTTATGGCAACGTTAACGATTCCTATTGCCGTTCAACAATATTTTCCCGCCCAAATAGACCCTGCTCAACTGTGGGTACAGTATCGTGCCGAAGTGGATTCTCTGATTATTTACTTTACGGGTGAGCCACGGCCGACTATTTGGGAAGATGTTGACCCCTATGCTTATGTTGGTTATGCGCTAGAGGATGAGACGTGTGTAACAGGGGTAATGATTGAACATTTTAGTAAGTGGTTACTCATATCTTCTGATAGCGAGGCACACTTGCCTGTGGCTTAAGGTATGCGCTCGCCGTTATTTGTGCAGAGCTTGGCATTTCAGCCACGCATTTTTGATGATTGAACTTGAGGGTAAATAAACTCCCGCTGTAGGGTATAGCGTAAATTAGCCAGCTGGGTGTCTTGGACATCCAGCTGGTTTTTTAATGCCCCTCACGCTAGCATGGCAACCAACTATGGTTCTTTCGGATTTCGTGGGGTTTTCAACAGTGTCATGTTTCACGTGTCATGTGTCATGGGGTTTTTCTCTGGGCGTGGCTTGTTTAGGCAAGACAGTTGCTAATTGACCCCGTGAATTCCCAAAGATCCCCAACTATTTGCTCCTTGCTCCTTGATAAGGGTTCGGTTATCAGCCACACGGCCGTGAAACAGCTACGGTATAATACATGCCCATAAGATACTGGCCTGCCAACCCGTCAAAAACCAATGAAAAAAATCCTCCTGCCCGTCACAATTTTATTGCTGTTTGTTTTGCTCATGCTTGTGTGGCAAGCTCCGACCCTGCTGGCGATGGTTCCCAGCCGCTACGTGGCCGCCTACGCGCCCGAAGCGGTTCAGCGGCTAGCGGCAGGTGAACAAGCCCCGCTTCTGCCCACGGCCGCCGTTGTGGCCGACATCTCTGCGCTGTTGCCCACGCCCACGCTTATCCCCACCCAACCTCTCCCCGCCACCCTGACCCCCATACCCACCACAAGCGCGGCGGGTATGCCTAGCCTGACCCCACCGCCCACGGCGACTCCGCCCCCTACGGTCACTCCTTCCCCCACGCCGTTGCCCTATCCGCCCTCGGCGCGGTTACGGGGCATTACGCATCATTTTCAGGAGTGGAACAACTGCGGCCCGGCCACCTTATCTATGTCGCTGAGCTATTTTGGGGTATACCACAATCAGGCCACAACCTCGGCCGTGCTGAAGCCCAATCCCGAAGACCGCAACGTTAGCCCCCACGAAATGGCCGCTTATGTCAATAACGAAACAGACTTGGCCGCTCTTTTTCGCGCCAATGGGGATTTGGATATTTTGCGCGGCCTGCTCAGTAATGGCGTGCCCGTCATCATCGAAACAGGTATAGATCCTCCTGGCACGTTTAGCTGGATGGAGTGGTACGGCCACTATTTGCTGGTAGTGGCTTATGATGATGAGTCGGAAACGATATGGGTGTTTGATAGCTGGCTAGGCACAACGAATGAATTGCCCGAAGCGACCACCACCGAAGACGGCGGACAATATATTGAGTTTGGGGTGCAGGATGGGGATGGGCGCACGATGGATTACGCTACTTTTGACCAATATTGGCGGCAGTTTAATCGCAACTACGTTGCTCTGTTTAACCCGGCTGAACAGGCCGAAATCGTGACCCAGATTGTGGGGGCACAGGTGGATGATGAGACGATGTGGGCGCAAGCATTTGAACGCACGGCCGTGGAACTCGAGCAAGAGCCAGACAATGCCTTTCTCTGGTTCAATCTCGGCACAATTTATACTGCGCAGGAAGAATACGCCCTAGCCGCCGTCGCCTTCGACCAAGCTCGCGCTGTTGGTCTGCCGTGGCGCATGTTGTGGTATCAGTTTGGCCCCTACGAAGCGTATTATCAGGTGGGTCGTTATCAAGATGTGCTCGACCTGACAAACCTGACGCTCGACCGTCGCCCCTATTTTGAAGAATCGTTTTATTATCGCGGTTTGGCACATCAGGCGTTGGGGGACGGCCGCGCCGCCGAAGCTGATTTTGCCCGCGCGGTGAACTTTAACCCGAACTTTGCCCCGGCCGTGGACGCCTTGGCAAAGATTAGGGGATAATAGAAAAGCCCCCCTACTTATTCAGAACAACATCATAATGGCGTACTGTGTAAACCGTCCGTTGCCTTTAATACGCTCAGCTGAGCTACGTTCAGGTGACGGGTTTGGTTGTTAGTGAATTCAGCCCTAGGAGTGAATCAATAATGAAACGTCGCACTAAAATAATGATTACGCTCACGGCCGTGGCCCTGCTTTTCGTGACCATCGGCGTGCAGGCCATGCCCACCATCATCGAAACTTATATTCCTGGACAATATTGGGGTTATCTGCCTGATAGCGTCATCGCTACTATGGGAACCCGCGAAGATTTTGTACCCGCCGTAGATGCCAGCACCGTGCAAAACGTAGATGCGGCCGCTTTGCTGGCGGTGGCGTCTACTGATAATGAGGCCAATAGGGAGTCAGCGGCGGCTTTGGATGGCTTGGTTTTGTCTGACCAAACAGCCCCAACCCCGCTCACCCCCCCCACTGCTTCTGACCCAGCCCCAGAAGTTGAGGCTGAACCTGAACCTGAAGTTGAAGTGGTAGAAGAGGCCGAACCCACGGCCGTGCCGCCGACCCCTACCCCCACACCCGAACCAACCCCCTCACCTACGCCCGAACCTTTACCCGTCTCCTTTCGGTTAGAGGGCTTGAGCGGTGAAGACAACGAAGCGCAAAAATTCAACAACTGCGGCCCCACCAACGCCTCTATCATTCTTCGTTTTTATGGATACGACATCAGTCAACTGGATGCCGCCGCCTATCTCAAACCTAACCCCGAAGACCGCAATGTCAGCCCGTGGCAAATCAGTGATTATGTCAACGCAGAAACCGCTCTGCGCTCCATTACCCGCGCCAATGGCGACCAAGAACTGCTCAAGCGGCTTTTGGTAGCGGGCTACCCCGTTGTTATCGAAAAAGGGTATCAACCACCCGAATCCCCCACCGCTAGCGGCTGGTACGGTCATTATCTCACCCTATTTGGCTATGATGATGAGGCGGCTGAGTATTACACCCTCGACACCTTCCTTGGCCCCTTTGCCGAACGGGATGTTGAGCCAGGATACACTTTGGCGGATGGATTCCCCTACAGCTATGAGTACGTGGATGAATATTGGGAGCAATTCGCCCATACCTTTTACGTCATCTATCGTCCAGACCAAGAGCCAGAACTGTTCGACATTTTGGGTGAAGAGCTATTAGACAACCAAACAATGTGGGAAGCGACCGCTCGCCGCGCCCAAGCCTCGATTGAAGCAGACGGTGAGAATGCGTTTGCTTGGTTCAATCTAGGCACGGCCCTGACCCGCTTGGGCGAATTAACGGGTGAAAACAGCTACTATCAGAACGGCGCGGTTGCTTTTGATAAAGCGCGGAGCATTGGCTTGCCCAGCCGCATGATGTGGTATCAGCATCGTCCTTATATTGCTTATTTGCGCATAGGGCGGTATCAGGATATGTTCGATTTGGCCGAAGCCACGCTGGCTGATCCCGGTGGCCGTCATGTGGAAGAGACTTATTTTTGGCTTGGTCAAGCCCAGTCGGTGACGGGGGATTTAAACGGCGCGGCCGCTTCGTTTGAGCGGGCATTGGTGCTCAATGAGTTTTTCTACCCCGCGCAAATCGCGCTCGATTACGTGAATTCGATTCGGTAACGTTGCGTTGGGAAGCTAGAAGTTACAAGCAAAAAGTGAGAAGTGAGAAGTGAGCCGCTTCTTACTTCTCACTTTTTACGTTTTACTCTTTCACTCATTGAGCAAAGGTATCTGGCATGTTGAATTTTGTAGCGGTTGGTCTGGGGGGCGCGATAGGGGCCATTGGGCGTTATCTGCTGGCGGTGTGGGCTAGCACGGCGTTGGAGCAGGGGGAGTTTCCGTGGGGGACGCTGGTGGCTAATCTGGTAGGGGCGTTTTTGATAGGGTTGCTGGTTGTGCCGTTTAGCCGCTGGGACACGTCCACGGCCGTGCGGCTTTTTGTCATCACGGGTCTATTCGGGGCATTGACAACCTTCTCCACCCTCATGTTGGAACTAGTTCTGCTTTATCGCTACGGCTTCACGGGACTGCTCCTGCTCTATGCAGGCAGTACGCTGGCGGCTGGCTTGCTTTTGGCAGGAATAGGGTTGGCCTTGGGGGAGTGGCTGGTCAGGTAATTTTGGTTGACGTTGTTTACACGGCCGTTTATAATGCGCCTACAAACCTGATAAATAAACAACCACGACGAAGACAAGTAAGGCTCAAGCGGTTTCCAGAGAGTTGACGGTCGGTGCAAGTCAACAATCGTTTCGCCCGAAATCCACTTCTGAGTTGCCTACCAAAAAAGCGTGTTGTTATCCCAAACGCATCGCATAAGGTTGGCCGGCCACGCCCGTTATCGCGCCCAGAGGCGGCTCTGTTTTTAAACACGGCCGTGAAATCCAAGTGGCACCACGAAGCCCCCTTTCGTCTTGGAACGAACAGGGGGCTTTTTTGTATTAGGGTGCAAGGTGCAAGGTGCAAGGTGCAAGGTGCAAGGTGCAAGGTGCAAGGTGCAAGGTGCAAGGTGCAAGGTGCAAGGTGCAAGGTGCAAGGTGCAAGGTGCAAGGTGCAAGGTGCAAGGTG
>JBGTIZ010000297.1:0-6410 GCA_041745395.1 Promineifilaceae bacterium (SeqCode) | reverse complement strand
CCGCGCGGGGGGTGGGGGGGGGGGTGCTGGATGCGGAATGGTCAATTTGGTACAAGGCGGCTCTAACGGTGCCGGCGTTGACCACGGCCGTGTTAAGCGGTATTGCCCTGCCGTATCTATGGCGGCGAATTCACCACGGCCGTGCGCTTTCCCTCGTCGTCAACTACCTCGGCTTCATCCTTAGCCTATTAGCCCTCCTGCAACTAGGTGGCGTCTTCGTCGGCGTAAACGCGCTTGCCAACACCTTCATGCGCGGCCTCCCCTTCCTATTTTCCGCCTTCCTCGGCTACGTATTCGCCAGCCTCGGCGACCGCTACGAAGAGTCTAACCCTGCCCGCCAAAAACAGTTCCGCGCGGCTGGCAAATGGGTCGCGGGCTTATCCTTGGTCGCGTGGCTCATCGCCATCGAATCCTATCGCGGCCTATGGGCGATTTTGATGAATTGGCTCGCCCCTTTGCCCCTCTTCTTTTTACTGGTCACGGTGCTGTTTGGTCTGGCCGCGTGGCTCATGTGGCGACGCCCCCTTGCCCAAGCGTTCAACGCCACCAACGGGGACATCGAAATGCTGGAGGGGTTTCTCTTTGTCTCTCCCAACCTGCTCGGCTTTCTGCTCTTTTTTGCGGGGCCGCTTCTCTTTTCTCTGTATGTCAGCTTCACGGATTGGGACGCTTTTTCAGATGCGCAATGGGTTGGCCTTGATAATTACGCCCGCATTCTAAACTTGGATATAGCCACGTTGGACAGCATCACCCAACGCGCCAATGAGGTGCTGGATGTAACCGTTTATGATGAGCTAGCGCGGTTTGAGTTCTTCGGCCGTGCGGTCATCATTGGGGCACAGGACAAGCTGTTTTGGACAGCTCTTTATAACACGCTCAAATTTGTGGTTTTGGCCGTGCCGCTAGCCGTCCTACCCGCCCTATTTTTGGCAAATCTGCTCAACAGCAAGCTACCCGGTATGAAAATCTTTCGGGCGGCTTACTTTTTACCCAGTGTCGCGGCCGTGGTGGGTATCGCCCTCATTTGGCAATGGCTTTATAACTCAACCGTGGGCTACATCAATTACGGTATCAGCCTGCTTATAGATAGCATCAACTTCCTCTTTGGCGGCGGCCTCGAAAACCCCAATATTCGCTGGCTTTCCTCCAGCAATACGGCTCTGATTGCCGTGACCATTATGTACGGCTGGCGCATGATTGGCTTCAACACGGTGCTGTTCTTAGCTGGCCTGCAAAACATCCCGCACGTCCTCTATGAAGCGGCCACCGTAGACGGAGCCAACACCTGGAACAAATTCTGGCATGTCACCCTCCCCCTACTCGGGCCAACCACCTTTTTTGTGCTGATTACCACCCTCGTCGGTGCATTTCAAGTATTCGAGGATGTTTATATTCTTATCCCCGGGCAGAATCCAGCCGGCCCCGGCAACTCGACCCTAACGATGGTGCTCTATTTGTACCAAAAAGGGTTCCAACGCTTTGAACAAGGCTATGCCTCGGCCATTGCGTGGGTACTGTTCCTCATGATTTTCGTCGCGACGCTCATCCAATTCCAGCGACAACGTGCCGCCGGAGCCGAAGAGAATTAGCGCAGGGTTCAGGGTGCAAGGGGCTTCGACAAGCTCAGCCACTGCGACACCTGCCTGACTGAAAGACCAAAAAACTATGTCTTCTCAAAAATTCACCGACATCATCAAATATTTCGCCATTTATTCTGCCCTGATCTTCTTCGCGTTCCTGATGCTATTTCCGTTCATCTTCATGATGACCACCTCGCTCAAGGAACCACGGGATACGTTTAACTATCCCCCCCGTTTGTTACCGCGTGAAGCGGTTAACGTCACCGTGGAGGGGGAAGAGTTGCCCCTCTATCGGGTGGCGTTTGGGGGAGAAACCAAGGAATTTGCGCTAGTGCAAAGTGGGATTCGCATTGGCGTTTTTGCGGAGCCAAATGATTTGGCAACGACCTACGAGCTTCCCGCGCCAGAGGCGGAGCCAAAGGGAGGTTTTGTTAATCAAGAGAAAGTCGAGCTGGATGGGGAGGAAGTGGGGCTGTATGAAATCGTGGTCAATGGGGAAACATTAAGCGTGGTTGAAGTAGGACGCACGGCCTTTGGTCGTTTTGTAAACCCCGATAATCCCGATGAAGAGATATTGCAGAATGTGCGTCTGAGTGAGCCAGTGGAACGGCTAACGATGCGCCCTGAAAATTACACGGACGTCATCGCTTTGCAAAATATGGATCGTAGTTTGAGCAATACGATTTTGGTGACGCTCATGGTGGTAGGGGGCGTGTTGACGACATCGGTCATGGGTGGCTATGCGTTTGCGCGACTTCGTTTCCCCGGCCGTGATGCCCTGTTCGTCTTTTATTTGGGCACGATTATGATTCCTTTTGCCGTGCTGATTACGCCCCTATACCAGCTTATGGTAGCCATTGGCTGGGTAGACACCTTAGCCGCGTTGACCTTTCCGTGGGTTTTTAGCGCGTATGGCACCTTTTTGATGCGGCAATTTTTTATTACGGTACCGCGTGAAATTGAGGAGGCGGCCTTTATTGATGGGGCGAGCCGCTGGGAGATTTTGGTGCGTATTTTCTTACCTGCCAGCACGCCCGCCCTGGCGACGCTTACGACGTTTATGTTTTTGTATGCGTGGAACAGCTTCTTCTGGCCGCTGGTGGTTATCAATACCGGCAATTATAGCAACCATGTGCTAACGCTCTCGCTCAATGTGTTGCGCGGCCAAGCGGCGGATAGCCCAAATCTAGTGCTAGCGGGCGCGGCGATTGCAATTTTACCGCCTATGATTATCTTTATCTTGGGGCAACGCTTCTTTGTGGAGAACGCCACAAGTAGCGCGGTGAAGGGGTAGATGCGTCGTAAGGGGGGATCTTGGGTGAAATCCTTAACAAAGGATAACGCTTGTTAAGTCACCTATTCAAAACCGATTTGTCACTTAAAATGATATCGAGGTAATATATCAGTTAGAGTTAACAAATCGTAAGACCTTAGCAACTCAACAATTCAGCACCTCAACAACCCTGCAACCCACTTTAGTTATACTCAAAGGAGAGATAGATGAGCGCCGATACAATTCTGCACCGCCTGCACAAAAATGGCCGCACACGGCCGAGTGATACCGCCTATTATGAAAAAATCAACGATAAATGGCAACCAACCAGTTGGGGAGAGTATTTGGCCGAGGTGCGCCAAGCAACCCGCGCCCTGATTGCCATGGGGCTAAACCCTGGCGATAACGTTGCCATTCTCGGCTTCAACCGCTCCGAATGGGTTAATTTAGATCTAGCCTGTATGCTTTCTGGTGGTGCGCCCGCTGGCATTTACACCACCAATTCTCCCACCGAAGTCAAATACATTATTGAACATGCCGACGCCCACGTTGTCCTACTCGAAGACCTAGGGCAATGGGAAAAGGTCAAAGAAGTCCGCGACCAGCTTCCCAAGCTAAAATATGTGGTGATGATGCGCGGCGCCCCCGTGCCTGATGCGCCCGATGTATTTAGCTGGGACGATTTCTTGGCGCAAGGGAACCAAGTCCCTGAATCTGTCATAGATGAGCGGCTTGATAGCCTTGAGATGGATCAGCTGGCGACCTTGATCTACACCTCGGGCACGACAGGGCCGCCCAAGGGCGTCATGCTTTCTCACCAAAACTTGTCTACGACCTCCAAACTAGCTATGCAACTGCTGGGCTTAGGACCAGGCGACTCTGTCCTTTCCTATTTGCCGCTCTCCCACATTGCGGAGCAGATGTTTACCATTCATGCGGCTATCACGGCCGGGTATCAAGTCTATTACGCCGAAGATGGTCTTAAAGTGGCCGACAACCTCAAAGAAGTTAGCCCGACGATGGTCTTTGGCGTACCCCGCGTATGGGAACGGTTCTACGCAGGCGTGACCAAAAAGCTGGGTGAATCCACAGGGGCAAAGGCCAAAATTGCGGCGTGGGCACAAGGCGTTGGCCGTGAGACGTGGGCGGTGAGGAACAAAGGGAGCGAACCAAGCGGCTTGCTGGCTATCAAATACAATCTTGCCAATCGGCTCGTCTTCTCCAAAGTAAAAGATGCTTTGGGGCTGGGTCGTTTACGCTACGCTATTTCGGGCGCGGCGCCCATTCAGCAAGAAATTTTGGAGTTCTTCTCGGGGCTGGACGTCTGCATCATGGAAGTGTATGGACAGTCTGAGGGGAGCGGGGTTAGCACGGCTAACTTCCCAGGTAGCGTGAAGTATGGCACCGTCGGACGGCCGTGGCCAGATACGGAAGTCAAGCTGAGCGAGGAAGGCGAAATTATTGTGCGCGGCCCTGGCATCTTTATGGGCTATCTTAAAGATGACGAAGCGACGAATAAAGATTTGATAGATGGCTGGCTCCACTCGGGTGACTTGGGTGAGTTTGACGCCGATGGCTACCTCAAAATCATTGGCCGCAAGAAAGAGATTATTATTACTTCGGGCGGTAAGAATATCGCGCCTAAGAATATTGAAGCGGCTCTGAAGGATATTGGGATTGTGGCGGATGCAATTGTGGTGGGGGATAACCGCCGCTTTGTGACCGCTTTGCTGACATTGGAGCCGGATGCCACGGCCGTGTTGGCGTCCCAAAAAGGTTGGCCGTTAGGCAACCTGCACGAACATCCCGAAATGCAAGCGTACATGCAAGAGCAAATTGACAGCAAGGTCAACAGTATGTTTGCGCGGGTAGAGCAGGTGCGCGGCTTCCAAATTTTGCCAGAGAATTTCTCCGTCGAAGGGGGCGAGTTAACCCCGACGCTCAAAATGAAGCGGAATATTATTTACAAGAAGTACTCAGAGACGATCGAAACGATGTACACAGATTAGCAAGGGGCTTTCAGATTTTGAGGGGTTTTCACTGGTGAAAACTCCTCACCCCAGCCCTCTCCCTTTTTTTAAGCCAAAAAAGGGAGAGGGCTTTTTAATTCACACCTGCTGATATAGCTCAACGAGAACGCCGCCCGTGCCTTTGGGATGAATAAAAGCCATTTCGCGTCCTTCACTGTTTAGGCGTGGCTCGGCGTCAATGAGAGGCACATTGTACTCTTTGAGTCGTTGCAAGGCGGCGCGAATATCGGCCACTTCTAGACAGATATGGTGCATCCCTGGCCCCCGCTTTTCCAGATATTTAGCGACGCCGTTATCAGCCATAAACGGAGCCAAAATTTCGATTTTGCTTTCGCCTACGGGCAAAAAAGCGACATCAACCTCCTGTTCCTCCTCGCGGTGCGTGGCACTGACGGTTAGTCCGAGTGCTTCTGCCCAAAAGCCAATCGAATCATCTAAATTAGGCGCGACCAGCGCGATATGGTCTATTTTGGTAATCATTCTGCTTTCCTTGTACCTTTTCAAGAATCTAGGGAGCGTTTGCATACTCACCTGCTATGGAACCCATATGATACCAATCATGGGCGTAAATGGTAGAGGACTCTCTTTTTTCGTGCAGACACAAAAAATGCTTGAACTAGAAAAAACCACCCCTATGACCTCCTTTCACTATCAGCGCACTGGCGGCAAAAAGTCGCCCCTCATGCTCCTGCACGGTTTTGGCGACAGCGGCGACTGTTGGCCGCTCACGGCCGTGCACTTGGCCTCACGTTACGATGTCATCATGCCCGACGCTCGCGGCCACGGCCGTTCACCGCGCTTCCAGCCAGGCGAACAGATAGACCTTGCCGCCGACACGGCCGAGATTATCCAGAGCCTTGGTCTGCCGCCCGTTATCCTGCTCGGTCATTCGATGGGGGCGGCCACGGCCGCGCTCACCGCCGCCACCTATCCTGATTTAGTCCGCGCCATTATCTTGTCCGACCCGCCGTGGTTCCCCACGCCGCCCATGCCACCTGCCCCGCCCAAAAAAGCCCCGCCCCAGCGAGAATCAGAATTTTATATTTGGCTCCGTGATTTACAGGCCAAATCGCTGGTGGAAGCAGAAGCGCAAGTGCGCCAAGAGTATCCTCACTGGCCTGAAGCGGAGTTCGCGCCGTGGGCAGAGAGCAAACATCAATTTGACCTGAATTTTTTCCGCTATCAGCCTGATTGGGCGTGGCGGCCGTGGACAGAATATGTGCACCAAATCCAGTGCCCGGGGTTGCTATTGCGGGCGGATGTGGCTAGGGGAAGCTTGGTCACGACCGTGACGGCGGAGGCGGTTTTGCGGGTGTGGTCACACGGCCGTGTAGCCTATATTTCTCATGCGGGGCACAGCATCAGGCGGGATAATTGGGTAGGGTTTATCACGGCCGTGGATGATTTTCTGCACACCCTGCCCGCTGGGAAGTGATGAGTGAAAAGTAAAAAGCGGGCATGGCTCAAGTTACCTTTACAGTTACAGCAGGCACACGCCTCGCCGCCTGCGGCGGCTCGGCGATTCTA
>JBGTIZ010000296.1:0-6584 GCA_041745395.1 Promineifilaceae bacterium (SeqCode) | reverse complement strand
TTGCCAGCTAATGGTCGGCATTTTGCAATCCAGAAACGCGCCTACGGGCACATTGCCAATGCGCACCAAAAAGCGAAAGCTAGCAAACGGCTCATAGCCATTTACTTCTGGCCGCATAATCGGCTCACGGCCGCTAGACATAGGAGGGGCGATGACAGTGTTTTGGGTCATGGGTGTGAATAAGGTGCGATGGGCAAAGTGCGATGGGCGACGGTCGGTTTCGACAGACTCAACCAGCCATTGACCATTGAAAATCGACCATTAGCCATTGACAATTGCCTACTGTTTACGCTCACGGCCGTGGCGCATTTCTCGTTGCAGTGTAGCCCAGACGTGAGCGGTGATTTGCTCGGTCAGGGCGGGGGTCAGGGTGATAAAACGCAGTCCCGCACTGGTGGGGGCTGGGCTTTGATGCGGATTCACGGCCGTGGTGGTTGCTTTGGGGGTACTCATCCCATTCTGACCTCAGGTGGACTGTTCAATTGCAGATACAGCTCACTTAAATAAGCCATATCGGCCGCGTACAGATTTTCAAACAAGTTGGGCCCCAGCAGGTGCGCGGGAAGCGTGCCCAGCGCGGTCACGACCCGCGACATCAGAATAATGGGCAAATACGCTTGGTTGCTCGTTTGCAACGTTTGCCACACTTCGATTTCGTCACGAGCAGTCGCCAGCCGCATCCGCCCGACCTGGTGCAGGTCGCCGTATTCGTCTTGGTAGCCGTAGGGTAGGGTGAATTCAAATTCGTGCATGGTTCACGGTTCAGGGTGCAAAGTAGGGCAAAGGCATGCCTTTGCCCTACTTATCGCTTCTTTTTTAGCTTACTTGCGCGGTCACGGCCGTGTCACCAGCCGCTACACGTTCGATATACTCATGCGTAATCGTCAACTCTTCCACGCCAATCTCGTTACTATCCGCTTTGGGCGTGGGACCAGTCACTTTCACCGGCCACGCATTCAAGAAATTCCAGCGGGCGACTTCATCGCCAAACTGGTTGTACATCACCACCGAGCCATTGACGCGGGCATCATCAATATTGCCCTCCACAACTTGGTTGCGCCAATCCCAGATGGTCAGGTCATCGGTAATGCCGCGCTTCATCACGATGTTTTCCCACTTGAGCCGACCGGGAATTTTCATCGTGATTTCACGCCCTTCTTGCACCACCTTGCTCTCTATCACTTCGTTCTCCGAGCCTAGCCCAGAGCATTCCATGAAGAAACCAATGGACTTGCCTGATAAATCGACGCCAAAATGAAACGATACCAATGGGTCAGAATACGCATCGGCACTCGCTCCACGTTGGGATGGTAAAACGCTAACTTGCGACATAGACAAACTCCTTTTTCAATGAGTAATGAATAATGAGTAAAGGGGTTGAGCGATGGCTGTGGCCATGAGCAAGGAACAATTAGCAATGAGCAAAAGGGGTGGGGTGATTACGACACACTGTTCATCACTTCCTTACTCAGCACTCATCGCTCATCGCTCAACCACTTCTTCTTTTCTACTCTTCACCTTCGCCACCGCCGCCGCCAGCCCATTGGCTGAGTCGGAAGATGACAAATTCGGCTGGTTTCACGGGGCTGATGCCCACTTCCACAATCAATTGACCCAAATCACGCACTTCGACCGTGTTTAGCTCACTGTCGCACTTGACATAATAAGCCTCGGCGGGGGAGTTGCCAAACAGGGCGCCACTGCCCCAAACCGTGCGCAAAAAGGCGTCTACATCACGCCGTACCTTGGCCCAAAGGGTGGGGTTATTCGGTTCAAATACAACCCACTGAAGCCCTTGGTCGAGCGAGGCGGCGACATAGATAAAGACGCGCCGCACGTTAATGTAACGCCATGAGCCATCACTGCTGAGGGTACGTGCGCCCCAGAGGCGGATGCCTCGGCCGGGGAAGGGGCGAATGCAGTTAATGCCCTTCGGATTGAGAAAATCCTGCTCCCGACGGCTGATAAGCAGTTCGAGCGATACGACCCCGCGCACAATTTCGTTGGCGGGTGCTTTGTGAACCCCGCGCTCGGTATCTACGCGGTTGTACACGCCGGCTACATGGGCACTGGGGGGAATCAACTTTGTGCCACCGTTCACCAAGTCGGCTATCTCGACCCAGGGGTAGTACAGGGCGGCGTAAGAGGTGTCTATGTTTAGGTAGGCCAACCACTCTTGCACCTCTTCGGCGTCGAGCGAGGGGGGCGTGTCCAGAATGGCGAACCGATAGCGCATCAGTTCACAATGGTCAACGATGGCGCGTTGGATACTGCGAATGCGCTCTTTGCTCGCTACGGAGCCGTCGTAGCCCTGCATGATGTCGGGGCAGGAGACGAGGCGCACGCCTTCAACCGCTTCGAGGCCGTTGATGCCGGTGCGTTTGGCGGCACTGCCGATGAAGTCGGCCGCCGAGAGGGGGGGGTGACCCCCGCCGCTAAGCAGGTAGGTGCCTTCTTCGGGCACGGCCGTGGCTGTACCGATATTGGTGATTTCCAACGCATCAAAGACGGGGTTGCCGATGTGGTTGTCGTCACTCTTCTTCATGGTGAGGCCAGAGATGCTTTGGTCGCCCACGGTGAGCGTAAAGGTTCCTGTCGCCTTGCCTTCGCTGTCTTGGTCATGCTTGATGGTGACGGCCAAGTTGTTGCCCACTTCGCCCGTAATTTTGGACACGGCCGTGAAGCTTGTGCCCTTGCTAGCTGGTACATCAACTGACGCGGTCGTGGCTTCTTCCGCACTATCGGTCAAAGCGCGAATACTGGTTACATAACAAGCCCCGCCGCCATTGGCAAAATAGCCATAGACCGCATCGGGCAGATAAGCACCGTCGGCAAATTCGCCAAAGATACTGGTGAAATTCATCCAGCTCGTCACGAGCGTGGGTTTGTTGACGCGGGACTCAATCACAACCAGTTCGCCAGTATTGGGGTCACGCCGCTTGATGCTGGCCTCGCCCGTGATACCGACAAACCCGGTTGTGGATGTGCCCACGCCCTGAATCGGTTTTGTGCCCCGGTCTACTTCTTCGACGTAGACGCCGGGCGATAAATAAGTTGTTGCCATGGGGGGTATCCTCCTAACAATGAGTAATTAACAGTTAACAATGAGTAATGAATAATGAGTAATGAGTAAAAAGGTTGGTTGCTGAGGATGCTTACGCGGTCTGAACTTGTCTTTCTTCTAAAAAAACATCGCGTCGTTCCTGACTGATTTAAACCTTTTTTGTAATGGTCATAAATTAGTAAACTACAGAGAACACAGAGATATTCTCGAGAAAAACTCCGCGTTCTCCGCGCCCTCCGCGGTGAATTATTTGTGCAAGCATTCTGTGACTAATACAGATTTAGACCTTTTTACGATAGACTCACTTTTCACTTCCTACTTCTCACTTCTAACTAGGGCGGGGCACGGTTATGGCAGTACATGGGGTTCTCCAATCCAATACAAGAAGAAGTTCAACTTTTAGACGTCAAATTGTGCGATCTACCAGAGAAAAAGTTGAACTTCTGACTCTACAGGGTCAGGTCATAATTCCCGCTGAGGTTGGGAATGGTGATGCTTTTTTCGGTGGGCTTGCCGTCGGGGTCACGCGGCCAAACGACGAGCGTGTATTCCCCGTTGGCGAGTCCGCGCAGGCGATATTCGCCGTAGGCATTGGCCGAGGTGACAAAACCAGTGTTGCGCAGAGCGACTTGCACGTCAGCCTGGGGCAGACCGTCGCGGTCGCGCACAATGCCGGCGATGGTGTTGTGGCGCGTGTCCAATTGGCGGGGAATGGCGACCAGTTTGCTTTCTTCATCTGAGGAGCCGTTGGTGCTGTCCACGGCCGTGATTTCCGTCTGATACATGCTCAAGCCCAAGCTCCGCACCAGCGGTTGGGTTTCTGGCTCATACGGATCCATCGCTAGCGTGATGATGTACGAGATACTGGGGCGCACCTCGTTATCCAGGGCACTCCACACCTCGGCGGGGTTGGGGAGTTTGTCGTGGCTGGCTAGCTTGGTCGTAATGTCAAACGGCTGGTCAGCCATGCGGTCAACCAGCCGCTCGCGGGGGATTTGATTAAAGCGGAGCAAGGTTTGCATGGTACGCGCCAGCAGGCGATGCTCATCGGCCGCTTCGGTCGCCCAAACGGTGATGATGTAATGACAGTCAAGCCGGGTGGGGGGGCGTTTGCGGTCGGCCGTGTCGGGGCCACTGCTCCGATACTGGGGCTGGAATTGGCGCAACTGCACGTTTTCGCGCACGTCGTACAGGAAAAAATTGATGGTCGGCCGACTCAGCCGCGCACTCCATTCACGCTTGGGCTGATCAAACTCAACCCCAATCTCCCCCGCCGTGATGGGTAGCTCGGCGATGAGTAACTCGCGGATGGTTTCGTCTAGGGCGTCAAACATGGGGGAGGGGTGCGGGGTGCGGGGTGCGAGGCGCAACCTCATTGACCATCGACCATTGACCATTAGCCGTTGACCATTTCTCAGCCATCGACCATTTCCTCTTCGTCCTGACGCTGAACGGCATTATCAGGTTTCATTTGCAGTTCTTCTTCCTCGTCTTGACGCTGAACGGCATTATCAGGCTTCATTTGCAGTTCTTCCTCTTCGTCTTGACGCTGGACGGCATTGTCGGGCTTCATCTGCAGTTCTTCTTCATCTTGGCGTTGGACGGTGTTGTCTCGCTTCATTTGAAGCTCTTCTTCTTCAGGAGCGCGTTGCACCACGGCCGTGTTATCTCCCGCCACCACCTGTTTCGCCATGCTGTCCGCTTCCGCTTCAAACTGATCTTGCGGATCATTGACCGTCATGCGCTGGGCTTGCGGGGCGTTGGCCTGCGGTTTCCCTTCCGCCTGTTGCGCCACATGGGTTAGCTCATGGCTAATCAGCTCCTGCCCAGGGCGCGTGTGGGGGTCATAGGCGCCCGCTTTGAAGAAGATGTCGTTGCCCGTAGTGAACGCCTGCGCACCCAACTGGCGGCTCAGGCCGTCCGCTTTGTCGTCGGTATGCACGGTGACGTCTGAAAAATCTTGGCCCATGACATTGCCTGCCCGCTGGGCGATGTTTTCCTCGAGTTGCTGGCCGCTCCCTTGCTGGCGTTGAATGTCCACGGCCGTGGATTCATCCAATTCCGCCGCCCCCGCTTGGTTAGCCGACCGCTGGGCCAAATACCGCTGAACCGCCGCATTCCCAGCCGTGCGTTGCAAATGTTGCAACTGTTGCGCTTCGCTACTCGATTGCGTGGCGGGGGTGTGTGGCTCCTGCTTTTGGGGGGAGTCGGGCTGGGGGGTAGGCTTTTTGGCTGTGCCTTTATCGTCTAGAGCAAAATCCGCCATGATGGAGTCCCTTTTTGAGTGTCATGTTTCACGTATCATGTGTCACGTGTTGTAAGCTTTTTACTTCTGACTTTTTGCTTTCTACTTCCAGTCTGTTCACAGTATGGGGAGCCATCGTTACATTAACGTGACGAAAGGCGTTACAAACGATTTTTGCCTACCCGAATCGTGTCCATAAAAAAAAGCCCGCCTTGGTTTATCAACCAAGAAGAGCTTTTTCGTCGTTATCTAGCCTTGACCAGATTGGACCAATCTTTAAGATTGGTCCAATCTGCCGTCACTCTCTGAAGGCTCAAAAATATCTTCGATACTTTGCTGAAATAGATGGGCTATCTTGAAGGCGAGAGGCAAACTGGGATCATATTTGCCGCGCTCGATGGCGTTGATGGTTTGGCGTGACACGCCCAGTTGGTCGGCCAAATCGGCCTGTGACCAGTTGCGTTCGGCGCGTAAGATTTTGAGGCGATTATTCATCACTCGCTCCATATGTGCGCCCGTAGATAAATTGCCCCAGACCCCAGAGGAAAACCATGATGGGAAACACCCACAGCAATCCAATCGTGGGAAAATCAGCATAGGCTTCCAAGAAACCATAGCCAATTGTCAAAATACTGGTGAGGCCAGCCGCGAAAATAATGGCTTTGCTCTGAATAAGACGCTGTAGCTCATCTAGTTCATCCACGAATGAGCTGTACGCCCATATCCCATAAATGATGGGAAGCATCGGTAATAGCGCCAAGCCAACTTTGATAAAGAAGGGTAGGGTGACGTTGTTGATAAGTAGGGTCACGCCCATAACTGCGACCACATAGACCACGGCCGTGCTAGCCATACGACGCATATAAGTGATTTCAACCGTTCTCTTTGCCATAAATGAGTATCTCCTTGTTGTGTAAAGTTTACTTTCCATTAAGTAGTGTTTATTTTACACACTTAAATCAGAATGTCAAGCTAGCTTTCCTTTATGGAAAACAGAATTGACTATTTGGTTGACAGAAAACGACGACGGCTAGGGGCTGATACAAAATGTTAGGGGAACTAATGACGTGCCCACGGCCGTGTGGTGAAAAACGCCTGCTTTGTCTCAAGCGCATAGCGGCGCGGTGAAGCGGGCGTCTGAATCAGTATGGCTCACAGAGTGCTTGCCCAAAAATTATGGCAGAGACATCGAAAGATTTTCGAGAACATCTCTGTGTTTTTTGTGTTCCCGGTAGTTTAATCATTCACTTTAACTGGTCAACACGCCTCGCCGCC
>JBGTIZ010000295.1:0-18063 GCA_041745395.1 Promineifilaceae bacterium (SeqCode) | reverse complement strand
TGGGCAGTTGCCCAAACGAAAAAAACACCCTTATGACAGGCGAGCCGCCGTAGGCGGCGAGGTGTGCCGAGATAGGATTTTTTGTGTGAGTAATTTGTGACCAATACACAAAAAGGGGAAATTCATAGTGGCACCACTTCTTGCAAAATGATTTGTCGGATGCGGGGGCGGAGGTTGGTACGCAGGGCAATATCTACTTTGGTGTCAAGCTGGTCGGTTAGGTACTGCTCTAACTCCACGAGGTCGAGCAAGCTGATTTTGGGTGGGCGTTCTAGCTCGATGAGCAAGTCTATATCACTTTCTTGCTTCTGCTCACCACGCACGTATGAACCAAACAGCCCCAGTTCCGTCACGCCGTAGCGAGCGGCCAAATAGGGCTTTTCATGCACCAAAATTGTTTTGATTTCGTCGAGCGTCTTCATGGCTCTATTTTAACACGTAATCCACAACTGTCCCTGCCTCTCCCGCTCCCTTTCTATCTTCCTCTCTTACTCTCCCAAATCTGGCTCAAGCAGGAGCAGGGCGAGCAGGGTGGTGCGTTCGACGAGGCGGTCGGTGCGGATGAATTCGTGACGGGCGTGGGCGCCGCCGCCGACCGCGCCGAGGCCGTCGAGGGTGGCGGTGTAGAGGCTGGTAAAGTTGCCGTCGGAGCATCCCCCCACGGCCGTGTGTGACAACCCAATCCCCATCTCCCCCGCCCATTTTTCTGCCAGCCGCCACAAGGCCAAATTACGCGCCGTCGGCTCCATCGGCGGATGCGACATCTTGCCTACCACATCCAGCACCACAATCGGCACATTCGGCTCCAAGCCCCGAATCGCCGCCTCCAGCCGTTTGGCATCCGCCACGCGGGGCACACGCACATCCACCTCAATTTTGCACTCAGGGGCAATCACATTAGGGCGTTCCCCCCCCTGCACCGTGCCCACATTGACCGAAATACCCGCTTCCAAATCAGTCAGGGCAGTCAACTGCTGAATAACATTGGACATCGCCACAATCGCGCTCGCCCCTTGGCCGGGGTCAAGCCCCGCGTGCGCCGCCCAGCCATACGCCGTCACCGTAAAACTTCCCAACCCCTTGCGCGACGTTTTTAGCTTGCCCATGGGGCCGAGCGACGGCTCCAGCACCCACACGCGCCGCATCTGTTGCGCCAACTGCCGGATGCGCAGCTGGCTATCGGGGCTGCCAATTTCTTCATCACTATTGATAAAAACAAAGGGGGCGACGGTCGGTTCAAGCTGTAGCTCGTGCAGGGCACGCAGGGCAAAGATGATTTGGGTCAGCCCTGCCTTCATGTCAAAGACGCCGGGGCCGCGTAGCTCATCGCCGCTCTGCACCACAGGGAAATCACGCAGAGTGCCCAGCGGCCAAACGGTGTCGGAGTGGCCGAGGAGCAGTTGTTTGGGTCGGGTGGGGTCGAGCCGATACGGTTTGGCAAAGATTTGGCCGCCGCTGACTTGCCCCGGAATGTGTTCGACGTCGAAATCAAGCCGCTGGAGGGCGTGGCTGAGCAGGTCTTGGACTTCGGTTTGGGCGGTTGGTTCGAGGGTGGGGGATTCGGCGCGGACGAGTTGCTCGAGGAAGTGGAGCATGTCGGGCAGGCGTCTTTGTAGATAGGTTTGGATGTGGTGCCAGACGGGGGTGGGGTTGGTCATGGGCTTCTCGACTCGTTGACACGATGACAGGTAGGCGTTGGAAGGGCGCATTATAGCATATTGTCAGTGGGGCTTGGGATGTCTTGGCAATGGGTTCTGTTCCCCCTTTCTACCCCGTTTGTATGCTATACTGTGCCCAATCTAACGGTATCAAAACGAGCAAACAAAAGATGAGTACTCAACATATTACCCTGCAACTACCAGAGACTGTTTATCAATCTGCGCGGCGCGTGGCACAAGCGACGCATCGACCGCTGGATGAAGTGATCGCTCATAGTCTAGCCCATACTTTACCTCCTTTGGATGATGTGCCCGAGGAGGAAGCGGAGGCTTTAGCTATGCTCTCTCTCTTGGACGATGCGCAACTATGGCATGTTGCGGAGCAAACATTGCCCGCTGATGACCAAGCAGTGGTGCATGAATTGCTTGACCAGCAAAATGCAGGGATATTGGATACCCACGGCCGTGGACAACTCACCACCTTGCTAGACAGCTACAACCAAATCATGCTCCACAAAGCGCATGCGTGGCTCCTACTTGCCCGACGCGGCTACCAAGTTCCTCCCCAGCAAAGTCGCTAACCTCATTACTTCCCCAACGCATGGCTCGCCATTACATTTCCCCTACTCTCCGCCGTCAAATAGCTGAAGAAGCTCAGCATCGCTGTGGCTACTGCCAAACGCCGCAACTATTTACGGCTATGCCTATGCACATCGAGCATCTAACGCCTATTGCCGCTGGTGGCAGTAGCGACCGCGATAATTTATGGTTGGCTTGCCCCATTTGTAATGGACACAAAGGCGTCCAGATAGATGCTGTTGACCCTGAATCAGGCCAAACCGTGCCTTTGTTCAATCCACGCCGCCATAATTGGGCAGAACATTTTGTTTGGGACGCAAAGGGGACACATATTATTGGCACAAGCGCGATTGGTCGAGCGACAGTAATTGCGCTCAAACTCAATAACGAGCAGTTTACCCATGCGCGACATCGCTGGGTATTAGCTGGTTGGCATCCCCCATCAATCAGCTAGAAAACTGAATCAGAATAATTCCAAACTATGCTCCCCGAACTAGCCGCGTACATTCCCCGCGACCGCGTCAACCAACTCCTCGATAATAGCCAGCCGCTCCCGCGCGAAGGGGTTGCCCTGATCGCGGACATCTCTGGGTTTACGCCGCTGACGGAGGCGTTGGCGCACGGCTTGCGGCCGGACCAAGGGGCGGAGGAGCTGACCCGCGCTCTGGACAGGGTGTTCACCCCGCTTATTCAGGAGGTGCATAACTATCGGGGGAGCGTGATTAAGTTTGGGGGGGACGCGCTAATTGTTTGGTTTGGGCGGTATCCGCGCCAGCGCACCACGGCCGTGGTCAGGCGTGCCCTCACTGCCGCTCTGCGGATGCAACAAGCGATTCAGACCCACGGCCGTGTCACCACCCCCATCGGCCCCATCGTTTTACAAATGAAAGTGGGACTCGCCCACGGCCGTGTGCATCGTTTCAGCCTCGGGCTAGACGAGTTTGGGTACGAAGATGCCATCGCCGGGGCGACCATGGATCGCATGGCCGAGGCGGAGCATCACGCCGAACCGGGTGACATTATGCTCGACCGGGACACATATGACCTGCTGGCCGATGATTTAACAATCAGAGCATGGCGGGGCGCGTTTGGTGTGGTGGATGACATTACGCCGCGAGCCAAACCACGGCCGTGGCCCCCCCTCACTTTTGATACCCCCCGTCGACAAGCTCCCCTTCGACAGGCTCAGGGGGCGGCGGAAGCGGTGGCTGATGAAGCCGCCCTTCGACAAGCTCAGGGAACGGCCGACCGCCTGGCGCGGTACGTGCCGCCACAAATCCTCGACCGCCTCCACGCTGGACAAAACACCGTCGGCGAACTCAAAAACGTAGTCAGCTTGTTCGTCCAATTTCACGGCCTCGACTACGACCGCGACCCGCGCATCCAGCCCCGCTTGCAAACCTACTTCAACCACGCCCAGCGCATCGTCGGCGGGTACGATGGGCGGCTCAATCGGCTTATCACAGGGGACAAAGGGAGCTTGCTCCACATTATCTTTGGCGCACCGCTCAGCGTTGAACAGCAGGAAGAGCGGGCGGTGCGCTGTGCGCTCGACCTCCTGCAAGAGTGCGGCTCCCTCTCGTTCATCACCAGCCAGCGCATCGGCCTGACGATGGGGCGGGTTTATGCGGGGCCAGTCGGCTCCCCCGTGCGGCATGATTTCACGACGATGGGGGACGCCATTAACCTGTCGGCGCGGCTGATGCAGGCGGCGCAGGACAACCAAATTTTGCTCGACACGGCCGTGCGTGACCAACTCCCCCCCGGCGTTGAGCTGACCGACCTCGGCCCGATACAGGTCAAAGGAAAAGCGGCTCCCATACAAATTTTCACCCCCCACACCGCGCCCGCCCCCAGCCAGCGCACCCGCCCCCACCAGCTTCAGCCCATCTTTGGGCGCGACCCCGACCTAGTTACCCTGCGCCACGCCGCCAGACGGCTCCGTCGCACGGAGCGCGGACGCATCATCACCCTCGAGGGAAAGGTGGGCATGGGCAAGACGCTCCTGCTGGACACCCTGCGCCATGAGCAAGAAGCGGCAGTGGGGCGCGGCTGGTCTGGCCGCTGGCTGGGCGGGCAAAGTTTGGCGTATGGGGAGACACTCAGCGGCTATCTGTTTATTGATTTGCTTCGCGCCACGCTCGATTTACCGACGCAAGCGACGCCCAAAGACACGGCCGTGTCTTTGCGTCAACTCGTCAGCGACCTCTTTGGCTCCGTCGAAGCCGAGGGCATCACCCCCTATTTAGCCCACTTCATGGGCTTGCCCCTCCAGACCAGCGAAGAAAAGCGGCTGGCGGGGCTGACGGGCGAGAGCCTGCGCTGGCGCGTTTTTACGCTGATGCCCGACCTGTTTCAGCGCTTGAGCC
The DNA here is from genome assembly GCA_041745395.1 of Promineifilaceae bacterium (SeqCode). GTDB lineage: Bacteria > Chloroflexota > Anaerolineae > Promineifilales > Promineifilaceae > Hadersleviella. The sequence continues at coordinate 13,457 of JBGTIZ010000295.1, read as the reverse complement.
AGCGCACGCCGCTCATCATCGCCCTCGACGATTTGCAATGGGCGGACCCGACCTCGCTCCAGTTGGTGCAAACGTTGATGCCCCTGACGCTTGACCAGCCGCTTCTGCTTTTGCTGGTGCATCGCCCCAGCGACGCGGCCAAAATCAGCCAGCTTTATGCCCAATTGGCTGATTTTGAACGGGTGGATTTTTTGCGATTGGAACCGTTATCGTCCACGGCCGTGCGGCAACTGCTCAACCATCACGCCCCCAACTTGCCCGAGCAGGTGCGCCATATCATTGCCGAACGGGCGGGGGGACATCCCCTCTTTTTGGTGGAAACGACGCGCACCCTCGCCGCGCAAGGCTGGCTGGCGGCCGAGACGGATTGGTCGCAGGTGCAAATGGACGTGCTGGATTTGCCCCATTCGGTGCAAGGCTTGCTGGTGGCGCAACTGGACAGATTGGCGGCGGAGGCGCGGCGCACCTTGCAACTGGCGGCGGTCATTGGCAAAACCTTTTTGGCGGCGGTGCTGGGCGCCCTTCAACGAGCGGAGGAGGCGGTGCAGGTGCAATTGGCTCTGCTAACGGAACAAGAATTTATTACGGCGTTGTCCCGTCTGCATCAGGAGACGTACACCTTTCGGCACGTGCTGATACAGGAGACGGCGTATCACAGCCTGCTATATGAGCGGCGGCGGGCGTATCATCGGCAGGTGGCGACGCTGTTGGAAACGTTGTTCCCGGGGCAAATTGGGGAGCAGGCGGGCTTGCTGGCGCATCATTATGAGCGGGCGGAGGAGTGGGACACGGCCGTGTTGTATTGGCAAAAAGCGGCTGACCAAGCGCGTCTGCTCTTTGCCAGCGAAGAAGCGGAAGCCCTTTATCAGCGCGTTCTCGGTTTGCTGGCGCAGATGGCGCAGAGGGAAGAAAAAGGAAACACGGCCGTAGTGCGGCAACAGGCGCAAACCTATCTCAAGCTGGCGCAAACGCGAGCCAATCAGCTTGATTTCACGACGGCGCAGGCGTATTACCAGCAGGCGTTTGCCCTGCTGTCTCAGTTGGAGGGGGATGCGGACACGGCCGTGGTAGCCAGCCACACCTTTCGCTGGGGCGTGCCCGCCGAGCATACCGTCAATCGTGACCCCGCCCGCGTCAGTGCAGGGGAGAATTTCCAGCTTTTGCAAAATCTGTTCACGGGCTTGGTCACTTTAGATAATGAGTGGAATGTGTGGCCGGCTCTGGCGGAACGGTGGACGGTGGATGAGAGCGGCACGGAATATCATTTTTATCTGCGTCCCGCTTTGCGTTGGCAAGATGGCTCCCCACTCACGGCCGTGGATTTTGTGCGGGGCTGGCGACATCTGCTGGATCCAGCCACGGCCGCGCCCAATGCGTATCAGTTTCATCTGCTCGAGGGGGCGGAGGCGTATCATCAGGGGCAAACGGCAGATAGTGCCGGGGAAGGGGTGGGGGTCACGGCCGTGGATGCACACACCTTGCGGGTAAAGTTGACCCAGCCCAGCATCAGCTTTTTGTATCTGCTGGCCTCCCCGATTGCCAGCCCCCGCGCGGCACACAGCACGGCAGATAAGGTGATTGGCAACGGGCCGTATCAGTGGCAGGAAGATGACTTAGTCTTGGTGCCTAATCCTTATTTTTATCGGCAACAGACCACGGCCGTGCAAAAAGTACAACTCATAGACACCGTGCCCTCCCGCGAAGCGTATGAGCAGGGGCGCATTGATTGGTGTCGGCAAGATGATGGCGGGGAACAAGAGGCGGGGGATTACATTGTGCAGGATTTATTTAGCTTTGTGCTGGCCTTTGCCTGCCAGACGCCTCCTTTCGATAAAAAAGCGGCGCGGCAAGCGTTTGCCCATGCGCTAGATAAGCAAGCGTTGGTGAACGAGGTGTGGGGTGGGGTACAACGTCCCGCTTCGGGGGGGATTGTCCCGCCGGGCATTGCGGGGCATACGCCAGAGATAGGGTTGCCGTTTGACCCAGAGCGGGCGCAAACCTTATGGGCGGAGGCGGGATACACGGCGCAATCGCTCTCCACGTTGACGCTTGCCGCCCTAGAGGGTTTCCAAACCACACCCGACTTTTTACAGCAAAGCTGGACAGAACAGTTGGGGGTGACGATCAATATTGAGCGGGATGTGCCTGTAGCTCAGGCTCTAGCAGGGTTAAGGGAGGGGCGGGTGCATCTGATTCTACTAGGCATTGGCATGAGTCATCCCGACCCAAACAATCTTCTACATGGACTGGGTCATAGCGATAGCCCATTTACAATACCAGGTTGGCAGAATGATCGTTTTGAGGAGTTATTGGATGAGGCGCTAAAGGCAACAACTTATCAACAGCAATTGGCCGCGTATCATGAGGCAGACAGACTAATGGTGCAGGCAGAGACGGTGCTGGTTCCCCTTTATTATTTACAGGCTCACGGCCGTGTGCGCCCTCCCTTCAAATTTACACAGGATACTAAATTTATTCGCAGTTTTCGCCTAAAATTCCACGAAATAGGCGTGATGTAGGGCAAAGGCGTGCCTTTGCCCTACATCACAGATCACAGGCTGGACTGATTACGGTAGTTTGACGCAGTTGCCACTCCCCAAGCGGATGCTGTGGTTGGGATTGGCGACGAGGGCACAGATGCGCTCGGCTCCCCCCGACCCAAAGGGGCGGTCAAAAAAACTGTATTGGGTGAAGGGGGACGACCCGTCATAAATGAGCCAAGGGCCGCCACCCGGTGTGCCTGCTTGCTCAGGCGGCACGGTGTCAAAGAAGAAATGGACGTGATAGTTGCTGTTGTCCGTTTCGTAATTCGTATCGAAATGGACTTCGTAAGCAAAATCATCGTTCAGGGTGACGCTAATAATGTTGACGCCGAAAAAATCAAGTTCCGTGGCGTTATTGCTCAGCAAAGGCAGATACACCTGTTGGTCAGCCACAAAAGTGTCTAAATCCCCGTTGCCGTCCCGCACAAAGCGATAATCACGCTCCGTATTATTATTGGCGAAATGATTGCCAATCATTTGTACCGTCGCGTCCTGCTCACCGCTACTAACGACATGCACCGTCGAAACGCCGTTCGCACTGCCATCACTATGGTTGATAAAACGGTTGTTGCGCAGAACAAGCTCCCCTCCGTCCATCTCCACATAGAGTGCATCACCTCGCCCCGTGCCCCCTAAATCATTGCCATCAAAGAGGCTGTTGCGGATGATGAGTTGGGCGTTGTCGTGCAGATAAATGCGTCCTGCGCCCCCATCAGTGTTGATGATGTTGGCCCGATTACCCGCAAAAGTAACGTTGTCCAACACGGCCACCGCATCATCATACAGGTGTAGTTCGAGACCACTGCCACCGTCACTGGTATTGTTGCGGTCAAAGAAAGTATCTCGTATCTCCAAATGGGCGTTATCGCGCAAGGTCATGAAGAGACCCCCGCCCCGCTCACTTGCTTCATTACGCTCAAAGAGGGCGTTTTCGATATGTAGCGACGCATCGTTTTCAAGGGTGAGATATAGCCCCCCGCCGTCACGGCTGACTTCGCTATCTATAAACTGGGTATTGTATAGCTCTGCCCGCAAAGTACGGCTGAGGACACCTCTTATCCCACCCCCATATTGCGGCGTACCGTAGCTGGAGAGGTCTACATTGTCGAATACGAGCCGAGTGGGAACGGCCATGGTGTAGGTAGCGTAGGTGTCCCAATCAAAATCAATGGTCAAAGCCGAGCCATCACTCTCTAACCCCGTGCGCTGTCCAGCGGTAGTATAGGTGAAGCCGTACTGAATAAAGGCTTGGGTAGAGGTGAACTTTTGGTTGGCTTCGTCACAGTTGACATTGGGAACCCAGCCGCCATTGATGCGCACAGGACGGGTGATGACGAGATTGGAGGTGTCACGGGTTTGGATCATGGGCAAAATGCTACCGCCGGGGCGAGCGGCCTGAACAGCTTCGTTGAAATCACCACAGCCACCCGCCCCGCTAACGGTAAAGAAGGTTTGGGCGTTGTTGGTGAGCAGGAAGAGCAATAGCCAAGTGGCGGATAGGGCGAAAAATAGGGTCAGGGTTAGGCGGCGGGTACGAAACACGGCCGTGGGCAAACTCATTGCAAACATGAAAAACCTCCTTAAACCATAGCACTCGATGAAATATCAGGGCGGCCCCGCATCAAGGCGACCAACTTAGCAAGGCAAGTTAGCCATGTCATTAGGAGATAATTGTACTAGAAAATGACCGTCTTCGGTGAAGGGGCGGCCAAACGTCTGTTTGCCGTAGGGGGCAAAACGGCGAGGAGCGGTTAAAGTTACCTATCAACCACGGCCGTGGTTGCGTCTTGTTCTCAATTACCTATTCAGCGGAGGTAGAAATCCCATGTTTGCATTTAATCGTCGTCATTTGGCTTCCCTTTTATTTTTGGCTTCTGTTTTGCTGGCGGTGGGGTGGTTCCACGGCCGTGTTTCCCACAGCAGTAGCCCCACAGGCGTGGTGATTTTTGTTGACCATGCCGCGACAGGCAACGGCGATGGCTCCACATGGGAACACGCCTATCCCAGCTTGCAGAGTGCGTTAACGGCCGCGACTAGCGGCGACGAAATTTGGGTGGCGCAGGGGGTTTACAAACCAACCAACACCACCGACCGCACCATCAGCTTTGTCATGAAAAACGGCGTCGCCCTTTACGGAGGTTTTGCCGCCACCGAAACCCTGCGCACCGAGCGGGATTGGGAAAACAACCTCACCGTGCTAAGTGGCGATATTGACAACAACGACCTCACTGACCCTCATGGCGTGGTAACAGATACGACCAACATCGTGGGCAACAACAGCTATCATGTGGTATTGAGTGATGCCATCGACAACAGTAGCGTTCTCGACGGCTTTACCATTACCGCTGGCCTAGCCAACGGCACTTACATTGCCCCATGCGGCCCAAAATGTGGTGGTGGATTAAACAATGTAGCTGGTCACCTCAATCTCACAAATCTTGTCTTCAGTGGCAATTATACTTCAGGGAGTGGGGGGGGAATGTATAGTAATGCAGGAAATCTAAATCTGACCAATATCACTTTTAATGGCAATCACGCTTCAGGGAATGGGGGGGGAATGCTTGTGGCTCAGATGGATATTACTCTACGTGACGTTAATTTCAGAGACAATCAAGCGACTCTATGGGGAGGGGGATTAGCGGGATTCCATGTTAGTCTCACGCTCATTGACGTCACTTTTCATGGAAATAAAGCAATGCATGGTGGTGGTGCTTTCTTTCAATCTGGACAAAATGCTTCTAGGCATGACCATCAATTTGTGAATGTTCTCTTTAGTGGTAATGAAGCAACCTATGCGGGGGGGGGCGTTGCTAATCTAGGCGACAATCCCACGTTCATCAATACTACCTTCAGCGGAAACCACGCTGTGAGTGGCGGTGGCATGTATAACACAAGTATACAAGCGACTCCCTGGGCAAATAACACAGAGGAAGGTTCCAATCACCATACACAGCCAGAACCGCATAGCACCCCCACACCCTTAGGGGCATCTAGTCAACCACATCAATCAAATACCTCTTTGCCTGCATCCCCAACGCCGCAGACTTCTCTGCCACACGAATTTAATAATTCTGAGGGTTATTACGCTAATAACGTCCTCCTCTTCAATGTCATCTTCTGGAACAATGAGGATAATAGTGGCGTGGGCACAGCCAATTCTTCGCTAGTTAATGCTGGTATAGGTAGTCTCATCGTTCACCACAGTCTTGTACACGGGTGCAACCCCGAGGGCATGTGGGTAGAGGATTGCGGCATTAATGGTGGCGGCAATCTCGCTGATGCTGACCCACTCTTTGTGGAGCCGCCTGATCCAGCGAATGCTCCCACCACAGCGGGCAATTTGCGCTTGCAACTCGGCTCACCTGCCGTTGATGCGGGTAATGATAGCTATCTTCCGCCCGATGTGACCACTGATTTGGACGGCAATCCACGAATAATCGGCTCCGCAGTTGATTTAGGCCCCTACGAATTTGACCCAGGTTGCCCAGCGGCAGGTGTGGCCTATGTGGATGCCGCCGCGACCGGAGCCAACAACGGCACATCATGGGCCGATGCCTTCACCGATTTGCAAACCCCGCTAGACCTTGTGATGGGCAGTTGCGAAATTTGGGTGGCACAAGGCGTCTACAAACCAACCAACACTCCCGACCGAACCATCAGCTTTGTCATGAAAAACTGCGTCGCCCTTTACGGCGGCTTTGCCGCCACCGAAACCCTGCGCACCGAGCGGGATTGGGAGAGTAACATCACCGTCTTGAGCGGCGACATTGACAATAACGACCTCACTGACCCCCATGGCGTGGTGACAGATACGGCCAACATCGTGGGCAACAACAGTTTCCATGTGGTGCAAAGCAATGGCGTAAATGCCACAGGCATTCTCGACGGCTTTACGATTACCTCTGGACAAGCAAACATATATCCAGATAGGCGCGGCGGCGGTATGTACGTGATTGGGGGGAACCCATCCTTATCCAATCTAACCTTTAGGGGCAATATGGCTATCTATAGTGGGGCTGGCCTGTATAGCCAAGACAGCAACCTCACCTTACATAATGCCAATTTCCGTAAAAATCGCACACTGGGGGGCGGCGGGGGATTGGCAAATAACGGTGGCTCGATTACTCTCGTGGGAGTAGATTTCAGTGAAAATCATGCCCCGTGGGGGGGCGGCATGTTTCATGCCTTGGACAATGGCACAACGCTGGTCAATGTCACTTTTCATGGCAATCAGGCAGAGATGGGGGGCGGATTTGCCAATTTGTCTGCCGCCCCGACATTAAACAATGTGGTTTTCAGCGGCAATGTAGCTCAGTGGTATGGGGGTGGACTCGTCAATGAACGAGGAAATCCCGTTTTGAATAATGTTACCTTCAGCGGCAACCAAGCGTTGCAAGGCGGGGGAGCCTATAACAGTACAGATCCCGTTGTACCAACGCCTCATCCTGGACCGTATCATTCATCAAGTGATGGTGAACAGATGGGGGACAATGTGGGAGATGTGCCTCACATAACCAGTACGCCGACACCATCTTCTGCTAACACAGACCAACCACATACAGTTGCCGCGCGTAGCCCCTCGCCAGAATTTATGTCTGCCAGCGCCTTTTACGAGGCAGGTAATGACAACCGTGTTGCGCTGAGTATGAACAGCAACCCCCTCTTCCAAAACGTCATCTTTTGGAACAATGAAGATGATAGTGGCGTGGGCACGGCCGCGTCTTCTTTCGTCAATGAGGGCACAGGAAACGCCACTTTTCGCTATAGCCTCATTCAAGGGTGCAACCCCAGTGGCGTCTGGGTAGCTACCTGTGGCACAGATGGAGGCCATAATTTGGCTGATGCAGACCCACTCTTTGTGGATGTCCCCAACCCCAGCATCGCGCCCCATACCGAGGGCAATGTGCGCCTCTTGGCAAATTCGCCCGCCATTGACGCTGGTGATAATGCAGTTATCGTCGTTACCACCGATTTGGACGGCAATCCACGGATCATGGGCACGGCCGTGGATTTAGGCCCTTATGAATACTCGGTATCACAATACCTGATCCACCCTCACCTCATCGGCCAAGGAACCATCACCCTCTTGCCCCATGCCCCCGCCTACACTTGGGGAACGGTCATCACAGCCACGGCCGTGCCCCACCTCGGCTGGAGCTTTGCCCACTGGAGCGGCGACCTCAGCGGCACGGCCAACCCCATCACCTTCACCGTGCAGGGGCACGCCACCCTCACCGCCACGTTTACCAACGACCCACCCACGGCCGAGGCTGGCCCGCATCAAACCGTCCTAACGAACGCTTCGGTCACGCTCGATGGCCGTGGCTCATATGATGACGACCCCGACCAACCGCTAAGCTATGGCTGGGTACAAACGGGCGGACCAGAAGTAACGTTGAGCGCGTCCACGGCCGTGTCCCCCACCTTCACCGCCCCCGCCAGCCGCACCGTCCTCACCTTTACCCTGACCGTCACCGACAGTTTGGGCCTGCCCAGCACGCCCGATGAGGTGGTTGTGACCGTGCAAGAGCCGAGCATGGTCACCCACCTGCACGCCACCCCCATCACGGCCGAGGTCGGGCAAACCATCACCTACACCTTGGTCATTACCAACGATGGGGATGTACTGTTGAGCGGGCTGAGCGTCACGGCCACCTTAGCAACCAACTTTGACCCGCCCCCCACGCTTGCCATGGGTGATTCCGTCAGTTTGGTAGCCACTTACACCGTGCAGGCCGATGATTTGCCCGGCCCGCTGACCAATCAGGTGTGGGTGGTCGCTGAAGCGGACGGAGAGCAGATCACGGCCGTGGACACGGCCGTGGTACTGCTTATCACCCCACCCCCACCCGTGCCCCGCTACACCATCTACCTGCCGCTGGTCATACGCCAGTAAGCAAAAAGGGGCGCACGGCTTACGTCGTGCGCCCCTCTTGGTTCCTACGCATGGGCAAAATCGTCACTCGAACCCCTTAAACCATAGCATTCGACGAAATATCAGGGTGCGCCCGCATAAAGGCGACCAGCTTATCAATGTACTCCGGCACAGGGGGGCAAATAATGCCCGACCCCTCGAGGTCAGCCACCGTTTGCGGACAGCGGTACTGTGTCGGTTGCACAAAATATTCGACCGCCTCTGGCTCAATCTGCATCACCCGTTGCACCAGCGACACATCCAACGCCCCCTTGGCGACCGCTTTGGGCACGGGCACGCGGAGCAAACTGCGGTCGGTCGCTTCGCCGATGATGTCTAACATCTTGTCCACGGTCAGCGGACGGGGGTCGCAAATCTGGTACACCTTGTTGAGCGAGTGCGCGGCGCCGCTCAGGTAGCTCAGGGCGTCAATCACATAGTCACGCGGCACCACGTTCACTTCATAATCGCGGGGGTTGCCCGCCACAGGCACAATCGCCATCCAAGATTGGCGCAGAATCCAGCGAATAATGTAGTAAGGGCCGTCATATTTTTGGGTTTCGCCCGTTTTGCTGTCGCCAATGACGATGCTGGGGCGGTAAATCGTCGTGGGCAAACCAGCATCCATGCGCTTTTGCACTTCGACTTCGGCCAAATATTTCGTTTCTTCATAAAAATTGTTGAAGGTTTGCCCTTCGACAAGATGATCTTCGGTGAAAAGCCCGGCGTGGCGACCGCTGATGTAGCAGGTGCTGACGTATTGGAACCGGTTGAGGTGGGGGCATTGCTCGGCAAAGTCGAGCATGTGTACCGTGCCGTCTACATTGACGCGCACGGCCAGTTCACGGCCGACGCCCAAATCATACACGGCCGCGAGATGATAAATTTCGACCGTCTCTTGTTGCAGGGTGGTGTAGATGGCTTCGTCTAGCCCCAAATCGGGGGTGGTGATGTCGCCGTTGACCAAGAGAACACGGCCGTGCCAATCATCCTGCACGGCCGTGAGCGCGTCCGCTCGCTCCTGCGCCAGCGGCCGATACTTCTCCTGCACCAAGCAGGTAATCGTCACCTCACTTGGATGACGGTCTAATAAACGCTCAACTAGGGCAGAGCCAAGAAAGCCCGGGAAACCAGTTAAGAAGATAGTGCTCATGTGATGCCTCGTGAATGGTGACCGATAAATGGTAAATGGTGAATGGTGAATGGTGAATGGCGGCGTTCATTTACCATTCACCATTGATAATTTACCATTTACAGTTTGGAACGATGAAGGGAATCATAAAACAGACGGCCGTGATAACGCAACGCCCGCTGGCAAGTGGCGAATTTACCCGTTCAGCAGTAAACTTCTCGCTTTGCATTGGTCTTATATCTCAACCAAGAAGGTCAACTTCTCTAAAGAAGCTGACCTTCTCCAAATTTTAAGGACGAAACATGAACGGTGTTGTCGCGGCGGGTGACCCGCAAACCGCCCAAGCGGGCGTTGATATTTTAGCACAAGGGGGCAATGCGGTGGACGCGGCCGTGGCCGCCGCCTTTGTCAGCTTCCTGAGTGAAGTGGCTATGGTGAACTTGGGCGGCAGTGGCCTGGCCCATATTTTTGACCCCCAGACGGGGCAGAGCCATGTCTACGACTTTTTTAGCACGATGCCGGGCCTCGGCCGTGAGATTCCCCTCGCGCCTAGTCAGCTTGATTTCCAAAAGGTGACGGTTGATTTTGGGGCGACCACCCAAGATTTTTATGTGGGGCGTGGCTCGGTGGCGGTGCCGGGCAATGTGTTTGGGCTGTGCCAAATGGTGGTTGACCACGGCCGTTTGCCTTTGGCAGATGTGCTGGCTCCGGCGATTAAGCTGGCCGAAGAAGGCATCCACCTGACCGAGTATCAGGCGGTGACGCTGAAACTGCTGTACCCCATTTTTATGAACACGGCCGTGATGCGTGACATATTCGGGCGAGGGGACGACCTGCTCAGCCATGAAGACCTTCTGCACATTCCTGATTTAGCCGACACGTTCAAGCTGATTGCCGCCAAAGGGGCGGACACCCTGCGGGCGGGTCGTTTAGCGGAGGCGATTGTGGCCGACCAAGCGGCGCATGGGGGATTGCTCACGGCCGTGGATTTGGCGCAATATCAGGTGTTGCAACAAACCCCGATTCATCTGCCGTATCGCGGCTATGATGTTTATTTGCCACGGCCGTGTTCCATCGGCGGCGTGCTGACCGCCTTCACCCTCAAGCTCCTCAGCCACTTCAACGTGCGCGCCTACGGCCACCAGACCGCCGACTACATGCAACTGTTCACCGAAGCGATGTCCGCCACCACCCGCGCCCGTCGCCATTGGGACATGGCCCATCGTTACCTGACCATGCCCGAAGCGGTGACCGCCTTTTTGCATGACGAATTTGTCAATGATTTTGCCGCCGAAACGGCCGCCGCCCTCTGGAAAGGCCGCCCCAGCCAGATGTTCAACGAGCGGGAAAGCCATCCCGATACGAGCCATATCAGCGTCATTGATGGCGAAGGCATGGCCGTCGGCCTGACCACGTCGGCGGGGGAATCGGCGGGCTATATTGTGCCCGGTACGGGGTTTATTCCTAACAATATGCTGGGGGAAGAGGATTTGCACCCGCAAGGATTCCACCAAATGCCGCCCGGCCAGCGCATCAACACCATGATGTCCCCCGTCATTGTGCTGAAAGATGGCAAAATAAAGCTGGTGGTGGGCAGTGGGGGAAGTATCCGCATTCGCAGTGCCATTTTGCAGGTGCTGAGCAACGTGCTGGATTTTGATATGACGCTGGAGGAGGCGGTGCTGGCGCCGCGCATTCATCTGGAGCAGAAGGTTTTGCAGTGTGAGGCGGGGGTGAACCCCACGGCCGTGGATGAGCTAGAATCGCTGGGGTATTGGGTCAACCGCTGGCCGAGCCGCAGTCTCTATTTTGGCGGGGCGCACAGCGTGGGGGTGAATGACGCGGGGGAAGTGATTGGCGTGGGGGATGATAGGCGGAGTGGGTCAGTTAGAACAGTGAACAGTGATGATCGATGAGTAACGAGTGCTGAGTGGGCGACTCATCGCTCATCGCTCAGCACTCGTTACTTTTTTCTCGTTACTTCTTAAAGAGAAGGGCGAGGATAGCAACCACGGCCGTGAGTAGGGAAAGAGACACGGCCGTGCGGGCGAAAGCCGAAACCTTCCGCCGCTCATGTTGCATCGTTATAGCTGATGGCTGATACAGGGGCGTCGGCTCTTCCGCCGCCGATTTTTCGGGCATAAGCGACATCGCCCGCTCCGTCATCGCCGTAATCGTTAGACTAGGATTCACGCCCAAGTTAGCGGGGATAACCGAGCCATCCGCCACAAAGATACCCGGATAATTAAACATCTCATGCTTGGTATCAATCACCCCACTTTTTTCGTCCGCCCCTATGCCACAGCCGCCCAAAATATGCGCCGTCGAGGCCAAATTTAAGACCACCTCGTTCACCGTGGACGCGGGAATGCCGTCCGTCTTTTGGGCAAACATATTGACCACCTTACGCCCCGCATCAATCACCGCCGGAATCCCCTTGGTGTGATCCATTTCAGACACCAACCCCTTGCGAAAGGCCGTCCATACATTGCGCCCACGCATCAGCCTCATGCGGTTATCTACCGTCTGCATGATGAGCAAGATAGTGCTGTCCCGCGCCCAACCGGGTAGGAAACGCGCCTTGAGGAAATCATACGGCTGGCTGACCGTGTACTTGGCAAACTGCCATAGCCGACTGCCCAATCCCCCATCAAGGTTAATTAGCGGCACCGATAAATTGCGCATGAGCGACGAGCCGCGCGGGTAGCGCACCGGTTCGACACTGGTCACGTCATCGACCCAAAAGTGGGAGGTAATCGCCACCCCTTTCGAGAAGTCCCGCGCCTCATCCCCCACCCGCGCCGTGACGCCCATCAGGGCTTCGCTGTTACTGCGCACCACTTCGCCCAGTTGGTCAGAGATTTTGGGCAGGCTGTGGGTTTCGTTTTTGAGCCGTAGGAGCAGGTTCACCGTGCCCAGCACGCCCGCCGAGAAGATAACGTGGCGGGTGCGCACTGTGGTGCGCGGCTTGATAAACCAGGCGGTCGTCTTTTCGTAGACCACTTCGTACCGCGCCCCATCGGGCTGGCGACCATAGAGCGGGCGCACGTCCACCACGTTCGCTTCGGGACGCACTTCCGCGCCCCACTTTTCGGCCAGATAGAGATAGTTGCGGTCGAGTGTGTTCTTGGCATTGTGCCGACAGCCGACCATACAGCCGCCGCAATGAACACAGCCAGCCCGGTCGGGGCCTTCTCCATTAAAGAAGGGGTCGGGCACGGTTTTGCCCTCTTCCCCAAAGAAGATGCCCACGGGGGTAGGTTTGAAAGTATGCCCTTGCCCAATTTCGTCGGCGATTTCTTTGAGAATATTATCGGCAGGCCACAAGCGGGGGTTGGGAGCGGTTCCCAACATGCGGTTGGCGGTTTCGTAATGGGGTTCAAGTTCCGCTTCCCAGTCGGCGAGGTCGCGCCATTGGGGGTCTTCAAAGAAGCGTTTGCTGGGTTTGATGTGGGTGCTGGCGTAGACGAGACTGCCACCGCCGACGCCGCTCCCATTCAGAATCATGATGTCGTTGAGGAAGTTGATGCCCATGATGCCAAAACAGCGGGCGGCGGGGAGCCAGAGGTATTTGGGCAGGTTCCAGTTGGTTTCGGGGAAGTCTTCGGCGTTGTATCGCTTGCCGCGCTCGAGGACGAGGACGTTGTACCCTTTTTCGGTGAGCCGCATGGCGGATACGCTCCCGCCGAAGCCGGACCCGATGATGACAAAATCTCTAGTTTCTGTTCCCGCTTGCATGATGGTTTCCTCTCGATGATGGGATTTTTGTTTTGTTAAGGAACGAGAGCTTTTTTACTCGAGAAAAAACGGCTATTGGACTTTAAGAAGTTAGTTCGGTAAAAAACCCCTCACCCCTAACCCCTCTCCC
>JBGTIZ010000294.1:0-8098 GCA_041745395.1 Promineifilaceae bacterium (SeqCode) | reverse complement strand
AAAAAAAACACCCTTTTAGAATAGCCGAGCCGCCGCAGGCGGCTCGGCGTGTGACCGTTTGCCGAAATCAGGAAGTTGTTTTCAGACAATTCCTAATTGACTATCGATTATAGAGGTCAGCCCCCCGCGACCCGCCCACTCACACAAAAGTCTAATTGTCTGAGCCATGTCAGCCCCTCTTTTTTATGCTAGAATGGATAGTCGTAGCCAAGCAAGCTAAACTGCTAGCTGGCCTAGGCGACACAACACCGAATACATGTGGTTTTAGCCCCCAAACCACGGTCAAAGAGGACAGTAGCTTATGATAGAAGTCGTTATTGATAGCATCCGCATTAGCCTCATCTCTCAGCATCGCATCGTCATGTTGCGGGATGTAGATGGTGACCGACAGTTACCTATTTGGATTGGCCCGTGTGAAGCGGAATCCATTACGCTCGAGCTACAAGACACACAAATTGCCCGCCCTCTCACTCATGACTTGCTCAAAAATGTCATTGAGGCGACCAAAGGCAAAATATCGCACATTTTGATTAACGAATTGCGCGACCAAGTCTTCTACGCCCGCCTTTATATTGACATAAATGGCAACCTGACCGATATTGATTGTCGTCCCTCGGACGCTATCGCGCTCGCCGTACGCGCCAAAGTGCCGATTTTCATTGATGAAGCGGTCATGGATGAAACAGGGATTGTGCCTGAGCCAGATTTGAGTGACGTTGATGAACCCGGCGAAATGCCACCTGCGGCGGAAGATGAAGAAGTGCTGGACGCTTTTGCTGATTTTGTGGATTCGCTTGATTTAGACGATTTTGAAGATGAAGACAAGTAACCTCGGCCCACGGCCGTGGTTTTGTCCTACCCCAGCTAGCCAACGTGAAACGCAGGAAGTAACATTTTCCTCGTTTCACGTTTTTGTTTGGTACAACTTGCCTAACTAGAAGTTCAACTTCTCCCTGTTAAACTATGAGCAACTCCGAACCACGTCTCCCCCCCCAAAACCGCGAAGCGGAAGAAGCCGTCCTTGGCTCCTTGCTCATTGACCCCGACGCCGTTTTTGAGGTCTCCAATTTTTTGCGCACCGCGCACTTTTACAGCGTCGCCAACGGCTGGATTTATGACGCCATGCTGACACTCCATCGGCGCAACGAACCCGTCGATACGCTAACCCTGCTGGAGGAGTTGCGTCGGCGCGACCAGTTGCAAGAGGTGGGCGGCGAGCCGTACATCATCGGTTTGGTGAGTGCTGTACCCACGTCGCTGAACGCTCATGCGTATGGCAAAATAGTCGAGGCCACGGCCGTGCGGCGTGACCTCATCAAAGCGGCGGGCGAAATCGCCAGCCTCGCCTACGAAGAAGACGAAGACATCGCCGTCGTTATTGACCGCTCCGAGCAAACCCTCTTTGCCGTCAGCGAACAACGCACCACCCGCGACCTCGTTCACGTCAAGCAAATCGCCCAAGCGTATCTGGAGCGCATCGAAGAGCTACACAACCGCGACCAAGACATCGTGGGTGTGCCCACGGGCTTCACCGATATTGACCGCCTGCTGGGCGGCCTCAACAAATCCGACCTGCTCATTATTGCCGCCCGCCCCGGTATGGGGAAAACTTCCTTCCAAAACGGCATCGCCCTCACCGCCGCGCGCACCCACGGTAAGCGCATCGCCATTTTCAACCTCGAAATGTCGGGCGAGCAATTGGTACAGCGCATGTTGGCCGCCGAGACGGGGATTGACGTGCAACGATTGCGGCGCGGGCATTTGTATGACCAAGAGTGGCCTCTTTTTTATAAAGCCGTGAGTAATCTGTCCGAAACGCGCATTTTTATTGATGATAGCCCCTCGGTGACGCCTATGCAGTTGCGCACCAAATGCCGCCGCCTGTATGCGGAGCATGGGCTAGACATGATCATGATTGACTATTTGCAGTTGATGCAGTCGGACAGGTCTTCGGGCAGTGGTGGCAATCGAGTGCAGGAAATTAGTGATATTTCGCGGGGACTGAAGCAGTTGGCGCGGGAATTGGATGTGCCCGTGGTGGCGGCGGCGCAGTTGAGCCGGGCCGTGGAGTCCCGGCAGGACAAACGGCCGATGCTGTCTGACCTGCGTGACTCGGGCTGTTTGACGGGGGATACGCTGGTGGCGTTGGCTGATGGGCGGCGCGTGCCGATACAGTCGCTTGTGGGGCAGAGCGGGTTTGAGGTGTTGGCTCTGGATGAATCATCTTGGAAGTTGGTTCCCGCCCCAGTAAGTCAGGCATTTGCCACGGGCACAAAGCGCGTGTTCCGTCTGACGACGCGCTTGGGGCGCACGATTCGAGCAACGGGGAATCATCAGTTTCGCTCGTTTGCGGGGTGGAAGCGGTTGGATGAGTTGGCGGTGGGTGAACGTTTGGCGTTGCCGCGTGTTTTGCCCACGGCCGTGTCCGAAGCAACCATCAGCGAACCAGAATTAGCCTTGTTGGCGCATCTCATCGGGGATGGGTGTGTTTTAGCCAGACATGCCGTCCAGTATACGACTCGTGAATTAGATTTGGCGGAGCAAGTGGCTGATTTAACCACGGCCGTGTTTGGCGATGAAATTGCTCCCCGTATTCAAGCAGAGCGCAGTTGGTATCAAGTCTATTTAGCTTCGACCAAGCATCATACGCATGGTGTGCGCAACGCGGTGGCTGAATGGTTTGATGAGCTTGGTATTTTTGACCTACGTTCTCATGAAAAATTTGTACCTTCGCCTATTTTCCACCAGCCAGCCACGCATGTTGCTACTTTTTTGCGCCATTTGTGGGCAACAGATGGCTGTGTCGTCATGCGTAAAACAGGCGAGCGATATGTGCCCGCAATTTATTATGCCTCGAGTAGCGAGACCTTAGCTGTTGATGTACAAACATTGTTGTTGCATGTAGGTATTAACGCCCGTATTAAACGAGTTTCACAGAAAGGCAAAGGACGTGACCAATTCCACGTTATTGTGTCTGGCCGTGATGACCAATGTCAATTTGTGACCCACATTGGGTCAACAGGTGCGTATAAACAGCAACAAATTGGAAAAGTAGCGATCTATCTGCAAGATAAAGTAGGCAATACCAATCGGGATGTATTGCCTCATACGATTTGGAGACAATACGTGGTTCCGGCAATGGCGGCCAAAGGCATGAGTGGCCGTGAAATGCAGGCGGCGATTAACCAGCCTTATTGCGGCACGAGTTTATACAAGCAAAACGTGAGCCGTGAACGAGCCATGCGGGTGGCCACGGCCGTGTCTGCCACTGAACTCCAACAATTAGCCGACAGCGACATTTATTGGGATCCCATCGTCTCCATTGAACCAGATGGTGTTGAAGAAGTATTCGACCTAACCGTGCCCACGCATCACAACTTCGTGGCGGATAACATTGTTGTGCACAACAGCATCGAGCAAGACGCCGACATCGTTATGTTCATCTACCGCGACGAATATTACAATCCCGACACCACCGAACGCCCTGGCATTGCCGAAATCGCCGTCGCCAAGCATCGCAACGGCCCCACCGCCACCATTGACCTGTACTGGAACGGTGAACTCGCCAGCTTTGCCAACCTCCAGCGGCAAGAAGTCAAGCTTTAGGAGAGTTCCTCACGCCTCCCTTCTTCCGCCCGCTTCCTTGTGTTAAGCTGTGTCTATCTTTTGCTAGCGAGGTAATCTGCTATGAGCACCAGCCCCAGTATGCAAGGTTTTTCTGGCTTTCCCGACGGCAAACTTAGCCCGACCGTTATCCCCAGCCTCTTTTTTAGTGACCTCCTGCCCATCATAGACAACTTGGCCGAACTCAAGGTGACGCTGTACGCCATGTGGGCCTTGAATCATAAAGAGGGGCAGGTGCGCTATTTACGCCTGGCGGATTTTATTAGCGACACGTACTTGCTCAAAGGGCTGGGCGCAAACCCGACCGAGGCCAGCAAGATTTTGCTGGATGCGATTGAGCGAGCGGTGGCGCGGGGCACGTTTTTGCATGTGACGGTGGAGAGTAAAGATGGGGAAGTTGACCTCTATTTTTTGAACACGGATAAGGGACGCACGGCCGTGGAAGGCATTACCAAAGGAGAGTGGCGACCCCATTTATCCGAAGAAAATGTCCTCAGCGTGCTGGTTGAGCGACCCAATGTTTTTGTCCTCTACGAGCAGAACATCGGCACACTCACCCCCATTATTGCCGACGAACTGCGCGACGCCGAACAAACCTTCCCCGCCCGCTGGCTGGAAGAAGCGATAGAACTTGCCGTCAAAAACAACGTGCGCAAATGGCGTTATGTGCTGAGCATTTTGCGCCGTTGGCAACAAGAAGGAAAACAAAACGATGGAAACAGTCGCCGAGATACTACAAAAGAGTATCAAATCCCCAACGACCTCCAAGACATTATCGAACGCTGAGCCGATTCCCGACCCTTTAAGCGATTTAAGCAAAAGCGGTGGGGGCGACCCTGATTGCCCCCATTGCCAAGGCGCGGGTTTTATCATCCCCGATGTGCCCCCCGCTGACCCCCGTTTTGGGCGAGCGGTGGCCTGCGTCTGCCGTCAAGTGGCTCAGGAGGCCAAACGGGCCGATAAATTGGTGCAGATGAGTCAGTTGGGGCTGCTTAAAGAGTGTACTTTTGCCACTTTTCGGGCAGAAGGACTGGGGCTGACCCCGCAAAAACAGCGCAATCTAAAGCTGGTGTATGACCGAGTGCTGGCGTATGCCAAGCAACCTGAGGGGTGGCTGGTGTTGAAAGGGGGGTATGGCTGTGGCAAAACGCATTTGGCCGCGGCCGTGGCCAATCATCGTTTGCAAATGGGGCATCCCGTTTTGCTGGTCAATGTGCCGGACTTGCTCGACCATTTGCGCGGGGCTTACGCACCGGGAGCCTTGACCAGTTACGACCAGCGTTTTGAGGAAATTCGCAACAGCCCGTTGCTCATTTTGGATGATTTGGGTACGCAGAGCAACACGGAATGGGCGCAGGAGAAGCTGTACCAAATTTTTAATTATCGCTACACGGCGCGGCTCCCCACAATTGTGACGACGAACGAGGAGCTAGAATCTATCGAGATTCGGATTCGCTCACGGGTGGCTGACTCGGCCGTGTCCCAAATTTTGACCTTGCTCGCCCCCGATTTTCGACGGGCGGGTGTTGACCAAGACCAATCTGACCTCTCTACGCTAAACCTGCACGGTGACAAACAGTTCGAGAGCTTTGATTTGCGTGATCAAGAGTTGACGCGCACGCAAGCGGTCAATTTGCGCCGCGCCTATGACATGGCGCAAGCGTTTGCCAAGGAGCCAAAGGGGTGGCTGGTGTTTAACAGCACGGTGTATGCCAACGGCAAAACCCATCTGGCGGCGGCCATTGCCAATCACCTGAGCCGCGACGGGGATGCGGTGCTGTTCATCGTCGTGCCGGATTTGCTCGACCATTTGCGGGCGGCGTTTAATCCCGCCAGTGGCACAACGTATGATAAGCGGTTTCATGAGGTGAAAACCGCGCCTATTTTGGTTTTGGATGATTTGGGCACGGAGAGCGCGACGGCGTGGGCGCGGGAGAAGCTGTATCAGTTGTTTAATTATCGCTATAACGCGCAACTGCCGACGGTCATCACGACGGCCACGCCGATTGATGAGTTGGACCCGCGCTTGGCGTCGCGCATGTTGGATGGCAGTCGCTGTACGTTTTTCTTGCTGGAAGCACCGAGTTATCGGGGGGGGGGGAAACGGGCGAAGTCGCGCCGTTCGGCGGCTCCCCGTTCGTCGTAATGGCTTTTGGACTTTAAGAAATTAATTCTGTATTGGTCACAAATTACTCACACAAAAAATCCTGTCTCGGCACACCTCGCCGCCTACGGCCACGACGAAGCCGTTATTACCGAATTAAATTTTTAACCTTCAATAGCCGTTTTTTCTCGAGTCCAGACCCTAAAGGTTTCCAAAACCTTTAGGGTCTTGTTGGTTTTTGCAGTAGGATAGGGCGTGCAGTTTAAGTTTAACCCACGGCCGTGTTCACTTCCCTGACCAACGCCACCAACCCATCCGCCAACTCCCCGCCAAACACCCCATCTAACCCCTGCCCATGCAGATACGTAAACGGCTCCTCATACAAATTGCCCACCTCCACCACCCCCGACGTCGCCAACTGCTCAATGATGTAATTCACAAACTCAATCTGCTCCGCCGTGAGCGTTTTATCATCCAGATAGCGGCTAAACTTCTGCCGCGCCGCCCGCTTGTCCAGCCCCACCAGCCGCCGAATGAACAGCGCTAGATTGTCCTGTTTGTCCAATGCCGCTTCAAACGCTTCACGACCGCCGACAATATCTGATTCGTAGAAAAAGGTCTCTAGAGCGACCAAATCATTGCCCGTTAACGGCTCCGCTTGCCGTATTTTGCGAATGGCCGGCAACGACTCATGATCATAGATGAACTGCCGGATTTTCTGGCGGTACTGCTTCTTGCGCACGCCGCTGGTTCCTAGATAAATGGGCCGCTCCTCCCCCATGAGCATCTTGTCGCTGAACTGCGTGTAGAGCGGGTTTTGCGTGCGCTTGGGCACGTAATCCATCAGGTGGCGCAGGGCGAGCCGCACCTCCTCTAGCTGGCGCAGATTGATGGTCTCCCAATACGCTTCGTCCTGTAGGGCAAAAATGAGCTGTTTTTGGGCGGCGACGAGGGGCACGGCGAAACTGCTTTCCAGCCCGGCGGCTATCTCCATGACCTGATTTTGCATTTGGACAAACACGGCCGTGTTCTCTACAAAAGCTATCTGCATCTGCAACAGCAGATTATCAAACCGCTTAGCCGACTCCCCATCCTCGGGCAACGTGGTGGGCAAGCCCGCCACATGCGCCTCCAACTCCCCCAGTTCTTGTGCCCCGATGCGCTCCCACGCCTCGCGCCGCTGGTACTTTTCCACATATTCCCGCGCGGGGCGGACGATAAAGTTGGCCGTGTTCATGTTGGCGACCTGCTGATGCAGGCTCTCTTTGATGGCCTGCGCCAGTTCAGCCGCTTCTCCATCTGGCTGACGCACGGCCGTGTGGTGGAGCTTTTCCAACAACGTTAACCTCTGCTTGAAAAGACGTTCCGCCAGCGACGGGGGCGCCTTCGCCACCACCCCATCTGGATACGCCTCAAAAAACTCGAAATTTTGGCAATGGTCAAAAATGACAAACGCCTGCTTATCTTCGTCCGGACCAAACAGATCAGGACAGAGCCGCGTCCCCCGGCCGATCATCTGGAAAAACTTCGTTTTGGAGCGCACTGGTTTGAAAAAGACGAGGTTGACCACCTCGGGCACATCAATCCCCGTGTCCAGCATATCGACCGAAACGGCGATGTGGGGCGGCTTTTCCTTCTCGCTAAACTTCTCGATGAGCTTTTGGGCATAGTTGACCTCGCTCGTAATCACGGCCGTGAACTGACCCGCGTACTGCGGATAATGATGGTCAAATCGCGCCATGATGTAGCGGGCGTGTTCCTGATTTTTGGCAAAGATAATCGTCTTGCCCAGCCTATCCCCTCCCGCGACTTGAAGGCCGTGGCGCATCAGGTTTTCCAGCACTTGGTCCACCGTGTCTTCGTTAAAGAGCCACTTATTCAAGTCTGCGGTACTGACCTTGTCGGGAATGTCCCCCGTCTCGGCCCACTCTAGCGCGTCCCATTCCACCTTCTCTTCTTCGGAAAGGGACTCATATTTGATGCCGTCGCTCGTGAATTGGGTGGGGGCGGGGATATGCTTCGGCGGAACGAGAGAGCCGTCCGCCACCGCTAGCTCCAAATCATACGCATAGGTGGGTGCGCCGGGGGCCAGGTCAAACAGGCTGTAGGTGTTGCGGTCTACCTCATCCTTGGGGGTGGCGGTCAGGCCGAGCAGGAGGCTGTCGAAGTAGGAGAAAATCGCCTTGAATTTGTGAAAGACGGAGCGGTGCGCCTCGTCAATGATGATGAGGTCAAAATGCCCCACGCTAAACAGCCGCTCCCCTTCCTGCATCTGGTCAATGAGGTTCATCATGGTGTGGTAGGTGGAAATGACGACGCGGCTACTCTCTGCTTCCCGCTTGTCCTCGACCAAATTGACGGGGTTGGCGT
>JBGTIZ010000293.1:0-3392 GCA_041745395.1 Promineifilaceae bacterium (SeqCode) | reverse complement strand
GTCGATATCTTCCGTTACTTTATTGACCGTGTGTCGGGAAAGATGGTGATGCCGACACTCGCAGAACTCATTGTCCAAAAGTCCCCTGCCTAGAATAGCGTCTAATCCTGCCTTTCCCCCCGAATTTTTGGGAAGATACCTAAGACGTTCAGAATAGGCACACGGCCGTGCTTGTAACCCACCCCCTGCCCCAGTACAATCACTCTCCACAAGTCAACACTGGATATTAGATATAGAGCAAAGCGCACTCATCGCTCATCGCTCACCACTCAGCACAAAAAAAACTATGTCAACCCAAACTCCTCCACCCGTTTACGGCGGCCAAGCCGTCATCGAAGGCGTCATGATGCGCGGAGCAAACGCTTTCGCCGTCGCCGTGCGCAACCCGCAGGGCAAAATTATTCTGCACCAAGAAAAATTAAACCGCCGCATTTACGACAGCCCGATTAGCCGCACCCCCTTTCTACGTGGCCTGACCATGCTGTGGGACGCGCTGGGGCTAGGCATGAAGAGCCTGCTCTTCTCCGCTGAAGTGGCCGAACCACAAGAAGCAACGGACGAAGACGCCCCGCCGCCCAACCCCGCTGACATCTTCAAGCAACCCGCCATGATTGGCACGGTGCTCTTCTCGCTGGGTCTCAGCATTGGGCTATTTATTCTGCTACCCGCCTTTATTGGCGGCCTGCTGGTTAGTGCCCAAGAGGACAACTTGCTCAGTAATTTGGTGGAAGGGGTGGCTCGGCTGGTGATAGTTATTGGCTACATCTGGGGCATTGGGCAAATTAGCGACATCAAGCGCGTCTTTATGTACCATGGCGCGGAGCATAAAACGATTCACGCCTACGAAGCAGGCGCGGAACTAACGCCAGAATCGGTCGCTCGCTTCCCGCTAGCGCATCCCCGCTGTGGCACCGGCTTTTTACTGACCGTGGTCATTATTTCGATTTTGCTCTTTAGCTTTCTGCCGCCCATGGGCATCCTGTTACGCTTGCTCACCCGCCTCCTGCTCATTCCCGTCATTGCCGGTATCGCTTATGAGTTTTTGCGCTTTACGGCGCGGCATCAGGATAAGGCGTTTATCCGCGCCATTACCAAGCCGAATTTGGCCTTGCAAAAGCTGACCACCCGTGAGCCAAGTTTCGAGATGCTGGAAGTAGCTATTGTCGCTTTTGAAGCGGCGCGGGCGGCAGATGTGGCGCAGGTTATGGCCACAGACACGGCCGTGTCCCCTCCCGCTACCGAAGCGGCCGTTTAGAAGTAAAACGTGAGGAGTGACTCAACTTCTCACTTTTCACCTTTCACTTCTTACTCCCCCAACCATATGCACCTCTATCACACCACCATCCCGACCCAGCCCCGACACCACTGGCTGGGTCTTTTTCTTTACATAATATTGCTATTAACGCTCTCTGCTTGCGCCCTCCTGCCCAATGACGAGACGATGCGGGAAGCAGAAGCGCAAACGTTGCTATCCCGTGCCACCGAGCAAGAGGTAGGGGGTGACACCGAAGCGGCCCTGCAAACCTTGCAGGAGATTAACGCCCTATATGGCACAACCTCAGCGGCAGCGGTTGCTCGTCAAAACAGCGCCCGCCTCTTGCTGGCTCAAGCGGAAGCGCACCGCACGGCCGGGGAATATGAAGCGGCTCTGCAAGCGTATGGGGGCATTACCGACCCCGCCCGGCTGGAGGAAGCAGACACGGCCGTGGCCGAAACCTATCAGGCATGGGTACAAGAACTCATCGAAAATGGCCACTATGACACGGCCGTGACTCAGCTCGACACGCTCGAGATGATACGGGGCGACGACCCCACCGACCAGCAAGAAATCAGCCGCCTGCGGGCACGCTTGGCCTTGGCTCAAGGGCAAGCCGAACTGGCGGCGGGGAATATTTCTGCCGCTTATGTCAACTACATGACTATTCTGACCCAAGAGCCAGCCGACGTGGGCGCGGATCGCTATGACACGGCCGTGTCCACCTTCCGCCAAAACGTGGCTCCTCCCCTCTTCACCTACGCCCAAGAACGAGCCACGGCCGAGGATTACAGCCAAGCCACGCTCGCCTTTGAAGCCATCGCCCAATACGGGCCTCCCGACCTTATCCCCGCCGCCCAAACCGAAGCGACGACCGTGACCCTGCGTTGGGGGGAAGCGTTGCTGGCCGCGCAAGATTATCCAGGAGCCAGCGAAAAATTCGCCTATCTCCGCGCTTTTTATCCCGACAGTGAGGTAGCCGCCCGGGCCACAGCGGGCTGGGTAGACGCACAGGTGGCCCAAATTCAGGCCAGCGGTTTAGCGGGGCAACTGCCGCCCTTGCAGGCCAGTGCAGGCACGGACGACCTGAATCAAGACAGCACGGCCGTGTATCGCGTGCAAAACGACACGCCCTGCTCCGTTATCATCCTGCTCAGTGGGCCAAACTCCCAATTTTTGCGCCTGTCCCCCACCACAGGCGGCGAAACAACCCTCACGGGGGGCGCGTACACGGCCGTGGTGCAACCCGATAGCGACGCCGAACTCAGCCTCACCTGCCGCGACATCGCCCCCTTCCTCGGCCAATACGACCTCGCCGCCGGCACGGTCTACAACGCCCGTTTTTTTACGAGTGCTGAGCGATGAGGCTCTAAAAAAAGGACGAAGTACGAATTATGAATGACGAAAGGAGCGGAAGTTCTCAGGAAAATCTCCGCGTTCTTCGTCCCCTTCGCGATTAATTTGACCTTTTTACCGTAGACTCAGTCCTGAGCGACTCTCTTCCTCTCACCCTCTCTTACTCTCTAGCATGTATCCCATTCTCGCCCGCTTCTCTTGGGGATTTTTATATAGCTACACGGCCGTGTGGAGCGTGGTGCTTGCCCTCGCTTTGGGGCAAACGGCGTGGCTGAACAGACGGCCCCATTTTCGGCTGGCGGGCTGGCTGGATGGGGCGTTGGTCGCGGTGCTGGGTGGGTTAGTGGGGGGACGGCTCGGCTTTTTGCTGGCAAATCACGCCTATTTTCAACTGCATCCCGCCGAGGCGTGGCTGGTATGGGGCGGCGGGTTTAACGGTGTGGGAGCGATGTGGGGGGCGTTGGTGCTGTTTTGGCTGTGGGGTCGGCTCAAGAAAGGGCAAGAGACACGGCCGTGGGCACGTTACGCCGATTTATACACCCCCGCCCTCACCCTCTGCTACGCGGGAGGCTGGCTGGCGTGTGGCCTCGAGGGCTGTGGCTATGGGCAAGAGGCGTTTTTAGCATGGTACACGGCCGACCTACCCGACAGCTTCGGCGTGTATGCCGTGCGTTATCCGACGCAATGGTGGGGCATGGGCGCGGGCGTTGTGCTGTGGTTAATGAGCAGTTGGGGCGCGTATCAGCCCCATTTTGCCCACCGTCCGTCTGGCTTCCTGTTC